>JAZNOY010000032.1:0-53599 GCA_045589375.1 Acutalibacteraceae bacterium | reverse complement strand
CAGTTGCAGCGGTGTCTTTCTCTTCTCGAAAGTTACCCTGCATTACTTCACGGCCAAAGGCGATAATATCGTTAAACTCCGTCCAAACCTCGCCGCCCTGCATTGTCTCGCGGGCGAAAGCCACAACCTCGTTAAACTCCTTCATTGTGTCGAAATCATCCACGGAAAGGTTTTCGGGCTTTACAACAATGTTCTTAAAGAGGAATTTTGAAAACTTCTCTGTGCTTGTGTTGGAAGTACCATCAATATAGCTGCTGTCAACCGCTCTCATAGCTGTTAAAAGACCGCAGAATTTAGCAACATACTTTTTGCCGTTGATTGTCTTTTCAGTTTCTTTGCCGATTTTATCAGCCCCGAAATCCTCAATGCTCATTCTCGGCTCTACAATGACATTTTCAAAAATGTACTTGGAAAGCTTCTCTAAACTTGTATTGGAGCTATCGTCAATATAGCTATCATCAATCGCCTTTAAGCCTGCCGAAATGCCGTTAAACTGTGCCTTAATCTCTCTTCCGCAAATCTCTTTCGTTACAGTATAAAAATTTACCATTTTGATTGTCCTCCAGTATTTGTATTTAATAAAAGTAAAAGGGGCTTTTCAGCCCCTTTTGTTACTCGGTAAGTGTCTCGCCGTCGTAAACGGTAAATGCAAACTCCACATCCTCGGCGGTAGCACCAAAAGCAGAAGCGGGCTTTTCGCTCATAAGTGCCATTGTGCCGCCCTCTTTGATTCCAAGAGTGGGATTGTTGCACCAAATTGCAAACGGCTCTGTTTCATTTTTCAGGTTTAACAGGAAATTGTACTGCGGACTTGTGCGCTGTACACCGATTGTCGCCGTGTGAAGAGTGTTGTTAATCTCGGAACGGCAAACATCACCCTGTGCACCAACGCTATCCTCGGCTAATGCTTCGCTCTTCTCAAAGTTCCACATATTCTCGCCTAAACAAGTGATATGCACACCTTTTACCGTGATAACGGTATCTTTTGCGTTATATCTTGTAAGCTTCATTCTTTATCCCTCCTTAAAAAGTAGCTTCGCAGTTAATCTCGATGTAATGGATTGCGCCCGCTCTCGCGTAGACGATATTACCGCCGAAATACTTTCTTGCGGCTCTATCCTCTTCCTTTGTATCCTCGCGTAAGTCATAATGAACAGAGAAGCTGTCTGCAATCGTTCTGTTCACAGCATCCGTCATTACCTCGATTGCTGCGCTTTCAAGCATTGCAATACCTACATTGGTATAAGGCACTTTCAGGTTATTGTTAAACACCTTCTGTGTCTTGTACTCTAACTGCTGCTTGATAAAATCGTCATTGTCCACATCATCAACATACAGGCCGCCCGCTGTCTTGCCCTCGGAAACAACAACATCACCTGCGGAAATTACAAATGTAATACCGCCCTTGCTATGCACGGCTTCGATTTCCACCTCTGTAAGGTCAAGGCCCTCAATGCCCTTCACAGTCATGTTGTTAAGGGTATAAGAACCTACCTCTAAACCGCTAACCTCGCCGACAATAGCCGCAACGGGCACGGGCACATCCTCCGTGGGTGTGTAATAGCAAATTAACGTTCTTGCAACGCCTGTTGTTTTAAGCGTTGTGGTATCTTCCATAGGCAGGTTAGCATAGAAAATCTTCGGATAGTTTTTCTCGGCTTCAATCAATGCCATAATGTCAGCAACGGTAGAAGCTGTTTCGCCGCCATTGATAACAATTAACTGTCGCCAATCCTTGCCGATATTCACCTTATCAGCAAGCCACTCTGTTGCTTTCTTGCTTGTTGCACAAACAGCAATCTTCTTCGGCGCGTGCTCCTGCATAAACATAAGACGCGCTGCAAGGTACATATCGCTTGTTATAGATACTTCCTTGCCTGTAAGTTCAGAAAGGCTTGTGATTTCAGCGTAATCCAGTTCCGTAGCTGCATTCTCCTCTAAAATAAGAGGGCAGCCGAAACCAATACTTCCTTTAGGCTTCGCGGAAGTAATGTTAATCTTTACATCAAGTGCCATAGTTTTTGTTCCTCCTTGTATTTTTGCTTTTTAATTTTTTAATCTCATGCCGTGCCGCCCAAGATGATTTCAAGAGCGGTATCGGCGGAAAGTTCTTCGGCCGATTCTTCCGCAGGCGGAAGCTCATACAGTTCCCACTCCAACGATTCTGTCAGCCTGTATCCGTATCCTTCGTGGGCGGTTGGGCGGTTGTCAATGATAGCCTTGATGCGGTTGTATTCCGATTCGGTGATTTTTACGCCGTCGCGGTAAAAACCGCTTTTGTTCTTCGACAAAATCATGCTGTCACCTCCATATTCCACCATGCGCGGGATACAAAATACTTGTAAGTTATTCCAGCTCTCCAATAAGACGAATTGGCAATTCGCACAAGTGCAAAAGATTCAGCATCTGCCATTGCAGATGTGAATATATAGGAAGCAGCATTAGGCTTGCTAACGGTGATATCAGTTCCTTCTTTCGGCAGAATGAAATTAACTGTCGTTCCTTCCCCCTTCACGACACTTGAGAGATTGTTCTGCATCCCCATAATATTTTTTAGCCATATAAATCCCAAGTTTGTGGAGTAGGTGGTGTCGGGATTGGTCACACCTGCATAATCATCTGTCCACACCAAAACAAAGCATGGGGTTGCTCCAAGATTGTGCGGCACTCGGATTTGGCTTGCACCGTTCACGGAAGACAATCCATCTGCGTCAAGCACAAACTCGCCCATATCATAGGCAAGTCCACCACCACCGCCGCCCGTGTCTTTGTCGGGTAAGGATTGCGCCTGTCCAAGGATAGCACGCAAAGCGGCGTTGTTTCCTGCAAGTTCGGTATTGTAACTCATGCGTTTCCTCCTTCAAAAGGTACATCGGTCATTGACGGCTGAAACTCTCCGCTGACGGAATCGAGGAAGCCGTACACGCCATCCGCTGTGATATGAGGTACTAACTGTAGCACCAGTTCCGTACCCTGCCACATCTCCATCAAGAGTACTTTGCCGACAAACTGCGGAGATGAAAGAGTGCCGTTTGAATTTCGGCAAGAGCCTAAAATAAGAGTGCCGACCGTTTCAAAATCGGTAACACCGCTTAACGCGTTTTCCATCTTGTTTAGGTTGATTTCGTTTTTTGAGACAACGGCAGTCCACACATAGTCCTTGTTTCCAGTTAGCGGTTTTGATGCGCTCTTACTACCAAACCGCCATGTGCCACCGCTCGACAGATACGCTGTTACAGATGCAGTATTGCCCGAAGATGCGACACCGTATAAATACTGTGCGTTATCGTGTTCGCGTGTAAACAGGATACGGATTTTTGTATCCTGATTGCAGATGATACCCGTGTCAAGCTGCTGTTCTCCCGTAAATCGGATATAACCCACGCGGGTATATTCGGGTACTGCGCCGCCTGCCGCTTTTTCTTCAAGCGTCTGCTGTATCTGTGCGATAAGGCCATCCTGTTCGGACAATTCTTCATCAATCGTGAATGTACCAGTAACTTTGTTACCTTCACTATCAATCAGTTCCTTGCCCTTCATCAGGTCGGAAGCCGCTCCCTCGGAAGTCAATTCAGGAAGCTTATTGCCTGTCTCAATTCCCGTGATTTCGGTTGCCATTTGGTCAAGGGTCAATGATTCAGCTCTGCCCGTCTTTCCACGGATTGCATCTGCAATGGCTTTGAGCTTATCAGTAAGAGCCATTTTCAATCACCCCCAAAGCGGTGTTGATAAGACCGTTAATGTGTTCATCGGTTGGAACATCTTTAGTACGGGCTATTTCAAACGGGATATATGCTTCTGAAATTCGGGCAATTCTGTCCACGCTCAAAGTGAACCATGTATTTGTATAATACTGGCTTTCTGCGGCGATAAAATAAATACCGATATCGGGGAATAGTGATTTGTATTCGTCTGTCAAGGCGGTTACATCCAAAATTACATAGATATTTCCGCACAGCAAAACAGGGAATGTATAGTTTACAGTATCAATGAGATTATACAGAGTATTAGTTATCAGCATTTGTGCGGGAATATCTACGGTGACTTCTTTTCCCGTTTTGATAACTGTTCCGCCGTAAGTGTACCTAAATCCACACGGATTAAGTTTTTTCATCTTATCATAGCCAAAACCGTTCTTGAAATGGCTCGCACTTGCTGATGTAAATACCTTGTACGCACCTTCTCCCGCATCAGCAGTTTGAACAGTAACGAGTGGCCAATATCCATCACTTGAATCCATCGGGAAAGTATAGTGTGTGCGATTCTTGATATAGTCAACCGCAGTATTATCGTTTTGGTTCCAGTCAGGCTGCGTTCCTTTGGCAAAATCGTACACCGCTTTAGCAGATGGATACTGTTCTTCGGTTGCTGTTTCATCAATCGCCGTTACTTTATTTCGGGTATCTTCCATGTAATACAGTTTTGCGTCTTTGCGCTCATAACTGTACCCTGTTTCGCTCTCTTCATCGGGCCATATGTTGAGATACTGAATAGTATTATACGGCGCGTAAAACACCTGTACACAGGTTGACAAGTTTCCCGCGCTAATGGAAACCAACATCTTTTTACTGAATGTTAGTGTAGTCTTTGCGTTGGGGTACGGGATGAAATAGCCATACAAAATGTATGTTCCGCTCTCCATGCTGTACAAATCAAGCTTGTTTTCTTTGTCAAGGCTTTCTACATACAAAACAGGAGAAGAAGCACTTGGAGATTCCGCAAGGAATCTTCTTATAATGTTTCCGTATTCACTTGTATCTGTGCCGCTTGGTACATCCACCCCATTTTCGACAAGAGCAGCTTCTATATCATCGAAATCTGCTATTGCCCGTTTTACATTTTCTTCAAGTGTCGCCATTAAACATCCTCACCGTCCAATCGTTTCTCTAACAGCTTATTAACATCATCGAGAGAAAGCGGCTTTCCTATGTTGAAACCTTCCAACACAACTTCCTCAATATAACCGTCTCTTTCTGCCGTGTTATCGACTTCATCCATAAGCCAAAATACAACATCAAAGCCGTTTTTGTACTCATAGCCAACGGTTAAGAAGTTATCGCGGTTTGTTATGCTTCCAACAGATTGAACGATAATTCCGTTATCGCTAAAAAATGTTGTGCCAACATGGTCTAACCATTCGCGGGCTTTATAGGCGTTTATAACACTTTTTCGGTTTTTGGACGAAATAGACGAAATGCTCCAAGTTTGAGTAAAAGGCTTTCTGTCTGTTCCGTCCTCATAAATGCCGTATGTACCCCTGTTTTCACTTGCAAGCGTTGTTATGGTGAAGGATAAGTAGGTATCAAAGGAAGGTTCTTCGTTTTGATTTGATTGAATAACAGGAACGCCGCAATAATCTTTCAAGCTTTTTGCGACTGCTAAACTCAATTTCTCAAAATCTATCACTTGCCATCACCGCCCTTATCCTCAAACGCCGATACATATTTAAGGTTATAGGCCCAAACACCCGTAAACTCCGAATTGTTCAGCGCACTTTCCACTTTGAATGTTTTGTTATCGCATATAACCTGTGAGCCTATCAGTTTAATGTTAGGTTCTTCGGTTAGATACAATGCAAAATCATCCGCTGTAAAAGTTCCCTCCGAACGGTAAACTTTGTTTTCTCTGTGTCGGATAACAGCACCGAAAATCGTTACTTTTTGCGGTTCTCCATATTCCCACCGTCCGCTATCATTAAGGATTTTTTCGGCGGGGATAATAACCGTTATCTCTTTACTATACTTATTCACTAATCGTGAGAAATTAAAATACTGCATCATTACCCCTCCTTCTTCCAAGTGATACTTTCAAGCAACGCACCCGTATCAATTAACGGGTTGCTGCTGCCTTTTTGGTCGATAGTATATGGATGATTAGGCGGGCTTTTCAAATCCCTCATATAGAGCTTTATTGCCGTTGCCATCTGTTGCCCGTAAAGGTCGAGCATGGTGTCAATATCCATCTTGCCCGCCAAAACCTGCCCCAAAGCTCTTTCGGTCTGCTTTAGTACCCTCTCAACATTCTTGTCATGCCCCGTCCGCAAGAAACTGCGTTCAGGTATAACAATCTCTGTTGTACTCGCTTTAAGGTGCAATCCTTGTCTATGCAAAAAAGCCCGCATTTTCGGTGTCACCTTTATGCGGCAGCCGTATTCGTGGATTCCCGCTAACCAAGCGTGTTCGCCTTGAAAAGCACCGACTTTAACCTCACCGTTATTCAAAGCCTTTGAAATCTTTGAAATTTCGGGTATTCTGTTAATGGTCGTTTTCCACTTAACGCCCATTATTTCCACCTATCTGTAGCAGCTACAAATGTTACAGGCGAAACAAGCCACTTACCAAGCAGATTTTCAGCCAATCCCCATAAAAGAGTAGATTTGCTATCAGACCTAAACGATAGAGAAAGCCCCTCTATGCTCTCACTTGCCACACCTGCGCCTATCGACATAATATCGTTATATTCAGAAACAAAAAGCCGTACCTGTGCAGGCAAGGCTTTTAACGCTTCCATATCGGTAATATCAAATTTAAGCGTGGTATTTGCAAGCACCCACATAAAGGCACTTTCAATAATCAGGCAGGTTTTTTCATTTATCGGACTTATTCCGAGATTTAGCGTTTTTGCCTGTTCTATTGTCATTTTCAATCACCGTTTCTCTTTCAGGCTTTTTCTCTTCGATTTCTGCACCTGCGGGATAATATACCCCGTTATAAATTACTGCGTGGTCGAATTTAACCATAGCGATTATTTCACCTGCTTTTTGGATTAGTAAATTTTACTTACGCAACCTCGATAGCGTAGCACTCGTTCGCTCTCTCGAAAGAAGGAAGAACGATTTCCGAAACAGTAGTCTTTGTGTTTACAGGGTCGGTAGTAGTAGTTACCGTGATTGTAACACCTGTGTTTACTGTGGAAATGCTTGCGCCGCTTGCTGCACCGCTGCGCTCTTCGGGGGTAGTACCATAATAAGTATTACCAAGCGTACCCTGCGGCAGCATCATAATGATATTGTCGGGATAGAACTTCTTCGCTGTGCCTGTCTCATCCTTGAACTGCTTATTGTAAATAACAATAGTTACATTAAGCTCTTCCTGAATGTAGGCCTGTACACGCGCGGAAGTGTAGTTTACATTTGCGGTTGTGTTCTGTGCGAGAACGCCGCTCTGTACCTTCTTGCTTGCCTTGATAAGGTTGAAAGTACCTTTGGACATAAGCAGAACGGACGGGCGGTTGCCTGTTGCCTGCTCCTGTGCGTCAAGCGCATCTTCAAGATTCTTTACAGGGTCGCAAGTATCGGCAGCAGTCCACTTATCTTCGGCTGTCTCAATCTTTAAGTAATGGTCTCTCTTCCAAGAGCCGTCGGGGTCGTAGTCATAGGTATAATCAACACCGTTTGCATTGATAGCAATACCCATGTTGCCGCCGAGAGGTGCAAGCAGCTGCATAATCATTCTTTCAGGAACAACATTTGCGCCGTCCACAAGGGTCTGTGTATCGTTGAAAATGTTGGTAAGAACCTGTGTAGCGTAGGGGTCGTTAGCGTCCTGTACGCGCATAATCTCCTGCTCGTCTGCTTCCTTCACAAGCATACTCTCACGGAAGAATGCCATCTGCGTTTCGTTGATAGAGATACCCACTCTGTCGCGGAAAGTAGACTTTGCATCAAAAGTAGAGGGGGCAAGAGAAACGGGAAGCCCGTTGTGGCCCTTAATCCACTTTAAGTCAAGGCCTGCCTTCTTCTGTGCAGGGAAAAGGCCTGCGCCGAGATAGGGAATAGCGTTACTTGCTGCGTTTGTGTAGTTAAGCGCAATCGCGTCTGCGGTAAAAATATCTGTAAGTCTCATTATTCAAATTCCTCCCATTACATAAACTTAATCTGTGCAAGTGCTGTCTGTGCTGCTTCTGCGGGTTCTGCGGGCAGCTTGTCGGCCTTGATAAAGCCGTGAACAACAATAGTACCGTTGGGATTCTCTGCAAGCACAACAGGGTTGAGAAGCACACCAACAGCGGTTGCATCGTTGGCGGGGATAATAGTACCCTCCTTGATAACACCGTCCGTGGCAAGTGCTGTAAGAGCCTTGCAATCATAAGGAATTGCTACATAATGGTCGTTGGCAAGGATGTTCACACCATGCGCGACGCTTTTTGTGGTAAATTTCATCGTTTTTTAACCTCCGTAATAATGTTTTAGAATATCGTTAGATTTCTGTCTTGTTTCTGCTGCCTGTTTACCAAGCTTTTCGGCAATGCTTGTGCCGTTCTTGTTTTCTTCGCTTCCAGTTGTTCCGCCATTAGGTACGCGCCCATTATCTTTGAATTTTTTCTGTACCTGTGCGGCAACCATCTTATCAATAACAGATTTAATCGCTTTTACATTGTCGGCGATTTCGCTTTCCTCTTTTGCGCCGTTCACAACCATGTTAAGAAGGGAAGTAGCCGTTTCGCTGCCGTCGTAAAGCTCTACTTTCGTAAGCTCGTTAATTGCCGTAAGTCTGTTTGTCTTGTCGGTAAGTTCTTTGCGCTCTGTGGCTAAAGCTTTCTTTTCCTGTTCAAGCTCATACTTTGCCAATTCGTCGGCATTCATTTTGTCCTTTTTAAGCTGCTCGTTTTCCTTCTGTGCAAGTGCATACTTTTTACCAAGCTCCGCCGTGGCCTTGTCTACTCTCGACTGAATAATTTTTTCAATCGCTTCTGTAGTAAGGGGGGGGTTGTTCTGCTGATTGTCTGCATTTGCGTTTGCGGCCTGTGCATCCGTGGCCGTCGCCGTGTCTGCTGCCGCCGTGGTGGTGGTGTCTGCTGCTGCATCACCGTCCGCGCCGAAAAACTGTAAGTTAAGGCGCAGAAGCTTTCTCTCTGTGTTGCTGATAAGCATTTTTTGTTTCCTCCAAATCCGTATAGAATTTTTTCCATATCCATATAGAATATGTTTTTATAAAAAAACACACTTTCCATATAGAAAAGTGCGTTGATTTCAAATATAAAAAATAGCGTACATTCAGTACGCTACTTTTGGTGCAAGAGACGGGATTTGAACCCGCACGGTACTTTGACCGCAGGATTTTAAGTCCTGTGCGTCTGCCAGTTCCGCCAATCTTGCATTTGGTGGGGCTTTTGTGACTTGAACACAAAACCGCACGGTTATGAGCCGTATGCGCTAACCAATTGCGCCAAAGCCCCAAATTACCGCCGCGCCGTATCTTTTCATCAGCCGTTTATCTTTTGTACGGATTAACAATCCGCTGCTATAGCTATAAGCAAATAAACACTTAACTTCTCGCGCTTCAATACCCGCTTGCGGTGTTGGAGCTGACGGCGGGGCTTGAACCCGCAACATCTTGATTACAAATCAAGTACACTTCCGTTGTGTTACATCAGCGTTGTATAAAATAATAAAGCGCGGTCTATAAACTTTCTTCTGTAACGAAAGAAACATAACCGCGCCGTGCATTCATCCGCACTTTGAATGCAATGTTTTATATGGGAAAGTAACTCTTAATGCCAGTAATACAAATTGCCCGCAAGCTCTAAAGCGCATTGCTTCGGCGTTTGCCCCTTATAGTCTTTTTTGCTTTCTATATAGGCAATGTTCGCTTTTGTTCGCTCTATGCTTTCAAGTGCTTCTTCATCATCTTTGAATTCTTCTGCAAGCCGTGAAATTATTTCTTCTGCCGTCATACGGTAAAACTTATCTATAGTCATAATCTCACCTCTATACTATTATAATACTTTTAACTTTTTTTATCTATTGACAAATTCAACAAATTTCAATAGATTTTTTTAGTTATTTTGTGCGGCCAACAATTCGTCACGATAAGCCCAAGCCCTATCATATCCCCAAATTGTTTCGCCGTTCTCTATAACATCATCAAACACGGGCAAACTGTCTAAATCGGCCTGCGTAGATAATTTATAGGCCTTTCGCGCATTCTTCACAATCACATCTTCTACCGCGTCGGTGTTCTTCATAAGGAAATACACATCAGGCTGTGTTTTTAATAACCACGGGTCATCCACAAAGGCGGGATTGAATCTTACTTTTGCTACAGGCACATAACCGCATTTTTCATACATATTCACAAGCCCGACACCGTAGCAATCCATTTTCACGCCGCCGTTTGCTCTCGCGGTTATAATAAGGTCGTTTACCACGCCGCCCTGCTGCCAATTGCTATTCTTGAATACTGCTGTAATATCCCCATCAGGCTTTATGGCTACACCTGCCATATCGTTTTCAGCTATAAAGCATTTATATGTTGCTGCCGTTTCAGGGGAAACGGGGTCAACTGCGCCGCCGTGCGGATTTGCTTTTCTCGCATCCTCAATAGCACTTGAAAATCTCTGACTGTCTGTTGTTCTTTCAAGCTTGCAATCTGTTATGCCGTTGTCGTTCATGAGCTTCTTTGTGGAGCTGTGAACGCTTGCTATATTAACAGGCTTTTTTGTTGCCGCTTCAAATTCCTCTATTGTCATTAGGTTATATTCAACGAAACAGCGGCAATTGCAATCGTGCGCGGCCACACCGCTATGAGACGGGGCGCGGGCCTGTACCTTTTGGCCGTTGTAGTATCCTAAATCAAACAGCTTGCCCGCTCTTACGGTCTGCCCCTCCATCTTTATATGGTCTGCGCCGTTTTTGCTGTATGTTGTTTTCCAACCTTTAGCCGTTTTGCGTCTCTGCTGCGGGCGCACTCTTTCGTCGCCCATGTTGTGCCAAGTGGCAGCGTAAATATAATCGCTGCCCTCCATACCCTCTTGTATGTGTTCGGCACAATCCATAAAACCACCCTCAATATTTCTGTGGCTTTTTGTTCTTACGGTCGTTTTCGCCTTTTTATAACTGGTATCGAGACTATCGGTAATTCTCCGCGTCATTGTCTCATATCGTTCCCCGTTCATAAGCCCTATATTAAGGATTTGCTTTATTTGATAAATAACCTCTTGCCTGTTACGCTCCAAAAGCGCGGGGAGAATCAGCTTTTCAATATTGTTGTTCATTGCGGCTTTCATTACTTCGGGCCGCACATTCAAAGCCGATAAATCATAAGAATTTTCTACAGCTTCCGCCATTCCCGCATAACAGTTAGCATAGGTCTGTTCAACAACATCTCGGATTTCTTCCGCTACATCGGGTAAATAATAATTACAGTTTTTCTCTATCTCTTCAAGATACCAAGCTAATTTTGCATTTCGCTGCAAATCCGCAACTGTCAATGTACCGTTTTCACCCGCATAAAGAGTGTATGCGTCACCAAGAACGCCGCGCAGTTCTTTTAACAACTGTTTATAGATTTTGCGTATTTTCTTTTCGGACAGCACTTCTCTGTGCTCTTCTATTCTGCGTATTTCGTGCAGCAGTTCCGAAAGGCTTGTTTCTGCTTTTGGCATTGATTCACCACCTCACGAAAAAAGGCGGTTTTTATACCGCCTTTTCGCTCTTTTTATCTTCTTTCGGCTCTTCTATGTTTTCGGCCACAATTATTTCGGCATTTTCATCCGAAAAGCCTAAACCTGTTAAAATTCTAATTGCCACAGGCTTTGTAATCTGCCCGCGCTTTAACTGTCCAAGTACGCTTGTAACCTTGTACATATTTTTATCGTTCACGCCTACTTCTTCCATATCATCGGGCGTTGTATCACTTAAAGAAGTTTCTAACATTTCCTTCTCTTTGAGTTCAAGGACATAATCAACATCATCAATACAGGACAGCACGCTATAAACGATTTCATCAGGCAGGCCGATTCCCTTTAACTTCGTTGCCAAGTCAGCTTCGCTTGCAAGGCTGCTCGGGAAGTTCGGCTTATAGTCCATTGTTACCTGTAACGGGTCAAATTCAATTGCTTTCTTTCTCCATGCACTCGCAAGAACGCGCCACATATACTGCGCCGCGTTATCAATTTTTGTGCGGAATACCTTGCACTTTGTTTCCAGTCCGTGAATCTTGAATTTCAGGGCTTCGCCGCTTGCCGTGCCAAATGTTGTATCGCGCAGATTCGGCGTATCGCTCAAATGCAGAATGTTGTCCTGTATTCTCTCCAAATTATGCTCAACAAAAGCGTCGTTAATATTTTTTGTCAGGAAATAGGCCTTGCCCTGCTGCGTTCCCATAGCGGGGAAGTTAAACGAACCTGTCTGCTGCCCCTTCTTTATCGTTTCATCATCAATACGCAGGCCCTCAAAAATCATATAGGCGTGTACAAAGGCTTCCGCTTCATTCACATTATCGGACAGCAGCTTGTCGTAAGCGTCGATAAGGTCAAGAACCTTTTCGGCAGACCCCATAAGCTCCATATTGCGGGGAATACCCTGCAACGGGCACAAATCGAACAGGTGGGGCTTTACGCTATCCAACTGTAACTGCGACAAAAAGCCCTTGAATGTATAAATGTTTGTGTTGTCGTAAAACTCCACTACCCATGTTTTCACATCGTTAATATCCCACACAGGATAGTACCGAATAGCATACTTCGGCTCTGTGATATCGGTTTTTGACAGAATAATAGTTTCATAACCGTGTACGGGCATTACTCTCTCATTGCCCTCTAAATCAATATAAAAAAGCCTGCCTGAATATCCGTATATGCTTGCAAGCTTTGTTATTTCAACATCAACGCCGTGCATATTGTTGCGTACTGTGAAGTCCGTTAAAGCCTTTGTAGCTGCGTCAACGGCCGCTGCACCGCCTGTTGTGCTCTCCGATTCATCTGTTGTGCTGTAACCGTATGTAATCGGATTGCCGACTAAATAGCCCGTTTCAAAGTTTACAATCTCGCCGAAAAAGTCATTGTTGATTTTGTTGTTTATCGGCTTTTCTTCCTCAAATCTCGGAACACGGTCAAAAATCGGCACACCGCCATTTACAGCCATATACCGCTTGTACAGCTTCTTGTTATACTTCGCGTTGTACTGGTGCTTGTTAATGATTTTAGAAAGAAGTTCTGCCGTGATTCCGTTTTTGTCTATCTCGTCAACAAACGCTTCATAAGACGGATAGAGTTCCTTTTCATTTCTTGCCATAATCTCACCTCTTTTTATTTTTTCCGCTTTTTGGGTTTGTAGTTTACAATTGCCCTATCATACATAATTTTGCCGTCGGGCAATATTGTTAGTCCGCAATTCATACACACTTTTACATCGTTATATTTGCGTGTGTTGGTATGTTTACACATAAGACCTCCGTTAAATTCTTCTGCCCGCCGTTACTTCGGCTGCAAGTATTTCATCTTCGCAGGCATACCGCAAACAGTCTAACAAATGGTTGTTTGCGTCCACAGGCTCGTCAATTACATTTCCGTATTTATCTTCCTTGAAGTGATATTGTTCTATCTCATTCTTGAAATTTTGGCAATGCACATCAATTATAATTTCGTAGCCTTGTAGCCAACGGACACCGCGCATCACGCTATCACCGCCTTTAACAGCAGCAACGGCCGCAATTCCGTTATTGGCAAGCGTGTTTATCAATTTCGGGTCTGCGCTATCACAAGTAACATAACCGTTTCCGACAAACTCTTTGTTTACCTGTATGAGCTTATCGTCCGTTACATACTGTTGGTAAAATTCATCAAAAACATAAATTTTCTTTCTGTTTTTGTCTATATGAATTTTAATAATTGCGGTCGGGTCTTCCCAACCAAAGTCTTGCCCGCATCTTATTTTGTCAAAGTGCGGAATTTGTTCGCTTAAATCTGCAACCTTCCAATTTTTGAACACAATATGACCGATAACGCCGAAATTGCCGAGCGTGTAAACTTCGTAATAATAGGGGTCGCTCTCATTTTCAAGCAAATCTCTGTCCTCGTCTGTCAAATACAAATTATCTTTGTAGGTGGTCTTTAATATGCTTAAACTTGTTCCCTTCGGCTTGTCTTGTGTAGCCCTGTAATGTTCGTTTTCATAATAAGTTTCATCATCGGCCCACTCGTCGAAAAACTCTTTGTATATCCAATGCGATTTTAATATAGGGTTGAAGGATAGAATTATGCACTTTGAGAAATTGCTTTTCGTTTTACCTCGCAAACGCTTTGTAAGCTGCTTGTAAGCTTCTCTCTTGCACTCTGTAGCTTCCTCTATCCATACACGGTGTATAACATCATCAATAGGGGTAACAGACTTTATTTTTTCGGGGTCGTCCATTCCCGCAAAAAGTATCTGTCTATGGTTCAATTCGCAGGTGATTACCATACTTGACCTATTCACACGGTAAAACTGCATCAATCCCATTCGTGAAATGGCCTTTGTAACCTCATTGAATACCGATTTGTTTATTGTACTCGCCACATTGCGGCAAATAAGCCAATTCACGCCGTTCAGGTTATCCAATACTACCTTTTGAGCCAAAAAGAAACTTTTTCCGCTCGATGAACCGCCGTAATAAATTTGTACGAAATGCTTCTTGTTCAGGTGCGGAAGATATGCGGGATTCACCTTTACATTTATATCTATTGCCGCTCACCGCCTTTTTACTTGACCCATAGTTGACTAAACAAACATAAAAAAACAGCCTGCGCTTGCAAGCTGCTTTTGTATATCGGTTTACACCGTTTTGAGATATTCTATCTCTTTTTGAAATATCGGGGTAAGTATGCTGTCGGGAAAGTTTTGTATATACTCTGTCAATTCTTCGATTCTATCAAAAATCTTTTCTTCGTTCATTTTCTGCCCCTCTTTTTATTGCCATAATAAGCGACTATATCGCCCGTTGTGCTTGAACTGTGCGGGATAATCGTATACCCATATATCGCAAACTCTTCTTTGTGACTTTCTATATCAGCCTGCATATAATCTTCGCCCCTGTCATGAAATGCGCCGCGTCTGTGGTATCTGTGGCAAAAATCTTCTATACTGTCTGCCGTAACTTCATATTTTTTGAATTTTTCAAACAAGCTCATTTTCTGCCCCTCTCACGCCGTTGTAATAGCTCTGTAGTCTGTCTGTGCGCCCCTGTAATGTGCAAGGCGTACAGCATGGTATAACTGCCGCTCTGTGAGTATATCGGCCTTTACGCTGTCAATGTACGCTATAGCCATTTTCAAGCCGTTTTGCGTCTCTCTGCCGTAGTATGTGCCGCGCTGCATTCTGTCAAGCGTATTCGTCAATTCAAGCCTGATGTTCTCTCTGTATGCTATATCTGCGCCGTTTCTCATTGTGTTTACCTCTTTTCTTTTGCTTTCGTACCTATATTATACTACAATTGTGTTATAAAGTCAATCGGCAATATAACCAAAGTTTTTCAATACTTTTTGTGTATTTTGCGAATTGATTTTACTACAAAAGTGGTATATAATATAGGTACAAAGAAAGAGAGGTACACCAAATGAAAATGACAAAAAAGGCAATGAAAGAAGCCCCCCGCTACATTATGACGCTCGACCCCAAAACGCGCTGCACACCAAACGCAGACGGCTTTTACAAATCGTTAGGCGCTGAATACTACTACAAAGCATTGACGGCCGAAAACCTGTTAGACGCAATGACAGAAGCCGACAGCCACTTTGACGACACGACATACATTATCACCATTGCCGAAAAAACAGGCACATACGATATTGAGACAAAAAGCATTATTTACAAAGAAATTCTATCAAGCCGCAGCGAGGGCAATTGGCACAGATGCGACAGCGCGCACCACGAAACACCTTTCGCCATAGCTTACGACAGCGAAATCATATGGTTTGGCACATTGTGCGAAGCAATATACGCAGAGTGACGCGCCGAAAGGCGCGGTAATGCGGCGGCACGGTCACAAGCCCGTGCAGGCTATTAAAAGAGAGGTAACAAAATGAGAATTGCACCCAAAGGCAAATGGTTCATTCGCTCTACAGACAAAGAGAGCGGCAAGAAATCCTTTCCGTTCTATGATGGTTTCAATACGAAGAAAGAAGCACAAGAAATCTGCGAAAAATTTAACAAGGCCGCACCGAATCACATTCACGAAGTAATCAGAAAATAAGAGGTATTACAAAATGACTGAAAGACAGATTGCAAACCGTATCAAGAAAATGAAAGAGCTTGAAGCACAGCAAGACATTTTGCAGCAGCAAATTGATGTTATCAAGGCCGAAATTCAAGAAGAAATGAACGACGCTGAAATCATGACGGCCTGTGAATTCATCGTGCATTGGTGCAAGGTTGTTACAAACCGCCTTGACACGACACGCATTAAGAAAGAGCTGCCCGACATTTACAGCAGATACACCAAAGAAACGCATTCACGGCGTTTTAGCATATCTTCAAAATAAGAAAGGGTTACACTATGAAAGTAAAGATTTTCTCCGACAACAGCGTACCAAGACTTGAAACGCAGGTAAATGAATTTTTGGCCACTTTGAGAGAGGGCCAAGTGATTGACATTAAGTACGCAGCAAGCGAATCCTACAGCGAAATGGCAATCGTATACAACGAAACAAAGGCGGCTGATTAAGCCGCCTTTTTCTTATACTTCATCTATGTTCTTTTCAATCTCTTCTGTTTCGTGCGGAGAGGGTACAAAGCTGTATTTCTTCCAAATGCGCCGCCCGTTCTCTACATACTCTTCTGTCTGCAATTCTTCACGGACAGCCGTGTACAGCACAGCATATTCCTCATTGTCTGCGCCCCACATATGCAGGCCGTATTTTTCATTTTCGATAGCGTCTGCAATCTCCTGCACCTTTTCCTCGGTATCTTCCGCAAGAATGCCACTATCAAGCAAGGCGTTAAGGACTTCAAGTGCTTCATCTCTTGTAATTGCTCTATCCATTGTTATTCTCCTTATTTTTCAAGCCGTAATATTTTGTCGGCTGTAAGATACTCTTCCGAAAGCGGAACGCTGATTTTCTTGTAAAACTCGGCCTTTTGCTTTTCATCTTCAAAAACGATAACAGAATAGAAATTGATATTATTCTTTTCCTGCATTCGCTCTTTGCCTGCTTCACGGGCCGCTTTTACCTCTTCAAGGCCTGTTTTGACCTCTTCCGCTTCGGGCGTTTCAAACATTTCTGTAAAACGCTCGTCGCCGTCAAACATAAAATCAACATCAAGCTTTGTGAATCCCATTTCGTCGAAAGTAACGCCGAATTGGTCGTTTATCAGGGCCAATTTATCTAAATCCCAATCGCCCTGCATTGACGGATTGTTAAGCTGCACATTCAGAACGGCTTCTTCCGCTTCGTCTACATCAATAACGCACACATCGAGAGAATAATCTTTGTTTTTCTCCAATGCGTCGAGCTGTTCAAGGCGTTGATGGCCGCCCACAAGGTTTCCTGTGCGCCTATTCCAAGTAAGGGTAGAAACAAGGCCGTGCTTCTGCAAGCCTGCTTTAAGCCGCTTTTTGGCTTCCTTATCCATCACACGGGGGTTATAGTCAGCATTTTTAATATCCGCTCTGTTGATTGTCTCAACCGTGAATTTTTGATATTTACTATTTGCCATATTTCTCATACCTTTCTACACCCGCACCCGCAAACGGATATACTTTTAATATCTTTTCATAGTCCTTCGGGTACATGGTCTTGATAACCGAAAGCTCACACCCTGCCAAACTGCGGAAGGAAAAACCGATTTCGCGTTGTTCGTGGCTCAAATACAGCTTTTTTTGCTTTATGTACTGCAAAACCTCGTTTTTCTTCCAATAGGCTATAGGGTAGAACCTGCCGCGCTTGTAATCAATGCTGCCGCTTTTCTTTATCATTGCATTTCGTACAATGCTATCGGCGCACCGCTCACCCGCAGCAATCCAATGTATGCCCGTTTTTTGCCGTAAATATTCGTATGTGTCGTTAATACCGACAACATCAACATTCCAATCTGCCACCGTAAAACTGCCGTATTTGAGAAATTCGGATACCTCAAAATGCGGCAGCCTGATTATTTCGGTATTATATTTATTTTCATACCATCTTAATGTCTTTTCCTGAAACTCCAATTCAGGCACAAGATACATGAAGAACGGCACAACTTTTTTAAAATACTTAAAACACAAATCCAAAGTGACGATACTGTCCTTGCCGCCACTAAAGCCAACAATTACACTATCGCTCACTTTGGTTTGCGTCTTTATCGGGTCGAATAATAAATTACTCATTATTAGCCGCCCTTTCCGCCGAGAGACTTCCGACGCTTTGCATTTCCGCCAAGCATTCCTGCCTGTGCAAATGTTCTCGCGGAAGTTTTCGCCGACTTTCTGTAACGGGTTGCTGCACTACCCGCGCCAGTATTTCTTGCGATTACCTGCTTAATCGTTGCCATTCATTTATCACCTCCTTTCATCAATCATCCTCCGCTGCATCCGCTTCTGTTGCGGGCAACACATTTATATTGATTGTCGGATTGGTTTGTTCTGCCTGTGCATTCATTTCCCCTGCTATCTCTAATACCGCTCTAACAGCGTTCGGCTCACCCGAAGTGGCAGCCCGTGCAAACATTGTAGCCATCAAAAGCATAATGTTTTGCTGCTCTTCTTCCTTGATTCCCATTTGACGCATCATTTTTCGGCCGTTTTCGCCCGTTGCGTCCATTTTTAAGAGCATATTCATACACTCTTTTGCTGTTTTTCGCTCTCTTCTTACCTGAACCGATTTCAAACCGCCCTTGCGTCCTCTTTCCCTTGCTTCCTCCGAGGTTTTCGGTGGGCGCAAGTTTTGATTGTTATTTCCGCCTTTTGCCATTGCACCCCTCCTATTTTTTGTCATAAAAGCAAAAAAGACCGCTAACGGTTTCCCGCAACAGTCTTTTTTGAAAGAGGTATCAAATGAGTACACACCCGACTTTTTGTATGTGGCATTAGAGCTATACCACTATAATAATTTTATCACTTTTGCACTTCTTTTTCAATTGACAATATAAACAAAATTCAGGATTTAGCCTTGTTTAATTTGTACAAAACGCTTCTATATACGCGGAAGCATTTATTCAAGTTCCATTTGCCATCAGGGTAAAGCCCGTGCATTCTTTTTGAACACACCTCCCAAGAAAGACCGTTGTAAAATCTTAAATGCAAAAGATTTACCGTTTCTTTCTCCATAATTCCACAGTTTGACATAGAAACAATAATCAAATGCCATTTATCGTTTCTCTTATCTTTAAGACGCTTGACAAGTGTTTCAAGCTTTTCAAGCTTGATAATATATTTCTCGATTTCGTTTTCCCCGCCGCCACCTCTCGGCATATCGGAAATAACCTGATTTCTCGGCGTGAATACTCTTGCTTTCAGTTCACAGATAAGCTCTTCTTTTTCTTTTATTTTTCGCGTAAGTTCTAAACACTCGTCAAATCCACGCACATTAGCACCGCCTTATTTATTGTTTTTCATTAAATTTATTGTTAAGCCTATAAAAAGAATCGCAAGCTCACTAAACAGCGTTACAAGCACTCCCAAAACAAACGGATTTACATACATTCTCGTCACCCTCTTTCTTTATCTGCCAGTAGAGCCGAATCCGCCGTTACCGCGTTCGGTCTGTTCAAGCTTTTCGACCTGTTCAAGTTCAGGCTTTATAATCGGATAAATAACAAGCTGTGTAATTTTCTGTCCTGCTTCGACCGTGAAATCTGTATCGCCTAAATTGTAGAGCGTGGCAACGATGCTCCCTGTATATCCTTCGTCAATCGTTCCCGTGCAGAATATTCCGTAGTTTCGGAAATAGCCGCTCTTGCTTTCTAACTGTCCAACCGTGTTCGGCGGCAGCTCGATATGCACCCCTGTATCGAATGACGCTTTCCCACCTGCGGGGATAAGCTTATCTTCTCTTGCGAATAGGTCAAGCCCTGCGTCGGCAGCATGGGCGCGGTGGGGCATTCTCGCCCCTTCATCTAAAACCACTTTCATTCTTTTTCTCCTTTTTAGCTTTATAAAAAGCACACGGCTTTTCCTCTAATCTGCAATAAAGAGCGTTTAGTGCGATACACCCTCTAAAAATATCGTCGCATCTATAAAACTTGCAGTCTGTCCGCCCGTGTTCACAAACTGGCGTAATATTGCCCCTTGACTTGTCATGATAAAGCTTGTTAAGCGTCATTTTCTTTTTTCTCCTTCTTCCCACTCATAAAGATTTACTTTTACATGGGTTTTGTCTGCATGGAAAAAATAGTCTGCGAATCCCTTTATATACTTTTGGCTGTCGTTTACTATAACGCCATAAGTTTGCATAGCGTCAAGTATGAATTTCTTTGCGCTTGCAATGTTGTCACAATCGCGCCTGCTTGTTTCTTCGTACCATTCAAATGTAACAACGCAGGGCTTTTTGACGGGCCGCAGCGTTCCTTCCGCTCTTGCCAGTTTTATGGCCCACCCTATTTCTTCTTCAACTTCTCGCTTAAAGTTTGCCGCCTGATACTTGTTTGCACGGCAAACTTTTATGTACTCATTCAAAGACGGCAATTTTGCATTGATAGTAAAGCTGTTCACGCTTCTCCCTCCACATCATCCAGTCCACAAATCACAACGGAATTGTTGCTTTTTGTGTCGTACAGCTCTGCCTGATAATAAAATCCGTTTGCGCCCTTTCGGAGAATGCAGGCGGTAAGTCTATAAATGCCTTGCTTTCCCCGATAGGCGACCATTTTATTTAAGTTTTTCTTGACTTCTTCTATTTGCATAATTTACACCCTTGCTAACAAAGTGACGCATCGGAGTTATAAGACGGTGCTTCCTCTCAACCTGTAATTCTTCCTAATGTCTTTTGCTATGTTGAATTTATAGCATCCAGTCTTTTCGTAAATTCGGCTCATTGTTGCTTCGTCATATTGCAGCAGCTCGTCAAGCAGTCTTTCGCTTGATATAATCGTTATCTTGCTTTTGTCCATCAATCTGTGATTTATGATTTCAAACGCAAGGTTTATATCTGCGGGGGTAGGATTTTCGCCGCTTTTTGTTTTAAGAAAATCGTCTATATACAGCACGGCAACATCTTTGAAAACGGATATTTCCTGTTTATAAGAAATGTCGTTCACCAACGCTTTGAGCTTCTTTGCTTCTTCCATCCAAAGCATATATTTAAGGTCATACCCTGCCTTGATGTAATGAGCGGATATTGCCGTACAAATAAAAGTCTTTCCGCAACCGACTTGGCCGCCGATATAAAACCATTTCGCTTCATCATCCTTGCAGAATGCCTGTGCAGCGTTTTTAATGGTCTTTTGCCATTCTTCGGTATCATCATACTTGTCAAATTTGAAGTCCGAAAGAATATCCCCTAAACCGCTTTTTTTGGCCCGTCTTAAAGTTTCTCTCACCCGCGCACACTTGCAGGTTCTATAACATTCACAGAGGTTTTCATCCAAAACAAGCATATGCCCCTTGTTTTTACACAACCCACAGTTATATCCATCAACATCATTCAGATGCCCTTCGGTTTCGTTGTAAGTCTTTACTTTTAATGTTTGAAAGTCCTCATGTGTTATATTCTTAACCTCACCCGATTGTACCTTTGCGTCTAATATGTCAAGAATTTCAAAGATGCTTTTTTCACTCACAGATATGTACCCCCATACTGTTTTGTTTCGGGAGGATTGCTGCTTCCATTTTTGGCCTGATAATTATTTATCGCATAGAACGCGGCCCAACCTCTGCATATTACCTCTTTGATATAATCCACGACGGACATATTGCTTTGTTTTGCAAGATTATCAAGCTTATCAATATTCATTTGAATAGCTCTATCCGTCATAGCGGCTCTTTTGGCCTTTCTCACCTTTAGCCATTCAATGAGCAAATCAGCTATTTCCGCTCTTACAGAAATATCCTGTTTTTGAGAGTATGCAAGAATGATTTCATTGAAAGTGTTTTTCTTGCTTTCTTTCTTTTTACTGTTTGTATTATTCCCTGTATTACTACTTGTATTACTTTCTTTCATATTTTGAGATTCAGCATTACAATTTTTTAAATCCTGCCTTTCAAAATTTGAAAGTCTGCTTTTCAATTCTCGTTGTCTGCCATCAAATTTTTGTACATATATATACCCAAATTTTGTAAGTTTTGAAATAGCCGTTGATACTTTCGTTTCGCTACATTGACAAAATTCCGCTATATGCTTATTGCTTGCGTAGCAACCTCTTTCTCCATTGTCCAAACTGTCTATTTCGGTTAATATAACTTTGTCAAGGGCGTTAAGCCGTTCATCAAGCCATACCGTTTTAGGTATCCATACGCCCTTAAAGTCTCTGTCATATTCAGCCATTCTTTATACCTCTTTTTCAAAGTTTATCGGCGTTCCCACCGTGCCGACGCTCCCGCTGCTGTCTGTTGCTTTGAAAAACTCATTCGGCATAGGATACATATATCTAAACATCAGGTAATTTGCAGCGTCCACAAGATGCTCCGTGTTATGGTCTTTCTTGAATGCGTCAATGCACCTTTCAGCCGTGGCAAGTGCGTCCACTCTGCCGCTTGCGAAATTTTGGCGGGCAGGGCCGTATTTCCAAAAAGACACTTCACAGCGGTATTTTCTTTCTTTGTCAAACTGTTCGCTATATTCAGCCATTTTTATACATCTCCTAAACAAAAAGCGTATCGTTTGGAGTGTTAGCGGCACTTCCAAACAATACGCCCGTGATAACAATATTCTGTTTACTGTGATACAGCACCGCTAATACCGCTACCACAGAAATATTTTATCAGAATATTGTTAAAATGTCAATAGATTTCAGCAAATTCAAAAAGAATGTTTCATTGTGTATCACTATCCGCAAAAGCTTACTCTCTTGCGTACTCTTTGTATACCTTTTCTTCGTAATAACGCTTCCTTGCGGTATCATTTGATACCAAATCGGGGCGCATTCGTTGAATCTTGCGCCTGCACCGCTCTATTGTTTTCCAGTTAGGAATACAATACTCTCGGTGGTGACACAAGGCCATACCAAAGGGCATATCGCATACATCAGGGTTGATTTTTTCGCAAACAAGATACATCAAAACATAATCATCCATTCTTGCGAGTATGCTTTGCTCTAAAACCTGTAAAACAACCTTCTCCATCGTGTGAAGCTTTGACATTTTCAATCACTCCTTTAGAATGGTAATTCATCGTCGCTCTCAATCGGTTCATAATTGGGCGTGTCGGCCGCTACAGGCTGCTGTGCGCCCGTTTCTCTCTTTTCCCCTGTAAAGTGTACGCTATCCGCTACAATCTCCGTCACATAGCGTTTAGAGCCGTCCTGCGCTGTGTATGTGCGCGTCTGCAAGCTGCCCTCTACAAGAATAAGGCTGCCTTTGCCAAAATAACGGGAAACAAACTCCGCTGTGTTTCTCCAAGCGACAATGTTAAAAAAGTCGGTCTGTTTCTCGCCGTTCTGCCCCTTGTAATCCCTGTCAACGGCAATTGAGAATGTTGCTACGCTTACACCGTTCGGCGTTGTTTTAAGCTCAATCGGGGCTGTGATTCTACCCATACCAATCCATTTGTTAAGTGCCATTTTTAGTAACTCCCTTCAACCTTATCAAGTCTTTTTTTAATACATTCAATACATAATTCTTCGCCTTCATAGTGATAAAGCGGGGCTTCGTCTCCGCAATCATCACAGTAAAAGTGGGGTACATTTCTATGCGGGCAACTGTCACCCAAGCAAGCCGCAGTCTACACATTCGTTTTCAATCTGTTTCATAATTTCCTCCTTGCTAACAAAACGGCGCATTACAGATAGTTTTTGCCGAAAATTTTACGGAATTCCTTCACGCTCCACCCGTAATGTTCCATAGCCTTTTCCTGCACTTCCGCTTTTAATGCTTTGTTAATGTTAGCGTGTTTATGCACTCCATTTAGGTGGCAGCTGTCGTGGCACAGATAAACTTTAAGCCCGTAATGCTCGGATTTGTTTTTGTTTGCCGCTCCGAATACATGGTGTTCATCAAGCCCAAAATAATCTGCGTTTGCATTTCTTCCGCATAAGTAACAAGATGTTCTATCTTTCTGAATAATGCTTTTAGCCATTACCGTTCTCTCCGTTCGCCTGCTCAACAGCAATGGAAAGTTCCGAGATAAAGGCCACAGCGTCCATTCCGTGAATGCCGTACTTGTTGCACACTCTAATAACGGGTTTAAGCTCTTCCTCTTTCAGAAGTTCGCCGTTAATTTTTGCATTTAGTATTGCTTTGAAGTCAATGGTAAAATCCATTTCGTTTTTCCTCCTGTTCCCAAAGCGACAAAAGATTTTCGATTTCTTCGGGTGTTGCATATCTCCACTCGAAACCTTTATGTGTTTTTCTCTTTCCTGTACAACACTCACATACGCAAGACGCTTGGAAGCCCTTATTTCTGCAATCATTCAAACAAACAAAATAAATTTTTTCATTTGTTTGTTTGTTCACTCCGATAACCGCAGTTCCGTTTTTTTCATTTGATTCTCTCAAATGTTTTAACCATTCTTCCGTTCTTTGCATTCTTCCGTTTTCTATCGCGTGTTGTGCATTGCCAAACATTGAAGTCCATTCAAGATTGGTAGCATTGTTATTAAGAAAATTGCTATCAAGATGATTTACTACAGTATATACATCAGGCATAGGGTTATTTACAAAGTGAATTGCAACAAGTCTATGAACAAGCCATCTTTCTTTTTTTCCGTTTGACTTCAATTCCACTCTCAAATATCCTCGGGAATTGGGCGTTTGCTTCAACACCTTCCCCTTATATTTTACCGCCCTGCCTTTTGTGTCTGTTTCTGTGCGCTGCAAAGACCTAACACGCCCCTGATTGCTCACTTGATACACGCTTTCAAATCCTGTAATGTCTTTCCAAATTTCCATAATTTCACCTCCGATAATATTATACTAAATACCCACTTGGGTATTGTTAATAAAGTGTGAATTTATGGTAAATTGTTCTCACTCCACAGGCTTATCATATTTGCTATCTGTTCGGGGGTATCCGTTTGTATTCCCTGCTCTTTGCATTCAAAAACGATACTGTTAATCAAATCGGACATTTGCTTTGAATTGTATGTGCTGCTACCATAATAGGCGCAAACATTGGTATATTCATTAAGTTTGCTTTTGCCTAAAATATCGCACACCCAACCTAAACCGTTTTTGCCCCACGCTGCAATAAATTTTTCTACCGCATCGTCTCGAATAGGCAGAATTTCATAATTATCGCCTATTTCTCGGATAAGCTGTTTATATATATCGGTCTTGTTTTGTTGCAGCCTTGAAGCAAGTTTACCGCACAAAAGCCAAAAATAGCTATTTGCATCAAGTGAGCGTTTTTCTCTGTATTTGGCGATTTTGATTGACAGCTTTTCCGCTTCGTGCAATTCGTCATACATATTCATTGCAGATTGTCTTTCGTTGATTTCAAGCACCAATTGCGGCTTGCCAGTCTTAAAATCAATCGTCATTCCCTTGATAGTTCCGCTTAATTCATACAAACATAATCAGCCCCAATCACTTGATTTGCAGATTCATTTTGCTTCCAATCGTTGCGCCTGCAACCTCAATACCGTTTGCAATTGCATCCTTGATAGCAGCCCTGTTTATTTTCGGAGATTGATATGTAAGGTATTCGTCGTTATTCTGTAGTGCCCATTCGACGAACCGCTCTTCATCCTCAATCACGACGCTTGCGCTCTTTCGGAAAGTAAGTTTGTTTCGCGGGGTTTCGATTTTGTTAATACTGTTCGCAAGCAAGGTATCTGCAAGATATGTTTTCAGCCTGTCAATCTGCTTTTCTTTCGCTTTTCTGCGTTCAGCAAGCTTTTGTTCCTCTGCTTTAATCGCTTCGGCTTCTGCGTCAATGTTCTTGATGATACACGCTATATTGTCTGCCTTATCTTCAAGCATTGATTCAATGCTTTCCAATGTATCGGGTATTGCTTCTTCGGGGATTTCCCCGCTCTCTACAGCTTCAAGAAAGGCTCTGTATTCTGCCGCGATTTCGTACAGCTTCATTATTTATCCTCCAACTCTTTCAAAAGTTCAGCGTATCTTTCAGGCGTTGTCTCTTTGTTAAGCCCTTTTTCTTTTGCGTATTCGTTCGCATCAATGCCCTTTTCTTTCAGCTTGCTAATAAGCAATTCACGCGGTGTAGGCTGCTTCGGCGGCTCTGTTGGAGCGGGTGCAGCGTTTCTCTGCGTATAGCGTGTTTCCTCGCTTGCCGTTTGGTCGGGGTCGTCTCCCGTGGAAATCTTATAGGCTTTCATAAGAGCGTATTTGTCAGCGTAGGTCATGGCCTTACCGCTGCCCTTATCCTGTGCGTCAATGCCCTCTGCAAAAGTCGTTGTTTCTATGTATTCGTCGGGCTTTTCAACATTAACAAACCTATATACCGTTTCAATCCGCGTCATAAAGGTTGTTTTCTTTGTGGTAGTGCCGCTGTAGGTGCTTTCGCTTTCAAGCATATTGCTTTCAAGGATTTCCCGCGAAAATGGGTAACTATATACGCCGTATTTCGCTTCAAGCGGCTTCACCGCATCAAGAATATCTCTCTCCGATACCGCTTTGTATGAAGATGTTTTTGTCTGCTGTACGGTCATATTTTTTGCTACCGTCTGCAATTCGGCTGTGATTGCAGCCATTTTTTCAAAGATGTTCATTTATTCTACCTCTTCTGTTTTCTTTTCAAGTCCAAACATTTTCTTGAACAAATCGAATTCAGCATTATAGAAAGCCAACTTCATCAATGCAGATTCCATTGTCAGCAATCGTTCTTCTCTTGCGATAAGTTCATCATATCGACTTGATGTTACTCTAATGTCCGCCATTTTCAAACCTCTTTTCTTTATACTTGTTAGCAAAATACTCTACAAGCCGTTGGTTGTTGATATGCTCTTGCTCTATCAATCTAACAGTTACTTTGCGTTGGTTTCCTCGCATTCGATAATCACCTCACGGAAATAGGGTAATGTTTCAATCCACTTGCAGAAATTCACCCACTCGTCAAGCTTATGGTTCTTTCTCGCAAAATACATATTCGCCAAAACCTGATAATTGAGCTGCACCGTTCTCCGCTGATTATAGGAAGAAGGAAGAAGCTGAATCATCTGCCACCAATACTTCTTATCATTTGTATCAAGATACTTATCTCGATTATAATTTAGCGTTATGATTGTGGATTCAAGCACACATTCGGGCACGATTTCGCCCCATTCGCATTCATCCGATGTTTTTAAGTGTTCGTGGCTGAAATCATCAAGCGTAAATTCCTCGTCGGAAAGTGTGTGCATCGTTGAGCAAGAGTTAGCAACAGTACCAACCTTATAGGTATCAAATTCTTTCCACCAATACCACGGCGCGGTAATATCCAAAGAAACATTTATCATGCGAAGGAATTTGCTGTGGTCTGTTCCTGCTTTTGCAAGCTTCTTCATAAGCGCACGGTCGTTCTCGCCCAAGAAAAACTGAAATTTCGCGGTATTCAGGGTTTCGGGGTTTTCAATATAAGTCCAATAACTGTCCGACTTCGGCCAACTTTTCTTTGGGTTACGCATACCTCTAATTGCAGCATCCCAACCGAAAACCTCAACATATTCAATCTTAATCATTCTCTTTTTTCTCCTTAATCTAATTTCTGTAGTTTCCACATTTCTTCATCGGGCACACTAAACACTTTTTGCAAAGTGGCCCAAAAGTCTGCGCTTCCGCCGCGTTCGCCGTTTTCAATCTTGCCATATGTTACACGGCTAACACCGCACATTTCCGCTATTTCCGCCTGCTTCAATTTCTTGTCACATCGGAATACATATAGATTGTGTCTCGCCATTTCATCACCTCCTTTCAATATGTTTCATAATGACGCACAAAGGGTATTGTGGGGCGATTTAATCGCCCCAACGGTTTCGTCGGTTAATCTCGTTAATTGCACTTATAATATCGTTATTCGTGCTGTTGTTCGTGATATAAGCCTGCAACATCGTGTACCGCTGTTCTTCGCTTGCCTTGCAATTTACGATTTTCTTAACCATTGCAAGTTTCAAGTGAAAGCAAGTATCTTCGTAATTGCTACCGCCTTGCGTTTTCAGCAGGTCTTTGAATCTTTCGTGTGTCATTTGTGTTACCTCTTTTCTTTATTTGCACCCTTTCGGGTACATACATATTATACCAAAATAATAATATACTTTCAATTCGCAATATTCACAAAGTTTATCAATATGTTTTGTTTATGTTGCATAGTGCAAACAAAGCGACACACAGAGGGGCAAAAAAGACGGGCTGTAACGCCCTATGCTATGTTAAATATATCCTCTATATGTTTTTCCCATTCTTTATATGTAATCAAGCCAAATTCAATAGCGAAATCGGCTGCTCCAAGTGCTTTTGTCGCTAATAGTTGTCTTTCGGCTTTACTCTCTCTATTTGCCGCGTATGTAATATCCTGTTTAATTCTCTCTTGCACAGTATATCCGCGCTTATTCTTCATTGCGTCACCTCGTTATAATTTTCGGACATTTGCTAACCTTCTATATTGTTATTCTAATATACTTTTTTCAACAAATCAATAACAAAAATAGCACAGGCGTTCGCATTATGTAACACTTGTGCTATTTTGTTGTCATTCTTCGCATTTCATCAAAGCAAACATTTCTTCATCGGGTATATTAAAAGCCTTTTGCAAATCCAACCAAAAACCAAAACTGCCAAATCTGTCCCCTCGCTCAATCAACGAATATGCAACACGGCTAATTCCAATTTTTTTAGAAAATTCATCTTGCGTTAAATTCGTTTTTACTCTAAACAATTTTAGGTTTAGCCGCATATCTGATTTTTTTTCGTAATTTTTACGCGCTCCAATAGGCTTTCGTTCTAATGTTTTATATCCGTGTAGTATATTTTCGCTTGCCGTAACCCATTCAAGATTGTCAAGACAATTATTTGACCTATTTCCGTCTTTATGATTGACTTCGTTCTTACTCTCGGACTGCTCCAAAAAAGCAATAGCTACAAGTCTATGCACATACTTTGTTTTTTCTTTTCCGTTCTCCCAAAGCGTAACCGTTTTATACCCATTTGAATTTTGTTGAGATAGAAGTTTGCCCGTTTTAATTCTCCTTACATTCCCTAAATTAGACACTTCATAATTAGACATATCAGCAATCGTTTTCCATTGTTCCATTTTTAAGCAACCTCCAAATAAATGTTTCGTAATGACTCATTACAAATAATATTATATTCAAATAATTTAGAAAGTCAATACCTTTTTCCAATGTTTTGTAACATTTTTCTGTATTAAGTTTCATATTGTTTCACTTTTTCTTTTGTGTATGGTATTATGATTATGTTGTTACCTTGCCTCGGTACACAACACAATCCAATGGAAAGGAGTGCATTATCTTCAATGTCAACCATAGGTAACAAACTAAAAACTTTAAGAAAGGGGCGTGGTCTTACTCAATTAGAGTTGGCATACCGTATGAATTGGAGCAGAGCGACAATTTCAAATTATGAATGCGGGCGGAGAGTTCCCCACCTTGACGAATTAACGGCACTTTGCCACTTCTTCGGGGTGTCAATGGACTATTGGGGAATAGAAACAACGGATGAAAGTTTTGAATTGTTGAGCCGAGCGAAAGCGGTATTTACAAATCAAGCATTTTCCAAAGAAGAAAAAACGAAACTTTACAAAGAGATTATGCGAATGTATTTAGAGATTGACGATTAAAACATCAAAGGAGCGGCAACATGGGGAAATTCAAAAAAACAGCGGTTGCGTATGCGCGGTTCTCTTCCAATAACCAACGGGAAGAAAGTATAGACGCACAAATGAGGGCAATCCGTGAATACTGTGCAAAAGAAAGAATTGAGTTAATAGCAGAGTTTAAGGATGAAGCAATAAGCGGTAAAACGGACGACAGGGAAGATTTTCAAAACATGATAAGCCAACTATTAAAAGGGAATCTTGCCGTTGATTATGTATTAGTCCACAAGTTCAACCGTTTTGCCCGTAACAAATACGATAGTGCTTTATATAAGAAGAAACTAAAAGATGCGGGTATTAAGGTTATATCTGTCAGCCAAAAGATTGACGAAACACCCGAAGGAGAATTGTTAGAAGGTTTCCTTGAAACAATCGACCAATATTATTCTGCTAACCTTGCTGTAGAGGTGCGAAAGGGTTTGAGAGAAAACGCATTGAAGGGGAAACACGCGGGCGGTCAAGTCCTTTTCGGTTATTCATTAGACAAAGACGGTTATTATGTAGCAAACGAAAACGCAAAAATTGTTAGACGGATTTTTGAGGAATACGCCGCAGGCTATCCAAAGACAGAAATTTGCGAACGATTAAATGCAGAGGGGTATCGCAACCAAAGGGGCAAAAAATTCAACACCCGCACCATTTACGACCTTTTGCGAAATCCTAAATATATCGGCATTTACATTTACACCATTGACCGAAAAGAAACAATCAGGCTTGAAGATGTAATACAAAATCCACCTATTGACCGTAATTTGTGGGAACAGGTACAAAAACTTTGTCAAGAAGGTTCTACAAAGGGAAGATATCGAAAGAAAAAGCGTAGTTATTTGCTTACAGGGAAAACATTCTGTGAAGAATGCGGATGCCAAATTTCAGGCGGCGGCTCTAAACGGTCAGGCGGTAACGGTAAACTGAATTACTATTACAAATGCGTCGGCAAATCCAAGTATAGAAACGGCTGCAAAAATCCAAGCCTTAACAAAGATTGGTTTGAACCGAGAGTTTTACAAACAGTATTAAATACCGTTATGGATGAACAGCAGGTAAAGCATCTTGCAAAATTGGCGTTTGCCGAATTAGAAGCAATGCGAGATACACCCGTTGTTACTACCGCACAGCTCAAAAAAGAGTTATCCCAAATTCTTACCCGTCAAGAGCGTTTGACAGATTTATACCTTGATGGCGGAATGGATAAAGCAATGCTTGATGAAAAAAATGGAGAATTGCAACGCCGAAAATATCAGCTTGAAGAAGAATTGGAAAAGCGGAAACATATCGCTAATTCCGAAGATGTGACAGAAAAGGATATTGAAGATTTCATTCACGGGTTTGTTGAGGATATAAAAAAATCGCACGCCCAAGCGGACGACGACTTTATGAGGGCCATGTTTCATGCCTTTGTAGATAAAGTTGTAGTAAGCAAAGAGAAAATCACCGTCCATATACGGGCGGACTTCTCTTTGCTCTCCGAGGTCACTAACGAGCAGGTATCGGGGGTAATCCACTCACTACCGACCGTCAAGGTTGAAAAGGTTATAAATCGCAAAAAGCATATACACGGCAAGAATGAATAACAAGATTATAGCACATTGCCGCACAAAAGGAAGTGAAAAGATGAAAGCAGTAATCTATGTACGGGAAAACGCACAGCCCGATATTTACACACAATGGAATGAGTGTGCGCGATACGCTTCCCGTTATGGGCTATCAATAGAATATAAGGTTTTCGACAGCAGGGGTGACAGATTGCAAGAAGCTATAAACAAGGCCGTTTTTACAAATGATATAAAGCACTTCGTTGTTTACAGCAGAAAGACAATGGGCGACGATATGGAAGAAACATTGTTCCACCATATCTATATGACGCATTTCGGCGTTGATGTGCATTTCGTAGAATAAATGAAAAAGGGCGGGGATTATCCCCCGCCTTTTGAATTATTTTACCAACCAATCAATTCAAAATATCAATCTTTGCTGCAAAAGATTATAACTATACTTTGCATATTGCCTTGCAATAATCCTCTTTGCCTGTTATGCACTCAACCGCTTTTTTACTCGATAAGCAACATACATAGTGAATCCCGTTTTCGGAAATAACAGGACGGGAGTATATGCAGGTGGCGCATTTCTGTATGTTCTCCACTTAATCACCGCCTTATATAGAAAATGGTTTGTAAAGAGTAACGATATATCCTCGCATACTCAATACATATCTATCGTGAAACTCTTGTTCATCAATGTGTTTTGCATAATTGTAGCCGTCAATCCACGCTCTCAACTGTGTTTCATCAATATTTCCGTTTGCGGTCGAAGAATAAGTAAAATAATAGTTAAGCCATTTGCACCATATTTCAAGATAATTTCCCAATTCAACTTCCGCTTTTGTGGCTTCTCCTATATAATCAAAAACATCTTGAAAATCAACCAAAAGATTGTTTGTGCCTTTTTCTTTGTGTAAATTTAGCGTTATTTCCTTTTTCACTTCTCCCCACCTCTTTCTTTTGGTGTGCGTGTGTTGATATGCTTGTGCCGTTCAATATGGCAATTATGACATAATGTAATAAGGTTTTCGGGGTTATCTTCCCCACCATATTCAACGGGCAAAATGTGATGAACTTCTGCACCGACTTCAAGCGGAATATAAATATTATGGCAATTTTTAACCGCCAATAATTCCCCACAATCTTGACAAGTCAAATTATCACGCCACACAATTTGGTTGCTATATGCGTTTCGTGTTCTGCCCCAAGTTACAAGTCTGTGAAAATCATCGGAACACTCTTTTGAACAAAAAGACTTTCTTCGTTTTCCCTTGATTTCATTTCCGCACCATTGACAAATTCCATCATCAACGAATTGCGGTCTTGCAACTGTTTTATATCCATATTTGTTTATGGCATCGGTCAAGCAAATAAGTGGTTTTCGTTTTGCCATCACCCCTCACCGCCTTTCAACGCCCGTTCCGCTTCTTCACGGGAGAGAAATACGGTTTTGCCAATTGTTGTTTCGTCAAACAAAAACTTTTTATGTTCTTCTACATACTCGTCGTTATAACCACGAAACCACATTATAAAACTGTCAAACTTTATTTCTACAACCGTGTACTCCATTACAGAAAAGCCGTATGCTCGGTATATCGTCTTTCCCACCTTGCAAGGCGGGACAATAACACCGTTTTCAAGAAGGTAGTCGGCTGTATGCTGCGGAGTTATCAATCTTCTTTTTTCGTACTGTTCGTCAAAGGTTTTTGTCAATATATCAATCAATCTATCACGCATTGTTACTCCCGAATCCTTTCTAACCATTCAATAAACTTAATAATCCAAGATTCTTCAAAGTGCGGACACCACGGAGCGTTACAATACCGCAAACTGCCATCCCTCAAACACCGTTTCAAGCCGTGCCGATATTTTTGTTCATACTTGCATTTCTTCATTCCTGCATAACTCCTTTTAACAAATCAAAAAACTCTTTGTTTGTCTGCCGTACAATTTCAATAGCTTTATCCAATGTGTATGTATCGCTTTCGAGCTGTCTTTTTACATAGTAATCTCTCGCACCACAAACAGCACCTTGAAGCGTGCTATAATATCCCAATGTTTCATATATCGGTTTGCCGTTTTTATCCTGTTTGTGCTTATCGAGCATCAGCGTAAAATTGTTTTGGCTTACATCTATCAAGCAATCGTGTTTTAGCGTTATCATTTCTTTTTATTCCTTTCTTTCTCCGCAACTGCAAAAGCTGTTATCTTCTGTATTGTCGTGAATGAGCGTCTCGGATTCTACATACCCTTCATCATCAAAGTAAATAGTTTCGTAAAAAACCATCGGGCATTCATGAGTTTCTCGGTGCTTGCAATCTTTGCACCGCACCACCTCCACCACATCGGCGGCGGGAGCGGATTTTGTGTGAATTATTGATTTACGAACGCCAGTCAAAGTGCCATACGCGAAAAGGTATCCATCTTTCCCATCGGCGTACTCCAACTCACTTTCTATTTTCTGCAAACTCTCAATCAACGCTCCCCGCTCGATATATTCCTTTTCAGCCATTGTCAGCACCGTCTTTCATAAAATCAGCAAATAAGATAAAACGAATATCCATAAGTTTACCAATTATGGATGCGTGTTCTATTTCACAATCACGGCAAACATCAATTATTCTTGATTCATAGTCACCACAAGATATTCTCTTTTGTGGGATGTGTATTCTGTTTAAGTTATCAGTTTCTTTTCCGCAGCGGTCGCAAAAATGTTTTACCATTGCCTATCACCTTCTCAATCATAAAATTCCTTTTTTTAGTGCAAGATGTTTGTACAGTCTGTCTTGCGCTATTTTTTCAACTTTCGCTCTACCTTCTGCACCTTGTCTTGATTTTACATAAATCATAATCCCAAAACGCCCCTCTCTTATTTCCTTTTCGGGCATTTCATTAACAGAATATCTGTATCTTGTTGGCTCATTTCTCATAATCCAACCTTCTTCTTCTTTGTCAAAAACAACTTCGTGCAAATAATATAGTTTGTTTTCTGTTGTTTTCACAGTTCCATCGAGACAATCTAACTCAATAACATATTCTTCTGAATATCTGTACTCTTCATTTTTTATCGCACATCTTTTTTCAGCTTCTTCCCTTGTGGTGTAATACCCCAAAACATTCCAGTCGGAATATTCGCCATTAAAAATACCGTAAATTTTCATGCTGCACTTACCTCATACTTTCTCTTTTGGCTTTTGGGCCAACACACAAATTTTATCATTGATAAAACAAAGATTTTTAATGTGCATTTTGTTGATAGGATTATCTCGCTCAATCCCTCTTACAGTTCCTCTGTAAATCGTATTTTGGTAGATTGGCAAGTCATAATCATCAATTTCAATAATATCGTCTTTGCACATAGCGTGAAGCAGCTGTGAAACTCTCATTCCTGCATACCTCATACTCTCAATAATTCGGGATTATCTTGGATATTGCCGATTACTTCATAGAAATATTGACAACTTTCGCTCAATTCGGAAAGCCCGTTGCATTCCCAATCGTGACTGCACAAGTCAAACGCAGGGTATCCTATCTCTGTTCCATAATCAACTGCGTCAACAGTCCATATATTACTTAAATCAACACCGTCGTAATCGTCGGGGCATTCAAGGCTTTCAAGGTACATATTATAGTCGCCAAAATCAGCATAGCGAATTATATCCCCCTCAAAGACCTTCTTGCCGTTACTGTCTTTCATGCCTGTGTATTGTTCGACGGTTTCGGGGATAACATCATAAGTTATACGAACAACATTTGTTCCTATGCAAATCTGTGTAGGTGTGTCGGTTTTATCGGGGATAAATAAGTTTCCTTCTACCCATTCGCCGTTATCAATTCGCTTGCCCCTAAACAAAATTTCTCTCATTCCTGCATATACCTCTCTAACCAAGCTTTTTTCACGCTCTCATAACTTGCGGTTGTATTGATAAGACGGAAATCATCAAGTACTACAACGCAACCTTTTTTCTTTTCCATAACTAACTGGATTTTATCAGCGCGAATAATTACATTTGTATTGTTTGTGCTTTTTATTTCTATAAATCCGTTCATTCCTGCTCACCGCCTTTCAAGACTTCCATATCGTAACCGCTCTCGATAAACTTTTCTGTCTTTGTGTGATTACATCTATTACCGAGATATGTATAAATAATTTCCATATCTTCATAGGAAAATGTTGTGCCGAGAAAACTATTTATCCCGTCAAGCATAAATTTGTGAAATTTCTCGTTTTTGTTATAGTCGTAAAAAGGCTCTGTTTTATATGCCCCTCTTGAAAACCACTCCAAAACTTTGCACTTTACATCAAATTCACACTCGCAATCTTCCAATCGGAAATACTGATTCGCTTCCCTGTGTGCTATAAATTCAAGTTCTCCGTTTATAAAGCTTTTGGGGAACGCTTTCGCTAATTTTTTTGTAACAAAACTATCAACCATTACTCTCACCGCCTTTCTCGGTTGGGTGGGCAACTATTGTATAATCCCAACCTCTTTTTATTGCTTCGGCTTGTGCTAAAATTCTTCCCTCGATTTCATTAAACGCCCAAACAGTAATTTGACCGCCTTTGAAATTAAATGTATATTTTGTCTGTTTCATTTCCCATCACCTACCATTTCTTTTACAAGGTTGTTGATGCACCTTTCTGTAACAACCATTTCCGCACACAAAGTCCCTAAAGGCATAAACGCCATATCTTTCAATTTCTCCGCAAACTCTTTGATTGCTTCGGCTCTTACAACGCCTTTCGCTTCTTCGTAAAGTTCTGCATATCGCTCTTTCGTCCGTTCATCAAGCAACATCCATTTGTTGAATTTTTCATTATTTTCTTTTTCATACCTCTCAATCTCTGCCTTTTGGCGGTTGATAAGGGCGAGAGCATCTTTACATATAGCGTCTTGACACAAAGATGTATCGTGATAAGGACAGTTTTCACAACTGGTTTTTATACCACAACACTCCAACGCATTTATAATCTCGTTATCTGTCATTTTCACTTAACCTTAACTTTGAACCTTTGACTATCCGCTTGCGCGTGATACATCTGTTCAATGTCAATTCCTCTTTCTTTAAGTTTCATAATTATTGCAAAGTCGCCTATTCCTGTGTCTGCGTCATCGGAAGATTGATACCGCTCCTGCATTTCTTTACGAAACCTGAACATATCGCCGTAAATCTGTTCGATTCTCTGTTTGCCAAGCTTCATTTTTTTGAGCGGCGGACTTTCCAAAAGGGTATAGATAAAAACAGCATCAATGGATATTTCGTATTGTTCGGTTTGTTCCACGCATTGCCGCCGCACTTCGTTTACAAGGGCCTTTTTCTGTGCGCTTGATAACGGCATTCTCGCATTCATTCACTTTCTTCCTCTTTTCTGAAAATTCTGACTTTTTAGGCCACAAAAGAACCTGCTTCCGCAGGCCATTACTTTGCCAATCTGAATTTTTCAATAAGCTCTTCGCTTTCGATAATGTCCTCAATCTTGCAATCAAGGGCAATGCTCAAATCGCAAAGCGTTTCTAATCCTGCGCCGTCAATGTCTCTCGCCTTTCGCTCATAACATTGAATAGTGCGGACTGAAATATCCGTCACAACCGCTAATTGCTTCTGCGTATATCCTTTTTTCTGTCTCGCAGCCTGCAACTTCGTGCTTTCTGTGCCTGTTCTTGCCATTCATTCACCAACTTTCTTTTTTTATTTTACAGCCCTCCTTTTGTGAAGGGAAGGCTGTATTTTTCAATTCGCCTTTACTTTGCGCCCTGATAGACAAGCGGGGCAATGTACTGCTCATAAAGCTTTGCCGCTTCTTCTTCTGTCAAGCTGTCGTCGCCGCTGTCGATAACCTCAATCAAGCTATCATCAACATTAAAGAAGTTAAGCTTGCCTTTCACGGCAATCGGTTTAATCTGTCTAACATCAGTTAAGTGCCAAGCATAAGATTTTGCTTCGGGCATATCGCCAAGACAAGCGTCGTGCAGGTGTTCTTTCTTGAACGGCTCTATGCTGTCAAGCCTTGCAATGCACAGCGCATACCCGCAAATAGTGTTTTTCACCTTCGGGCTTGCGCTGCTGCAAATGAGAATGTCGCCCCTGTAGTCGGTCTGCCAAGTGCGGCACTCAACCGTTTTTTCGCCGCACATAATGAAATGTGCATAGGGGTTTCGGATTGAAATTGCTTTCATAACATCAACCTTTCATATTCAATTTTAGCGGGGTTGCAACCGCCAAAGGCTTTTGGCCCTTGCCCGCATTAACCGCCTTTCGGCGGCTGCTCTGCGTTTGTCAATGCTTGCCCTTGCTCTGCCAATGGGCGTTTACCCAATCTGTCGCCCGCTGTTCGGGCGTTTTGGTGAATAATGCTTTAATGTCTTTCACATAAATGCACAGCGTAACAATCGCCATGAAGCACATCGACGCTATAAGCCACACTAAAACGAAAACCTCTGCGCTGCTCAAATAGTTAGCCATATAATACCTCTTTCTTTGCGGCTGTCGGGGTTTGTGACCGTCTGCCTGACCGCATTACCGCGCCTGTGGCGCGTCACTCTGCTTTTGCGAATCTGTGGTAGTATTCGCCGCTCTTGCTCTTTCTGAATTGATAGTCGGCAGCTGCTCTGAACAGCTTCATCTCTTTAGTAAGCGTTTCTTCTGTGTGCTGCTCAATGTCGCCGTTCTCAAAGTGTACATAATAAACATAGTCGCCCGTGTAAGAACCGTATCTGTCGATGTGATTGATTTTCATTGTGTTTACCTCTCTCTTTCTTTGTACCTATATTATACTACATATGAAGCACAAAGTCAATATACATTATCACCAAAGTTTCAAACTACTTTTTGTATATTTTTACTACATTTGCTGTAATAAAGAAAAAGGGGCATCACGCCCCTAATTCTTCAATAATTCGCTTTACAGCGTACTTTGCATTGTCTGTCAATTGACGCTGCCAAGCTGAATTTGACGGCGACCACTTGAAACCGTGCTTTTTCAGTACCGCTCTTGTCTCTGCGTCAGGCTTGCCGTCGAAAATCAATTGCAGGCGCATTATTTCGGCGTTCTCTACCACCTTGAAAAGCTCTGTGCTGTATTCGCCCTTGTCGGCCGCTTCGTGCGCTTCTGCGTCGTTTTTGAGCCTTTCAAGCTGTGCTATTCTCGCCTTTGTGTTTTTGATTTTGGCATTGTTGTTTGTCAACTCATACGGCGCATAGGGCACGCCGTACATACTACCTTTAATATCTGCGTCAAGCTCTGCTGCCTTTTCATCTGTAAGGCTGCCGTACCCTTTGAGCGTTTTGTGCTTTCTGTAGTAAGCGTTGGCGGCCTTCATTTCGGCCTGTAGTGCTTCGGCCTTTTCAAGCTTCGCCTGTAGCTGCTCTATTGCATCTGCGTCGCCTGCTTTGATTACATCGTTACTATACATAAGCCGTGCGATTTTTTCAGGTATCGCCTGTATCTCTTTGAATTCTTCGTAGTGCCTATCTTGCGCGGCGTTCTGCTTTTGCTTCTTTGCCACGGGAAAGTTCCCCGCCCCGCTTATCATTACCGACGGGCACATCATTTCAATTCTGAATTGCTTGTTATACCATTCTGCAAGGCGGCGGGCGTATCTGTCGGCCATTGCCGCCGCTCTTTCTTTCTTGCTGTCGGGCATCGCTTCAACCATCTTGTAAACCTCGTCTACCTGCGCCCGATATTCTGCCGTTTTGCTGCCGTTCTCATAGTCATAAAACGACCACATAGACCGCGCCTGTGCTGCTGCTGCTTCGTTGATTTCGTAGTATCTCATATTTTATCATACCTTTCTATTATGTTTCATTGTGGCGCGTGCAGGGGCTTTGTAAGCCCCTTTTCGCCTACTGCAAGCCTAAATAGTAATACTTGCCGTTTCGCCTGCCAAAAGCCATATACAACGCTCTGCCTGTGCTTAAATCGTGCGTGTAAGGTTCACCAACTCGAAAACCTGCTTCACAGCCTTTTTTGTCTTTCAAACTCAACGGCGGCATACAGTCTAACAATTGATAGTAAATACTTTCTTCGATTTCTTGACCTTCGGCCATTTTTAGCGTGCCATCTGCCGCCCATTGTTCGCGCGTGTAAACTGTCATTTTTTTTGCCCCCCTTCACATCAATTCTTTTACTGTGCCGTGCGCGTACAAATCGCGCTCAACGCCTAAACCGTGTCTGTTATGCTTTGCGATTTCTTCAAGCTGTGACAGATAGAAATAGCCTGCTTCGTAACCATAGCCCATATCAACATAACCGAAAAACTCATAGTCGCCGTTCTGCATCTTCTCACCTTCGACCGCCAACCAAGTGCCAACGCCGTAAGGGTAAAAGAATTTTGCAATCACTTCTGCGTCTGTGCCTTGACCGTCTTTAGAATAAATCGGGGCTGCTGCGATTTTCTTTTCAATCTCTTTCGTGATAAGTTTCATTTGTGATTACCTCTCTTTCGTTTTGCAACGGGCTTGTGACCGTGCCGCCGCATTACTGCAAGGGGCTTGCGCCCCCTGCATCACTCTGCGTTAAGCGTAGGCAAGTTTCTTCTGCTCTTGCCGTGTCTTGATTGTGTCGCTGCCGTAAGTCTCTCTAATTTCATCAAGCGTTTTCTTGCTGCGTCTCGCTTTGTATTCGCCGCTGTGCCAACACCAAGCCTTTTTGCCTGCCGAATATCTAAAGCCTAATTCTTTAAGCTGCTGTCTGTATTCGTAAGAATTGAAGCACCATACCCAAGTACCGATAATCTCAATATCAATATTGAAATTGATAATGCTGTTGATAATGTCTCTGAAAAGCTCGCTTGTTTCGCCTGTCTCTTTTTCGTATGTCTCGCCGTCTGCGTTCACATGAATGTTTTTGACTTTCTCGAACAGCGCGTCATACTCAATGTTAATCTGTTTCATAATGTCGTTTGTCGTGCCGTTGTTCAAATCGGGGTGATACTGCTTTGCAAGCTTCTTGTACTGCTTTTTAAGTTCTTCAAGCGTCGTTACATTTTCAAAGAATTTTTTCATTTTTGATTACCTCTCTTTCTTTCTGTCATTATTATACCACTTTTGCAGCACCTTGTCTATTCGCAAAATAACCAAAGTTTTTATATATTTTTTGTTTACTTTTGCCACAATTGTGGTATAATAATAATAGAAAGAGAGATAAACAAAAAGAAAGGGTGCATTAAAATGACTGCAAAAGAAATTCTTCAATACGCTGTAAAAGGTATCGCGGCCGAAATCGAACAGCTCGACAAAGATGTAAAACAAGGTTACAAGTACATTGAACAAATCGAAAACGGCGAAAAGGTGAAAACGCCGAAAACAAAATTTGAGATTCTCGCAATCATCACAGAAAAGAAAGAAAAAATCGCAAAGCTTGAAAAAGAGAAATTCGATATCACATGGCAAATCGAAGTAGAAGAAAACTGAAAAGGGCACAAAAAAAGAAGGGGCTTGAAAAAGCCCCTTCCTCTTTTGCATTTATACCTTTTTGAGATTGTCGGCAGAAACAGCGGCTGTTGCTACTTTGCCGATTCCGATTACAACGCGCTTGCCGTTCACCTGAATTACATCGTACTTGTCAAAGTAAACGGTAAATTCCTTATTTGTTCCGTAAATGATATTTTTAATAACCTTGACTTTATCGCCCTTTTTGATTGCTGCGGTTTTTGTGCTCTGTGTCGCAGGTTTCTTCGCTTCCGCTGCGGTTGTCTTTTTGGCCGAAAATCCGTTCAGACCTCGCTGCTTAATCTGCGTCGGAAAATCCACATAACAATAGTTTTGGTCGCAAAGAACGCCCGCCACTTTGTTTGTGCGAATTTTGTTTGTTTCCCCGCCAAACTGCCACATCGGAACAGAAAAAGGCTTTTTCTTCGTCCACGACGCAAGCCACAATGTATATCGGTTTGCGATTGCCGCGCCGTCAAGATAATTTTTGTAGAAATTGTAGCCCGTGTAAACGCCTACCCAATATCCCGCTTTTTCTACAGCTTCGCAAAAAGCTTTGATTATCTCGCCGTTCTTCTGCTTTGTGTTTTTTGTGTAAATGTTTTCCTCAAAATCAAGATAAATCGGATACTCAAACTTTTTGCCCTTAATTGCGCGTAAGCATACTTCCGCTTCTTTTACCGCTTCGGCAACTGTATTAGCTTCAAGGTAATGATATGCGCCAACATCAAGTCCAACCGCCTTTGCAGCCTTGTAATGATTTTCAAACTGCGGGTCTTTGTAATTCTTCTGCGAACACTTGATTATAACAAATTCCGCACCCTCGGCCTTTGCCTGCTCGAAATCAAAACCTTTCTGCCACAAGGAAACATCAATTCCGAATTTAGCCATTCAGACCATCTCCCTCGGAAGCATTCTCGCCGTCCTCGGTGGTATTCTTCGCCTTTAACGATTCCGCAATCTGTCGGAACAGGTCAACGGCACTTTCACCGAAAATGTACGCTACACCCGCACTAACGGCTGCTTTCAGTACCTCTACCACTTCGGGGGTCAACTCTTCCCCAAAGCAGGCCGCCACAACACACACAACGGCTGCAAAAATAGCTGCCCACAGCTTACGGCTCGTCAACTTCTGTACTAAAATCTCTTTCATAGGTGTTTTCCTCCAAATCAAAATTATTATTTTCATCCGAAGAATCGGACTTATCAAATTTTTTTATCCACGCCAAAAGGCCCGCTTCCGTTCCGCAAAATGCGTAAAAGGCGCAGGTGGCCGTGGGTGAGATTTCCATTCCAACAAAATATGATAGTATCAGGTGCGCCCAAGTGTACAAAAACGCTTGCGAAAGCACCAATACTACCATAATTTTGCTGAATTTTATCTTTTGTTTTTTAGTCCAAAGGCCGCGTTTACTCATTAAACATTATCCCTGCGTTCGTATTCTAAATCGTGAATACGGAGTTCGTGATTCTGTAACTGTTTGTCGTGTTCGTCAATTTGATTGTACATCTCTGTATGTTCAGTTTCCCGTAATTTTCTCTCGGCAGCCAAACTATCACTCAAATAGCGCACGCTATCGCTTAACTTTGTTAATACTGTGGATAACTTGAATACAATTGTGCAAATAGTCACAAAGAATCCGACGAGAGTAATTATTCCCGCCACTATCTCCCAACTCATGCCGTTTCCTCCTTCTTCGTCCAGTTTGTAGGAACGAGCTGCGGAGTATAAACATTTCCGTTTACATTACTGATATAAACGGTATCGTCTACGGTGGAATATCCCTCTTCGCCCGCCGAGAATGCTAATGTTGCTTCAAAAATGCCGCTGTCTGTTACAGGAATCTTGCGAACGCCTGCGATATACTCGATATCATCCCACAGCGCAGGCGCGTTTTCAGGATTATTTGCTTCTGTGTCCCACAAATCAACCTTCGCTCTTTTAACAACGCCGTTCCAGTTAATTCTTGTTTTATACTGAATCAATTCCCCGTTGTACTTCATTCGCGGAAACAGTTCGGGCGCGTTGCTTGCGTCGGAATCGTCAAGAGAAACAGACGCTTTCTCAATCATTTCACGAATTTTTACAGCTTCGTCACGCTTCATTTGTTGCCCCTCCATTGCCTAAAATAATGTTTAATGCTTCGCTGTCGCTGATTTCGTCAGTTTCAGGACGCTTAAAGGATTCTAACAGTTCGTTGTACTCTTCCTCTGTTATGACAACCACATCTGAATTTTCTCCAAAGGACGGTTCATAGTTATAAGTGAGAATCGCTATAACTGCATCATCTTTGATTTGTTTTGCGTAAATCATAAAATTCTCCCCCTATTACTGCAACAAATACCATTCGTAAGTACCTGCGGAAAGCAAGAAACTTGAATGAGATACCCACACTTTGCTTCCTTCATAGAGAACAAACCAATTTTCTGTTTGACTTACTACGCTGTCCAAAGCTGTTCCATATTCATTACCGTAATTATCAGTATAAATAGCGCATCTTGAAACATAACTAAAATTTTTGGAAATTCTACACGCAGTAAAATACTCGTCGGAGTTCAAAGGATGATAAACCGTCTGTGGAATCAGAATAAAGATTGCATCCTCCGAAATTGTTATACCTGTTTCAATTGCTCCGTCAGGCGGATACCCGTCATTAACGGTTATCGTTCCGCTGTACACCGTTTTGTCGGATATGCCGCCAACCATATTAAGAACCATGCTCATGCTGTAACCTCCATTCTGCATACATTCACAGTAAGGTTAGAGCTTGGCTTTGTTCCGCCGCAATTGAATACCATCTTTCCTGCCGTAGTAACATCCGCAGCGTAAATCTGCGCCTTTGAATATTCCTTGAAACTACCGCTTGCAGGAGATACCACATAAGCATAGCCGCTTGCTACAAAGCGAGAATCATTTACCGTCTGCGCCCCGTTGCTCCATCCTGCCGCAGTCAGCGTTACCGTGAACGGTACGGCCTTGCTTGACGCTCCGATATTTACCCTCACTTCTTCGGGCGTTTTCTCAACAAGTTTGTTCTCGCCATCTCCAACAAGATAGTTTCCCGCTGTCACCTTTGAAGCTCCAGTACCACCGCTTGTTACAGGTACAGTACCGTAAAGGTCTTGTGCAGATGTTTTCTGCTTGTCTGCCATTAACCAAATTCCGCCGCTTGAATAGTTTGCATGATACATCAGTCTGCAAGGCGTGTTCGCATAAAGGAAACCGTCTCTTGTGGGCGAAGTAGCAACAAATGTTGAGAAACTCAAAGGCTGCCGTACATTAACCGCGCCTAATCCGTTTATATTGAGCGTGATTATCTTGCCTGTACAGCCTGCATCAGGAATGATTGTAATTTCCATACCATTGTACAGCTCTGTCACGCCGTCAACGGTTGCGGTATAATGTGAAATCACTCCGCCCGCAGCATTTGTTGTATCAGTACCTTTTGTGGCAACAACAATCCTTGAAATCTTCTTTTCCGAAGTTTCTTTTACTTTGTCTAATGTAAAGTCGCTGCCTGCGGGCATTGCACCAATTTTTTCAGGTGTTATGTTTACCGACCTGCTTGTTGAACCGTCAAAAGTCCACTTGTTTGTGCCTTCTGTATCTCCGCCGTTAAATCGAACAATTAAGCCGTACTGTACCTTTCGGCCAACACCCGCTTCACTTGCAAACTTTACGCTTTTTTCGCTGTCGGCTGTATTGTTTACCTTATCCAATCCAACCTGTTTAGCAGTTACTTTGTGCGGGTTTTCTTCGTTCTCTGCGTGGCCCTTTAATTTAGACTGTAACTCTGTAACCGTTTTTGTAACCAAAGACCAAAACCAGTTAAATATACCTGCGGGCGGTTTAAGACCTGCGGTAAATCCGTTTTCTTTTAATTCCGTGCTTGGCTCTGTTCCTGTGTTTTTCCATTCGGGTAACTGATTCTCAAAATCCATTTATATCCCCCCTTAAATCGGTAATACATCTTCTACCACTTCAACAGCAGCAGCTCCGAGATAGCCGCCAATTGTGCCTTCATCATCCGCAAAGCCTTTTGTGTCGTCGAAATCATTTTCGCCTTCTCCAAACTCAAATGTTCCCGCAAACACAAAGGATGCGATTTTGATACCAACGGGCAGCATTGATTCAATCATTGCGTAAACCTGTGATGCCGTTAAACCCGCTCCGTTTATAGCGTCCAACGATATTGCAACAACATCAACGGTGAAAGGCTCTGCGCCGTCCTTTATTTCGACTTCCGCAGGGTCACAATCAAATGTACAGCTCAAAGCATTTACGACGCTCGAAGTGCTTCCCTCCGAAAGGCTTCTCATAATCTTTGATTTAATCATAAGGCGGTATTTGTCGTCGTTTGCTAATCCTCTTACCTGCCCTACTCTTTCACCGTACAAATCAAGTGTTTTTCCCGTCGCCTTGCCAATATCTAAAATATCGTCGATTGAGTACAAGGTTTTTCGCAAATCTTCACAAGCGGCCCGCTCAATTTCAAGAATTTTGCGGTTATTACTGTCGGCGGATTTTTTGAATGCGTCAGGTAAGTTTTTAACAAGGTTTTTGTTAAATTCCGCTTGCATTATCAAATCACCTCATAATCTGTGCCGTCATTCTGTTTAATTCTAACCTCATAGCATACACAGTTTTCATATTCTGCGGCCGCTATGTTGTCAGTAGACCAATTTTCGCCATTTGTCGAAAGTTTCAGCTCGGTTACTTCCGTTACACCTGTCACGCTATGAATCTTGCCATACAAAGAGGATAGAACAAGAGAATTTCCGATACCGATATTATCAATATAGCTGCAAATGTTATCTTTGATTTCTTCCAACCCTGCGTTGCCTGAAAACTCAACATTGGTTTTAATCGCCATCTGCACATATACGGAAATATTGGATGTGCGGGAGAATTTAATAACCTGTTTCTTTCCGCTGCTGTCGGTAAACTCCTGCTCAATCGCTCCCGTTGTTTTAATGCCTATCGGCTTTTTCTCAAAAATCGCTTTTGCTATCTGTTCGTAATACTCTTCATTTCCGTTCACATAGCATTCAAAGCTTCCGTTTGTTTCATCGGTAATAACGCCCGCGTGTGTGACAGTAGGTATTCGTAACAGAGCGGATTTCAATGCAGGCTCGTTACAACTACCCATGCCCTCTATTGCGGAGGAAAAGCGTCTGCGTAATTCAAGGTCGCTTTCCACTTCTGCGCCTTTGGATATCAGGCCCTCTCCTATTACCTCGCTAACATCGGCGGACGGATTAACGATTGTGTTTATCTCTTTAACTAACACATTACCGATTCCGCCGCTCTCGACGCATTCAACAGTTACAAGAACAGTTTCGTCCTCTCCTATTGTTACATCACCTTCGGCAGTTTCGACAACGCCATCATCGGCAACCGTAGCCGTTCCGATAACGCTAAAGTTTATTCCGCTCTCCGTGCCAACCAAAAAGCCAACCGCAACCGTAGCCCCCGCCTTGCCTGTTATCTTGGCAGTATAGCGGGCTTTTGTTGCAACATTTCGCTTTATGCCTGCAAACACAGCAAGGCGGTCAAGGCTTGTACCGATTGCGGTAGTCGGAAAGATAGAATAATATATCATTTCCGCTTCCTCTTCGGTTATAGCTTGGTCGTATGCGTTGATTCGGATGAATTTACCGAGCGGCGTTAAATCGTTTGTTTCGATATCTTCACCGAACAGCTCTTTGGCCTTTGCGATTTTGTCCGTTAAGATTTCATCGTAAGTTCTCCGCTTGAACCCGTATTCGTTTATCGGCATTTTCTCACCTCAATACATAGTTAAATGTCACGGTTTCGCCTGTTTCCTTGTTAATGGCCTTGAAATATACGCGCATCGTCCGCGATATACTGTCAAAATCTGTTTCAAATTCGCTAATAGCCAAATTGCTGTCAACCTGCGATAATCCGTCCTGCATTTCGGCTTTTATTACTTCATCTTCAACAATACTTGCCATTACAAATCACCACCCAACCGATTTTCGCGCACCTCGTTAGCGGTGTTTTGAGAAGCAAGGCGTTTTTTGCCTAAAATTTCATTGTAGTTTATGCCCTCTTCCCAATTCAAAAACCACTCGCCTTTTTTTGTGCCTAACACGGTTTTTATTGTTTGCTTCGTTAGTTCAGAACCTTGCACCATTTGAATTGCGCCGCTTTCTATAAGCACATCTCCGTGCTCGTCAAGTGCAAATCCTTTGATAATATCACCCCCCGAAAGTTTATAAACAGCCCACAATTACAGAATCGCTCATGCTGTGGTGTCCGACGGGCGGAACGGTGTCTCTCCCTTTTCTCGCTTCGGTTATATCCCTTTCGCAACAAACGCAAACAACAATGTCGCCCGCCTGTATCGGTTTCTTCTCAATCACTTTTATTTCCATTTTCTGCGCGTAGGGATAAGGCTCTACAACAACGGTGTAAGTTTTTTCGATTGGGTGAAACACATTATCCGCTATCGGAACATTCGACAACACAGACTGTGATAGCTCGTTTTGTCCGTAGGCTTTTGTCATACACAACGGTTTGATTTTTGCGGTTTTTTTGGTCGCCGAAATTACAGTAGCCAAATACGCCGTATGCAAGTTTTTCAACTTGTTTTCAATCATGTTTTCAAAAAAACCTAAATTCCCCATAACTCACCTCAATACATCTTGATATGAGATATACACTCGTCGGGGTTAAATCTGTGTTCCCCGCTGCATATTCTGTATTCACCGTTTGCATCACGGCTTTTCAGTTTGACTATTCCGCCCGCTGAAAATCTGTGCTGCAACAAACTGTCACACTCATAACCGTTTTTCGTCTCGCTATAATCAACCTTTTCTGTACCCGCTTTTTCGTCTGCTTCTTGCATCACAAGGCTGTTTTCTTCCTCGAATTCTTCGGGTGAACCTATAAGCCCTGTTTCTTCCGAAAGCTCAAAATACAGATTGTCGCCCTCTTTGATATATCGAGAATAAATTTTACCGTTGCTTATATATGTTGAAACGCCGCAAACCTCGGAATACTTTTTGATACTCCCCATCAGGTCGCCGTCAACTTTTTGTTCTTCGGTATAAGTCCAATCGCGCCGCGTCTTAAACACATCTATAGGTATTCCCGTTTTCTCTAAAAGGTCTTTGAGAATATAGCTTGCCGCAGTACCACCCGCATAGGTTACTTCGGTAATTATGTGTTCCTCTATATCATCAATACATTGTATTGTTGTTACTTTGTCGGCGTTTTCGTATTTCGTCTTAACTTTTGTGATGTACCCTGAAAAGATAACGCCTGTATCGCCTTTATAGCCCGCTTCAATCGAAACTTTGTTGTTTTTCTTGACAGCGGACGGCGCAAGATTTGATATAGTGTTTTTTGACAGATTGTAAACGATAATTTCAGCTTCGTTCGCTTCCATATCATCATCAAACCTAACTACAAACTCTATATCCAATTCGCTTGATTTTAGCGTTACCCCACCGCAAATTATTTTTGCTTCACAACCGAAAACGCCTTGCGGTTTTATTTCATAACTTTTTAGGCTTTCAATGCCTTTCGTTACGGATTTTATTAGACGGCTTTGCGTTTTTTTGAATTGTCCTTCACGAATAAATCTTGATTTTTCACTCATCGTATTCGCCGCCTGTAACTTGTAATAAAACCGTATTGGACAGGTTATCGTAAGTAACCGCGTTGCTCTCTCCGCTATCGTCAATCGGTGTTATCGTTGCGTTCGGGAATCCACCTCTATTTATCAAATCGCCAAATAACGGCTGACCGTATATAATAGGCTCACCCTCACACAAGACAACATCGTTTTTAGATAAAGCAACCGTGAATAAATCCGCCGTATCATTATAATCAACTCGCATTTCGTATAATTCGCCCGATAACGATATTTTGAATTTATACGGAATTAAGCTTTTGTTTATTTCAATAAAATACACGGCAACTCACCTCATTATTTCAGTAGCATTCGCCTTTTGACATTCGATAGCTTGTCGCCAGTCGGTGTCGTTTTGGTCTGTTTTACCTGCTGTGTTCCTGCGTTTGTCGTTCCCGATGTGTTTGTTTTTGTTGCTGTTGTTCCGCTCGAACTTCCCGTTCCTTCTATGTTGGATTCGTCCACCCAACCATAGACATTATACGGCCACACTTTTTCGGTACTTATCAAAGCAATTTGATGTATCGACCACGATTTACGGCTTATTTTGAACACTCTGCAAGTCTGCCGCCCTCTATTTGCTGCCGCTTTTTTTGCATCCGAAGAAACATAAACAGGGCCACCTTTGAAAACAACAATTGAACCGACTTCAAGCGTAGGATTGTTTACCTTTTTTTTCTCTTCCGATTTCTTTTGTTTAGAAGGGTCATACGCACTTTTCGCTATTCGCACCTCTACTAATTCCATATCGAAATCAGCACCGCCCCATATAGTGTGCGGATGTGAAGTGTTAAACGACTGTATCATATAATTCCCAACAACATTTCTTCCGCTGTACTTAATCAAAGAACCGCCTGTTCGTAAATTTTCAAGCTCGGAAATTATTGTGTCGGCCTTTTTGTTGGCCGTGCTCACAATCTTTCCGCTTATGCTTAAAGATTTAGGCTCTTCTTTTACATTGTCGGAAATCGGTAATCCCTTTTCTACAGGGTGTTGCGGAATAGTAGACGAACGGCTAACACTTTCGTTTTCAACGAAAATATAAATTCCATTTATAGTAGCCACTTTGTACCACCTTTCAAATAAAGCAAAGAGGGCTTTTCAGCCCTCTTCGCAAAATCATACTTTTTGTGTCTGCGGCGTTTTGCTTTCGTACTTTTCGAGCATTTCGTCCCACGCTTCCGCAATCCACCGCTTAACCTTTCTTGCCATAGCCCTATCGTCACCAGTTCCGCTTATGTGAATTGAGAACGACGGTGCATAGGTGTTGCTTTCGGATGTGCTACTACACGCAACAGAGCTTGACGGCGTATACTGCGGCAGCTGAATGCTTTTAGCTCCAACGCCGTTCTTATAGCCGTGTCCTCTATATGCGTTTTCCAAAGAGCCATAACGGGCCGTCGCATACCTGACAGAAGCCAAGATATTGCTTAACGGGTTATAGATGTTTTTATCAAATCCCTTTCTCGCATATGCTTTGAAAGTGGGGTCTATAACCTGCATCAAGCCTTTTGACGGTGTGCCCTTCTTCGCGTTGCTATCCCATCGGTTAATTGCCATCGGATTGCCGCCGCTCTCTGTACGCATTTGGAACAATGTTCTTATAACATTTCCGACGCTATACAGACCTTCCATCTTTAACGCCCGTGCAACAGTAGAACGCCATTGTGTTACGCCCTTTGAAGGATTATACCCTCCAATTCCCATAACACCTTCTTCAAACATTTTTTCTACCCACGCGGACATTGCGCCCGAAAATGTTGTTACCATTCCTTTAGACAGGCTTTGCTCAAAACTGCTCATACCCTTATAGGATATGCCCTTTGCAATTTCGCTGACCAAGCCGCTTGCGTTTCCGTAGTAACTCCATACATCAATGTTGCCTGTGCCATTTGCATAGCGGAATGTAGGCGAATTTCTACCGAAGAGCCGCGCTGTTTGTTCTGCGGGTAATACCCGCATTCCTTTAGGCGCATTCGGAATAAATACATTTCTGCCGTTCGGAATAAATGTTCTTCCGTTAGGCATCTGCACTAACTCCGCGCCCCTGCCATCATTTACAAGAGCGTTGCCGCCCTTGTGACCGCTTGTGCCGTTCGCGTAAGGCTTCCACTCAATCACTCGTTTGTCCGAGCCAAACTCCTTCAGTACATGGTTTGCACCGTCAAGAAGTTTATTAACGGGAGCAACGCAAGCTTCAATTGCCGCTTTCCATACGGTTACAAAACTGTCTCCTAAAGCCTTGCCCGACTTCTCAAAAGCGTTTGCCATTTTCTTCGGTAAATCAGCAACCTTTTTGACAATATCGGATATGTTGTCATTTACTTTCTTTGACAGATTTTTTGTAACATCATCGGAATTTTTCAACGATTCCCAAAGCTTGTTTACCTTGTCAAGGTCGTAAGTCTTTACGGCCGCAAAGAAACCGCTTGTTTTATCATTGAATGTGCTTAAATCATTAGCAACCGCAGCAATAGAGGTTTTACCGTCTTTATTCGCTTTCGGAATACCCTTGATTTCCCCAAGGCTCTTGAAAAGCTCTGCTGCTTTCGGGAAAGATTCAGCGGGGATTGCGCCGATTGTTGTGAAAAAGCCTTTTGCCTTGTTTGCAAAATCAGTTAATTCTGCGCCAAGTTTAACAAGCGGGCTTTCACCTTCACCGCCGCCAAAAAAGGACTTTATTCCGTCGATTATTCCCTTACCTGTTGCCATACCTAACAGGCTAACAATAGCGTTAAAGAAATCACCGACACCGCCCATATCCACGCCTTTTAAGGCACTAAAGAGCGGTTTGATTTTTGTGCCGAATTTTCCGATGTTTTCGCCGATTGTAGGCAATGATTTAGAAACAGTTTCACCAAAGCCCGATACAAGAGCACCGCCGATTTCGCCTATTATGGTGAATACCTTTTTCAGCGTTTCTCCGCCCTTGTCTAAAAAGTTTGTAAAGCCCTTTACTTCGGACAGCGCACCAAACGCCACAATAAGAGCAGTTACACCGCCAAGCACCAAGCCCATATTAGCAAGGCCCGCAAGAACAATCGGAATCGGAACTAAACCTACAATTCCTGCAAATACAGACAGTACCGTGCCGACTGTGCCGAGCAATCCGATAATGCCTATAATCTTTGTTATCTTTTTAAGGTCAAAGTTTATAAGCGAGGTCGCGCCAATCAGCAGGAACAACGCGGACATACCCGCTATAATGATTGCCATGTTAGCAAGGCCAAGAGCAACAGTAGTTACGGGAATTTTACCCGCAATTCCGCCAAACTTCACTAACACACCGCCGACAACGCCCAACACGCCGATTACAGCTACCAATTTAAGCAGCTCTGTATAACCGCCTAATTTAGCCATCTGCGGCGCAAGCACCATGAGAATTGCCGTAAGTGCCACAAAACCGCCCAATATAATTCCTAAATTCGCCATACCCTTTAGGACGGACGATGTTTTCATATTCGCCAAGTTAGACAGCGTACCCAAGAACCCGCTTTTTTCAGGTGCACCCTCTCCGCCTTTCGACTTTCCAAACAAGCCCGAAAAAACAGACATTACAGACTTGATTTTGCCGAATGCCATAAACGCACCAACAAGGCCAAGTATATAGGGCGTTACCTTTTTGATAGTTTCACCGTGCTTCGTGATAAAATCGCTGAATTTCTTCAAAGCGGACATTTCCATGCCGAACGCTTCGCCTATTGCCGTGCCTATCTGCTTTACGATATCGGGAATTTCCTTGATAATCGTTTTCAGGATTTTCGGCGTTGCAACAATTAAGCCCTTGAGTAAGGATGTTGCGGCAGAAATTAACGGCGGGAGCAATTCGTCGATAATAACAGGCAATTCAGCTTCTAAAATCGGCGCAAACTCTTCAATTAACCTGCCAATTCCCGAAAGTGAGCTTTTTATGGCAGGCATTATGTTTCTGCCGAAAGTTTTTGCACTATCAATGAAATTGTCTATACATTGTTCAAGCGCGTCGCCGCCCTGTATCAATGCGGGCATCAAATTGCCCCAAGCAGCTTTCATAGAATTGAGTGAGCCTGTAATGGTTTTATCGGCTTCCTTTTGCGTCGTGCCGTAAATATCCATTTTCACCTGAACGGCGTGAATTGCTTTAACAAGGTTTCCGTAGGAAATATCGTTGGCCTTAACGCTTTTGTCTATCTTTGCAGCGTCATTTACCATCTCCATTGCGCCCTCTTTAGTACCTGCATAACCCAATTTCAGGTTATCCAAAGTCATGTACATACCTCGCGCAAGGTTGGAATAAACCGTCGAAATACTCTCCAAAGGTGTACCCATCTTGTTGGCATTGTCCGACATATCTCTAATAGCTACATCGGCTAACTTTGCCGCTTCCGCTGTGTCACCGCCTAAACTTGATGTTAAGGCCGCAGAGAAGCTTGTAATGGTGGTCATATATTGGTTAGCAGACATTCCCGCACTTTTGTATGCGTCATTCGCATTTTTCATGACGAGCTTTTCACTCTCTACTAACTTTTTATATTCGCCCTGCACCTCGCTAACGGATTTGCCTGTTATTTTTGCGTACTCTTGTACATTTTTCGCGCCTTTCGCACCCAATAGCGTTTGCATACCGCCATATAGCTGCTCATATTCCGCATATGCGGTTACGGCGTTTTTAGCAAGCGCACCTAACGCAGTTGCAGCCGCCGTTATGCCAACCGTTAAGGCCTTAAAGGAAATCCCCGCTAACTTTTTCAGGCCCTTGAAAGCAACACCCGCCGCTTTCTTTCCGATATTGGTTACTTCTTTTGTTACCTTTTCCGCCTGCTCCTTAATCTTTTTCAAAGGCTTTACAGATTCATTGGCGTTGTTTTTCAGGTCATCAAAAGCGTCGTCGCCTATACCGCCCTTAAAGCTCTTTTTTAATTCGTCGATTTCCTTGTTTAGTTTTGTTAGCTCACTTATGTTTGTGTCAAACTCTAACTGGACTACATCTCTTCTGATTACTTCATCAGCCATTTTCTACCCCCTTTCATTAGAGGTGTAAAGAGAAAGGCACTTCATTTAAGAAGTGCCCTTTTTGTTCACAGCATCTTTTTCCGCTTGATATTGAATATCCAAAGCTATGTTTGCCATTTCAACATCTTGCGGGGTCATATACGGTTTTCCAAATACTGTGGGAAAATCAAACCCTCTGTCGCAAGTGACAAGCCGCCATAAAGCCCAATTATCCCTTACTTCCTGTTCCAGTTGCAGCGGTGTCTTTCTCTTCTCGAAAGTTACCCTGCATTACTTCACGGCCAAAGGCGATAATATCGTTAAACTCCGTCCAAACCTCGCCGCCCTGCATTGTCTCGCGGGCGAAAGCCACAACCTCGTTAAACTCCT
>JAZNOY010000031.1:0-74646 GCA_045589375.1 Acutalibacteraceae bacterium | reverse complement strand
TTCGACTGATAATTTGTTGCAATCATTGTTGCCGATATAAAGATTGTTCGCATTGATACCAGCCACGTTGCCGCTGATCACCGCGTTGCCGGAGATAGACATAGCTGTGTTCTTGTCTCCAAATCCGACACCGCCGCCGCGCATTTGCGAATCGGTCGTGGCATTATCAACAATACTGCCGCCATTCATAATAAATTGCGAGTAGTCGGACACCGCAATGCCGCCGCCGACACCGTCTGCCTTGTTATTGCGAATGGAACCGCCGTTCATAGTAAATGCAGTATCTGCGTAATCTGTGCTGTCTCCGCCGAATATTTGGAACGCGCCGCCGTGCTTATATGCGCGATTACCGTAAATTTCACCACTGCTCAAAGTGATTTGTGCACCGGCATATGCTTTGATTGCACCGGCATTTCCGTCTGTCTTAGCGTTGTTGCGGATCGTTGCGCCATTAATAGCAAGTGTTCCGTCTTCGCCGATGGTAACAGCACCGCCATCACCGGCATCTGTGCATTCGTTGTTTTGCAATACAACACCGCTATTCAGCGTAATATGACCACCGGCAGAGCGTTGATATCCGGCATCGATCAACGGAGAACCCGTTTTGGCACCCGCATTCGTCGTTCCTCGTAAAAGCACACTGTCCTCATCGCCGCTCCAAACTGCGCCGCCATCGAGTGTTACATTGTATAGGTTTGCCGTTGCTCCGGCATCGGAAGAAATAAGTGCGTTTGTAGTGGTGGTTCTCTTGATGATACCGTTATCTTCGCAGCTGCACAAATTCAGCGTGCCACTGACATCGAAATTACCACCTGCAGCGCTGATGGTGTGTCCATTTAGACACAGATTAACAGTATCTGCAATGCTAATAGATGCAGAGAGGATCACATCATCGCTTAAATACACATTTCCTTCGGGGAAAGCCGTGGTGCCATCCCACGCCGTCCAACTATCATTTACCGCGTGGGCGCTATCGTCGCAACTACTGTCACCGCAAGCGGGGTGCGTGTGAGGAGCTACAGATAGAGCAAATGCGCTCATCGGCATCAGACCCAGTACCATAATCAAGCTCAAGGCAACCGCCATTATTCTTTTTACAAAGGATTTCTGATTCATACTGAAACCTCCAATCTTGAAGTATCGGTTATTTTGTTTCTGCGATTTCCTCGCAACATATTTTCCAGTGTCTGCATATTGGTATCTTCAACATACTTGATGAACTTCCGCAGCATTGGTTTTCCCATTTCTCGGTAGTCAGACGAAACAACCTTTTCGATTTCGGCTTTCCGCACTTCCTGATCCACGTTGTAGATACCAAGGATATGTTCAAGTGCTCGCAATGCTTTTCTTTCGTCAGACACCTTGGCATCTGTTGCGACAACGCTTGTGTATTGAAGCCCCATAACAAGCAGTTCCGCCTCTGTAAATTGCTCGTCCGACCAATCAGCACATTCCTTTGCAAAGATCTTCTTTGCGCGTTCCTCATGATTCCTGCGCAAATAGTTGCGACACATTTCGCTTTGGAACACCGCAGTAAAGAAATCTCTTGCAATATCGCTCTCGGCACAGCCGAAGACGACTGTCATCATTTCAAGGCAGATAGAAGAAATGCTCCCTTCATCATCACCTGTTTTTTTATTGATCAGCTCCCACTGATAATCACATAGCATCTTGACTATTTCCAATAGCAGATGGTCTTTCGTGGGAAAATAGTAGGTAATATTGCCTGTACTAATATTCAATTCATTTGCGATCATTTTCGGTGAGGTTGCAGAATAGCCAACACTCATAAAGAACTCAGACGCTACCTGGATGATCTCATATTTCGTTGTTTTTACTCTTTTCCCAGCCATTCAGTATCTCCCGCAATTATAACTTGCACACAATTTTGTTTTAGCACCGATGCAATTATATCATAAACCCTAGCTTTTTTCAATGTTTTTTTGATAAAACCGGTAAGTTGTCCGAAAAAATTTACAATTAAAAAACGCAGCAAAATGTTTGATTCTGCTACGGTGGATGTTATTGATTCATTCTATTTGCTACCAGCAACACAAATATTTCACAAATGAACGAACAAAAAAGAGACAAAATCTGCGAAAACAATCGCAAAATCTGCTCCTAAAAGCCAATGCATTTAGTTCAAGTCCTCCCCAAAGGTCGATTTTGGGAAATGATATCTTTTGAATTCCACCTTGAAAAATAGCATAACAAAACCCAGAAACCGTTGTGGTTTCTGGGTTTTCCGAACCGATATCTTTTTCGGTTCGCAACGTTGGTTGCGGGGACAGGACTTGAACCTGCGACCTCCGGGTTATGAGCCCGACGAGCTACCAACTGCTCTACCCCGCGATATATGGTTTTGTTTGAGTGTAGGAGTATTATACTACATATTCTTTTGCTTTGCAAGTGCTTTTTTTAAATTATTTCAAAAAAATTTTCATCCTTTTTCGACAAACGGTAAAAAAATCGTAGTTGTTTTAAAATTTTTATAGAAATGTCTTAAAATAATCCTACTTTTAGTTGAAATTTCGAGGAAAATGTTGTATATTATTAAAGGTTAAAAACAGTTTTTTGGTTTTAATTATTCAATTTAAAAGGAGAAGGTTTATGAGAAAGGTTCATATCGTAACCTATACCCACTGGGATAGGGAATTCCGCTGGGAATTTGAGAGAACAAGAATGCGTTTGGTTGATTTGTTTGATAATCTCTTTGAAATTATGGAGCAAAAGCCGGATTATCGTTCATTTCTTTGTGACGGTCAGGTAACTTTAATTGAGGATTATCTTGAAATCCGTCCCGAGATGAGAGAGACCGTTAAAAAATATGTTAAGGAAGGCCGTCTTGAAATCGGTCCTTGGTTTACTTTGCCTGATTGCGCGCCTATTCAAGGCGAAAGTGTTGTTCGCAACCTACAGTATGGCGTTAAAAAGTGCAGAGAGTTCGGCGAGCCGCTCAATTGCGGATACAATGTTTTCTCCTTCGGTCAAATCGGTCAGCTGCCGCAGATTTATTCTGATTTTGATATTGATAATATCGTTTTCTATAAATATATGGACCCGAAGAAATCAAAATACCATGAGTTCATTTGGGAATCCCCCGATGGCAGTCGTGCCTATGCTTCTCACTTAGGCCCTGAGGCTCGTTGGAATTTCTTCTTTGCAGGCCATATTCCGATTGTTTACGATAAGGATGCTTGGGATAAGAATTGGCAATACACTTGGGGCGAGCTCGGTAAGGCTTTCCATACAGCCAACCCCGATGATTACAGCTGGTTCTACGATATTTTAGACCCCGAAACCTCATATCACCCTGAAAATTTAAGAAAGGGTATGGAGCGTGCGCTTAAGACGGTTGAGGGCACCGCAGCGCCCGATTGCGTTTTAATGTTCGAGGGCACCGACTTTACTGAGCCGCATCCGCTTACTCCCGAAATCATTAAAGCACTTCAAGAGGAATACAAGGGCGAGCTTGAGATTGTTCACTCAACCCTCACCGATTATCTAACCGAGCTTAAAGCTGAGCTTAGCAAGGTTAAGGATTTGGATATAGTTAAAGGACCTATGAGAGATGGTCCTGTCGGCAGTATTCATACCGATGTATTTTCAACTCATCCCGAGGTTATGATTGAAAATTCACACGCTGAAAACACCATAACCCGTTATGCCGAGCCGCTTTCGGCTATCGCTTGGAAGCACGGAATTTCTAAATACCCCGATACATATCTTGAAAAATCCTGGAAGCTTTTATTCCAAAGCCACGCTCACGATTCAATGCACGGCTTAGGTCCGAAAACACTTGCTGACGGTGAAACAGCAAGGCTTGAGCAGGCAGGTATTATTGCCAAAGGCTTGGAGCGCAAGGGACTTGAGAATATCACCAAGGAAATCAACACCTCAAAGGTTTCAGATACCGAATATTTCGTTGCTGTTCACAATCCTTCATCCTTTGAGCGCAGCGAAATAGTTGAAGCTTATATTGATATTCCGAGAGATATTATTCTTAAATATATCATTATTGAGGATATGGACGGCAATCCCGTTAAGGTTCAAGAGGTTGAGCGCAACGCTAACACTAGAGCGGGTATCTATCATCCGCGCAGCCGTAATATGCCGTTTTACTGCACAAAGGTTCACCTGTTCTTTGAGGCTGATAAAATTCCTGCAATGGGTTATAAGACCTTCAAAATTAAGTGGGCAGAGAAGAATGAATATCCTTATCCGCACGAGGATTGGGATGCACCTCGCATTTTATCCAACAATATGCTTTCAGGTGCAAATCAGGCTGAAAACGAGTATATTAGAGTAAAAATCAATCCCGATGGCACCGTTAAGCTTACAGATAAGGTAACCGGCAAGGTTTATGATAACCTTAACTACTTTATGGATATGGGCGACCGCGGTAATATGTGGATGTATGATAATATCCCGAGTGACAATATAATAACAAGCCTTGGAAATAAGGCTCAGGTTTCGGTAACCGTTAACGGCCCCTTGGCAGTTAAATTCAAGGTTGAGCAGACTATGATGCTGCCGCGTGAATATGATTTTTCAAAGCAGCTTCGCAGCGATGTTTTAAAGGAAATGCCCATTTCGGTTGAGTTTACTCTCAAGAAGGGTGCAAAGCATTTAGAGGTTCAAACCACCATCAATAATACCGTTAAGGACCACTACTTTAAGGTTTGTATGCCTACAGGCCTTAATGCTCAAAAAACCTGGGCGGAAGGCTCATTTATGGTAACTGAATTCCCGGTTCGTCCTTCGGTTGACGGTGATGTAAGAGGAAACGAGCTTGCTCGTCATCCGGCTCAGCTTTGGTATGACCTTGCTGATAAGAAAAACGGCTTTGCGGTGCTTACCGATGCTACCAAGGATTATGAGATTTTAGAGGATTGCGATGACCAAACACTCGCCATGGGACTCGTTAGAGGAACAAGGCTGAGAATTGCTTGCGATAACCGTTTGTGGATGGAATATCCGGGCGATGAAAGCTCGCAATCACTTCGCGAATTTACCTATAGATATGCCTTTATGCCGCATACAGGCGAGTGGGAGGATGCAAAGCTTTACAATGAGGCTTTGGCGTTTAATGCTCCGCTTAAGGTTTGTGAGTTCGGCAAGCAGGAGGGTATGTTTGATACTGACAAGAGCTTTGTTGAAATTGAGGGCGATAATCTCATTTTGAGCTCGGTAACAAAGTCGGAGAACGATACCATTCAAATAAGACTCTATAACCCCACCGATAAGAAAATTGACGGTAAGGTTAAGCTGGGCTTTGATTTTGAATCGGCGCAGTCTATCCGCCTTGACGGTAAGTTTATTTCCGAGCTTAAGTGCAAGGATAATGCTATAAGCGTAAGCGTTGGCAAGGGCAAGATATTCACACTTGAGGTAAAATAGAATGACCGAAATACTAAAAAGCGATTTTTTTAAAGCAGGTCAAGACGGAGTGAGGAAAATCCTCACTCCCGATGACAAAAAAATAGATATAGTTGAGTTTGATGATAAGAAGCTTTGCTATGTCAAAAGCGGTATGGGATACCCTGCAATTTATCCTTTATACGAAACCCATTTTGAGCCGAAGGCCGAGGCAATTTTGATGGACCTTGACGGCACCTCGGTTCATAGCGAAGAGTTTTGGATGTGGATAATAGAGCAAACCACCGCAAGACTGTTAGGCAATCCAAATTTCAAAAAAGAGCTTGAGGATGAGCCGTTTATATCAGGCCATTCGGTTTCAGAGCATCTTCAGTATATGATAGAAAAATATTGTCCTAAAGAAAGCATTGAGCTTGCAAGGCAATATTATTTTGAAATCGTAAACTACGAGATGGATGAGATAATGAAGGGCAGAGGAAAGCAGGACGCTTTCACGCCTGCACCCAATCTCAAGGAGTTTTTAACCACCGTTAAAGGCGAAGGAATAAAAATCGGCCTTGTAACGAGCGGCCTTTATGAGAAGGCGATGCCTGAAATTATTTCGGCATTCCGCCAGCTTGATATGGGCGACCCCGTTGAGTTCTATGATTCTATAATCACAGCAGGGCAGGCGCTTAGAAAAGGACAAACGGGAACACTCGGAGAGCTTGCTCCCAAGCCGCATCCTTGGCTATATGCCGAAACTGCAAGGGTGGGCCTCGGTATCCCGTTCGAGCGTCGCCACAAGGTAATCGGTATAGAGGATTCATCGGCGGGCGTTGTTTCGATTAAGCTCGCGGGCTTTGCATGTGCAGGTATTTCCGGCGGCAATATTGAAAAAGCCGGCGTTGGTGAAATGTGCGACTATAAGATTAACAATCTAATGGAATTACTAAATGTGATTTTATAATAGGAAAACCACCTTCAATCTAAGGTGGTTTTTTTGTTTTCTTTAATATATTCTCTCGGAGAAACGCCGAATTTCTTTTTGAATATTTTAGAAAAGGCATAAATATCCTGATATCCTACCGAGTAGGCTGCTATGGTTGGTGCTTGATTGTATCGAGTCATAAGCTCGGCGGCTTTATTCAGCCTTAAATTATTTAAGTATTTTTGTGGCGATACTCCCATTTCGGATTTAAAGATACTTGAAAAATAACTGCGGTCGATGTTAAGCCTTTTTGAAATTTCAGCAACCGTTATTTTATTCATATACTCGTTTGCAAAAAAATTGAGTGCCTTATTTATGTAGTTGTTATCCACCTTTTCATTTTCAAGCAAAACCGAAACGAGTTCCCAAAGCTTTGAGCTTAGAAATGCGCTTTTCCCGCCCTTTAAATATTTGCAGTTCTTTGCATCCTCGAAGATTTTTTTTGCGGCGGGACAATGGATAACGGGGGAATTGAATTTATAAGGGACGCTTTCATTCATATTAAAGCCCATCCAAATATAACTCCAAGGCTCAAACGAATCTGCTTCATAATAGGTTTCCTCAAAGGGCGATATAACAAAAATATCATCCTTTGAAACGGTATGTCGTTTTCCGTTTTCTATATAGATGCCTTTGCCTTCAACCACAAAGTGAAGCAACCAATATTCTCTAACAGCGGGACCGTAGGAATGGAGAGACTTACATTTTTCAAATCCGAAAATAAGTGGATTATAGCCTGAAAACGCCTGATTTAGTATAATTTCCGAGTTCATTAAATCACCCTCTTATCTCACATTATAACAAGTTTACAGCACATTTGTCAATTTTAAAAAAGAGTGGTTCGTATATAATAAAGGAAAAGGAGGAGTTAGTATGAAAATAACCTTTATGGGTGCAGGGAGCACAGTTTTTGCCAGAAATGTTATCGGCGATTGTATGTCAAGTGAGGTTTTATCGGATAGTATTTTTGCGCTTTATGATATAGATGGAGAACGCCTAAAGGAAAGCCAAACTATTTTGGAGGCAATGCGTGAGCAGCTTGGCTCAAAGGCAAAGCTGGAAGCGTATTTGGGTGTTGAAAATCGCAAGGCCGCGTTAAAGGATGCCGATTTTGTTGTTAATGCTATTCAGGTTGGCCTTTATGACCCGTGCACAATTATTGATTTTGAGGTCCCTAAAAAATACGGTCTTCGTCAAACAATCGGTGATACACTCGGAATAGGCGGAATTATGAGAGCGCTTAGAACTATTCCGGTTATGGCTGACTTTGCTCGCGATATCGAGCAGGTTGCACCAAATGCGATGTTCCTCAACTATACAAATCCGATGGCTATGTTATCGGGATATATGCAAAGATATACTGCTGTTCAAACCGTTGGACTTTGTCATAGTGTTCAGGTATGTGCGGAATCCTTGCTTCACGATATAAATATGGGTGATAAGCTTGATGGGATTAAAACTAAAATAGCGGGCATTAACCATATGGCATGGCTTTTAGATATCCGTGATAAAAACGGTAATGATTTATATCCTGAAATTAAATCTCGCATTGATGCTAAAATTGCAGACCCTGATTGCAAAAATAAGGTTAGACTCGAGTATATAAAGCATTTTGGATATTACTGCACCGAATCGAGCGAGCACAATGCTGAATATAATATGTTTTATATCAAATCAAAATATCCTGAGCTTATAAAGAAATATAATATTCCGCTCGATGAATATCCAAGACGCTGTATAGAACAGATTGCCAACTGGAAAAAGGAATATGAGGATATATTAAAAAGCGGTATTAAGGGACATACGCGAACAAGAGAGTATGCTTCACATATTATGGAAGCGGTTGTTACTAACAGGCCATATGAAATCGGCGGCAATGTTTTAAATAAAAACCATTTAATAACAAATCTTCCTGAGGAAGCCTGCGTCGAGGTGCCCTGCCTTGTGAACGGGAACGGTATTAATCCGTGCTATGTGGGTGAGCTTCCTGTTCAGTGTGCCGCTATGAATATGACAAATATAAACGTCCAACTGCTAACCATTGAGGCCGCTAGAACGCTCAAGAAAGAGCATATTTATCAAGCGGCAATGCTCGACCCGCATACAGCAAGCGAGCTTGATATAGATACTATTAAAAAGATGGTGGACGACCTAATTGAAACACACGGCGATTGGTTGCCTAAATATCACTAAATAACAAGCATAAGAAAGCACCTTCCGTTTGGGCGGAGGGTGCGTTCTCTTTTATAGGAAAACGGGTTGTAGCTGTTTGCCGTCTAAAGCGGCTTCGATAGTTGCGGGTAGTAGCTTAAAATCCGCAACGAGCGAGTTGTTTTTAGAGATGGCATCATCTTGACCGTAGGGCACGAAAAAGATGTTCTTAGTGTTGTGCAACAGTCCGAAATTTTTAGCCGAGGCACCCAGCGCATCGTTGGTCGCAACGGCTAAAACAACGGGCTTGTTGTTTCTAAGATGTGCCTTAACCGCCATAGTCACAGGGGTGTCGGTTATACCGAGTGCTATTTTAGCCGTGGTGTTTCCCGTGCAGGGACAAACTGCAACAACATCAAGCAGATTTTTAGGGCCTATAGGCTCAGCGTCGGCGATAGAATGTATTATCTTTTCACCGCAAATTTCCTCAACCGCTTCAATAATATCAGAAGCCTTGCCAAAGCGGGTATCGGTGCTATAAACGATTTCCGACATTATCGGTTTTATTTTTATATCTAAACGGCTGAGTTCTTTTAAAATTTCAATGGATTTTTTTATTGTGCAAAAGGAACCGCACATGGCATAGCCGAGTGTAATATGTTCCATAAATTTTACCTCCCAATAATATCAATTACCGTTTGTGCAATAATTTTACCGGCAGTCCAAGGAGCGCATTTTGCGGGCAGGGAGGGCAGCTTAAATGCCTTTATCCCTTGCTCCTCGGCTTTCTTAAAGTCGATTGCGCCGAGGCTTGAAAGGTCAATGAACAACGAGGAATTTAAATCGGTTAAATTGGCTATCGGCAGTGGGACATCAATGGTATTATAAATAATATCGAAATCACGAATTCGATTTTTAAGTGAATATGTGTGAATATGATTTATTCCGACTGCGTCGAGCAAAGCAAAATCCGAGCTTTTTCTCGCGGAAACGGTAACATCGCATTTAAGAGCCAACAGCCTATCTGCAAGAATTTTACCTACCCTGCCGAAGCCGATAACTAAAACTCGGCTTTTCCAAAGGGTGAAAGGCGTTTCGGCTATAGCTTTTGCAATGGCACCCTCTGCCGTGGGGACGGCATTGAGCAAACAAAAGCTATCAAGACTTAAATAGTCTACATATTCCCGTTCCTTTATAGGAAAACCCGCTGTTAGTATTAAGCAGTCGGGCTTGGTTTTGTAAATTGCTTCAAGCGGAATATCTTTATTGGTCCGAGGACAGTTTATGTGAAGCTTATCCCTTGTTGTCGGAACGGGTAAAAGTAAAACATCAGCCGATTTTATATCGCCCGAGTCACCCTCTATAAGACCTAAGGTTGAAACATTGTGTCCACTGTCTATTAGCTGTTTGTGGGCGTGAAGCATCCGTTCGTCGCCGCCTAAAATTAAAATATTCATAAAGTGCTAAACTCCCCCGAAAAATTAAAGCGCCATACAATGTAATTCAATACATTGTATGGCGTGGCGCACAGTTTAGTTACTTAATAATTCATAAAGCTTTTCTTTTGTGTTAAGCCTAGGGTTTTCTATAACGAGGTCTAAAAGCATATTGAGCTTTCCACCGATTTCTTGGCTTTCATAGCCGAGCGCTTTGATTTCAGCACCCGATAATGCAAGCTGCGATATCTTATAGGGCTCACCGTTTTCTCTAATTTGCCTTAAAAGCCTTGCGATTTCGTCCGTTTTAAGCCCCTTATAAATGAGAAAATCCTCAAAAATCTCTTCACACATAGAAAGACTTCGCTTTATATCCGCCTTGCTTTCGGGCGGCTTTTTTTCGCAAAGGGGCCGCATTTTATTCGCGTAAGCCTTAAAGGCGTTGCTTGCTTTAAGTATATCAAGCGTTTTATCTAAATTTTTGCTGTTCTGATATAAAAAAGCAAATAATCTTAAATTTTCGTTTTGCGGGAGAGCGGGGGATATTGGGCATATATTATATAGCTCAAAACCCTCAAGTGCTCCGCTTTCTAAAAGCGGAGATAAGGCCTCAGGGTTAGTTCCGCAAACTGCACGGCGAAGCTCTGCAAAAATTCTTTCGGCACTCACATTTTTAAGGCTCGTAGCGCAAAGCAGAGCGTCGTTAAAGGTGTTTTTTTCAATATTGAAGCCGAGTGTGGCAGAAAAGCGAAACAGCCTTAAAATTCTTAAGGCGTCCTCTAAAAAGCGTTCACGCGGAACTCCTACCGCTCTTAAGGTGCGGCTTTGGATATCTGCGCGACCATCAAAAAGGTCGATAATACCCTCACGGTGATTGTAGCACATAGCATTAACGGTAAAATCTCGGCGGGATAAATCGGCATTTATATCCTTAATAAAATAAACCTCGTCAGGCCTGCGCGCATCGGTGTAGGTGCCTTCCGCTCTAAAGGTTGTAACCTCAATGGGTGTTTTTTCGATTATAACGGTTACAGTTCCGTGCTTTAAGCCGGTGCTGACCGTTTTTTCAAAGAGAGAAACGACACGCTCAGGCGTGGCATCGGTTGTTATATCATAATCAAATGGCTTTTTCCCACAAAGCAAATCCCTAACACAGCCACCCACAATATAGGCCTTGTGGCCTGCATTTTCGAGTGTGTTTAAAACAAAATCAATTTCATTTGGCAGATTAAAATGCATTTTTTCTCACCTCGTTAAAAAAAGGGTTTATTTTTCTGATAAAAAGCAGTATAATAAAAATGTATGTGTATTTATTATTAATTAAGGAGCGATTTTTAATGAAAAAGCTTCGTGATGAGGATAAGCTTCTTTACGGTGTTAAGCGTGTTCATATGATAGGTATCGGCGGTAGCGGAATGTGTCCGCTTGCCGAGATATTAAACAGCAAGGGCTTTATTCTCTCAGGCTCGGATAATAATGAGAGCGATAACCTTAAGAGAATGAGAGCGCTGGGTGCCGAGGTTTATATGGGGCATAGCGCCGAAAATATAAAGGGTGCCGAGCTTATAGTATATTCTGCCGCCATTTCAAACGATAACCCCGAGCTTTTAGCGGCACGCGAGCAGAACATTCCTGTTATGGAGCGTTCGCATCTTCTCGGCGCACTAACGAGATATTATGATAATGTTATAGGTGTTTGCGGAACACACGGCAAAACCACCGTTACATCTATGATAACACAAATTTTGATTTTAAACAATAGGGAACCTAATGCAGTTATCGGCGGACGCTTACCGCTTATAGAGCGAAACGGCATTACAGGTGATTCCGAAACCTTGGTTTGCGAGTCTTGCGAGTTTGTCGATACCTTTTTGCAGATGTCGCCCGATGTTTCGGTGCTTTTGAATATTGATAACGACCATCTTGATTATTTTAAAACGATGGATAACCTTATTGCTTCGTTTAATAAGTTTGTGTCAATGTCGGGCGTATGCTTTGTCAACGGCGATGATGAGCTCGCGTTAAGAGCGACCGAAGGTATAAGCGCAAGGATTATAACCTTTGGCTTTGAGGCTCAAAATAATTATTACGCCGAGAATGTTGAAAAAGGCAGATTTGGCTTTAGCTTTGATGTTATGAGCCGAGGTGAAAAAATAGGCCATCTTGATATGAGTGTTCCGGGATATCATAATATCCTAAACGGGCTCGCATCATTTGCGGTTTGCTACGATATGGGTGTTGACTCAAAGGGTATCGCCGAGGCACTTTCCAAGTTCACGGGTGCAGGCAGAAGATTTGAATTTTTAGCCGAGTTCGATTTTACTCTTGCCGATGATTATGCCCACCACCCAACCGAAATAGAAGCTACTATAAAAGCAGCAAAGCAGCTTCCGCATAATCGCGTTTTAGTTGTTTTTCAACCCTTTACCTTCTCGAGAACTGCGTTACTTAAAAACGAGTTTATAAAAGCTCTTTCCTTTGCCGATGAGGTTATATTAACGCCCATAATGGGCTCGCGTGAGGTTAATGAATATAACATTTATTCGGAAGATATAGCAAAGCAATTAAAATCTGCCGTGGTTATAGATGGATTTGAAAATATAGCCGATTATGTTATAAGAAACGCCCAAAAGGGTGATTTGGTTATTACAATGGGCGGCGGCGATATATATAAGGCGGCACATATCATTATGGAGAAGTTGGGCAAATGACCGAGAAGCTTTATGATATAGATTCTTATATTTCCGAGTTTGAAGCCACGGTTTTAAGCTGTGAGAAGGTTCAAAACGGATACAAAACGGTGCTCGATAAAACCGCCTTTTTCCCTGAAGGTGGGGGACAAGCAGGTGATATCGGCATAATAAGCGGTGTCAAGGTTCTTGATACTCAAATTGAAGGAAATATCATCTATCATTATACCGAAAACGCCTTGAAAGTCGGCGAAAAGGTTATAGCGGCCATTGATTTCGGTCGCCGATTTGCTTTTATGCAAAATCATACGGGAGAGCATATTGTATCGGGAATTGTTAACCGAAAATATGGTTACCATAATGTTGGATTTCATTTAGGTGATAATTTTGTAACACTTGATTTTAACGGTGAGCTTTCGCGCTCGGAAATCAGAGAAATTGAACTTATTGCCAATCGTGCGGTTTGGCAAAATAACAAGGTTTCTGCATATTATCCGAAAGAAACAGAGCTTGAAAATATTAATTACCGTAGCAAAGGCGAGCTTGAGGGTGCAGTTAGAATCGTCCAAATCGAGAATGTAGATATCTGCGCTTGCTGTGCACCGCATGTTAAGACTACGGGTGAAATCGGCATTATAAAATTGCTTGATAGCGAGCGAATGCGCGGTGGAATACGCATTGTTATGAAATGCGGAGAATTTGCTTTAGCGGATTATAACACCAAATATGATGAGGTTTATAAAATCTCAAGCCTGCTTTCAGCAAAGCAAAATGAGGTTTATAATGCAGTTGTTAAGCTTGATGAAAAATTGAATATGCAAAAGGCGGAAAACGCCAAGCTTCAATCAAAAATTATTGAAGGCATAGTAAAAACCGCCGCAAATCAGAACGCGGTTTTTGTGGAGAAGCTTTCTATGAGCGAGCTTCAAGAGCTTGCAGATGGTTTACATAAAACATACGGAGGCTTACGCGCCGCGTTCTCCCAAAGCGGAGAGGGCTTTGCCTTTGCAATTTGCGGTGAGGAAGCCGAATTGCAGGAATTTTTTGTTGGCTTTAAAAACAACTTTTCGCTTCGCGGCGGAGGCAGGGGGAAAATGGTTCAAGGAAGCGTTTTTGCCTCCCGCGAGAAAATTGAGGAGTATTTCAAATAGTTTAGAGGTGCCTTATGGATTGGACAGAGGTTATAGTTACAGTCCCGTCGGAAAAAACCGATTTAGCCGCGGCAATCGCTAATATGACCGTGCCTTACGGCATTTATATTGAGGATTATCGTGACTTAGAGCAGGATGCATTAGATATTGCTCACATAGATTTGATTGATGAGGATTTGGTTTGCAAGGATAGAACAAAATCCATAATCCACATTTATATTGATAAGAACGATAATGCACTTGAGGCTATGTCTTATTTGCGTGAAAGGCTAACTGCGGCCCAAATTAAAAATGAGGTTTCAAGCCTTAATGTTGACGATACCGATTGGAACGAAAACTGGAAGAAATATTTTAAAGCGTTTGAGATAGGGGAGCGGCTTGCGGTTTGTCCAAGCTGGGAGAGCTATGAAAATTGTGACAGAACGGTTATAAATTTAGACCCCGGTGCCGCCTTCGGAACGGGCACTCACGCTACGACCTCATTGTGCCTTGAAATTCTTGAAAATGAGGTTGATTCCCAAAAGACTGTTTTGGATATAGGAACGGGAAGCGGAATACTGGCGATTGCCGCGTGTCTTTTAGGTGCCAATGGGGCACTTGGCATTGATATTGATGAGCAATCGGTTAAAACCGCTTGTGAAAATGCCGCTCGTAACGGTGTTTCGGCGAATGCTGAGTTTATTGTGGGAGACCTTGCCGAAAAGGTAACGGAGAAATACGATATTGTTTGCGCTAACATTGTTGCCGATGTTGTTATAAGACTTTTTGATAATGTCGGCGAATTTATGCACGACGACTCGATACTCATAGTATCGGGAATCATAGATATGCGCGCCGATGAGGTTTGCGATAAGGCACGTCAGCACGGGTTTAAGATAGTAAAGGAGCTTACCCGTGAGGAATGGCACGCATATATACTTAAAAAATAATCTTTCGGAGGAAAACAAATGCTTGAATTTGAGCAATTGAAGCTAAGGCTGGTTGCCAGCGAGGAGGAGGTTAAAAACCTTCGCGACGCAATCGGATATGATAGGCTTAAAAGAGAAATAGAGGAGCTTGAGCAAAAGTCTGCGGCACCGGGATTTTGGGATGATATGGATGCCTCTACCCAAATCCTTCAAAAGACGGGAAAGCTCAAAAATAAGCTTGAGCAATACGATGATATTGCGAGCTCCTATGAGGATATTTCGGTGCTTATAGATATGGCCGATGAGGAGGGCGATTTATCTCTGGTTGAGGAGATAACCGCTTCAATTGATGGGCTTGAAGGCAGCATTGCTTCTTTAAGACTGCAGACGCTTCTCACGGGTGAATACGATGCAAATAATGTTATTTTAACCTTCCACGCAGGTGCCGGCGGCACCGAGGCTATGGACTGGGTATCAATGCTTGTGCGTATGTATACAAGATGGAGTGAGCGCCACGGCTTTAGCGTTAAGGTGCTTGATTTTCTTGATGGTGATGAGGCAGGTCTTAAGAGCGCAACTATGCTTATTGAGGGCGAAAATGCTTACGGATATTTAAAAAGCGAATCGGGTGTTCATAGGCTTGTCCGTGTTTCGCCGTTTGATGCTTCGGGCAGACGCCACACCTCCTTTGCTTCAATCGAGGTTATGCCCGAAATTAGTGATGACAGCGACATAGAAATACATGAGGAAGATATTAAAATGGATGTTTTCCGTTCGTCAGGTGGGGGCGGTCAGCATATTAATAAAACCTCATCTGCTGTTCGTCTCACGCATATTCCTACGGGAATTGTTGTCGCCTGTCAAAACGAGCGAAGCCAATTTCAAAACAAGGAACAGGCGCTTAAGATGCTCAAATCAAAGCTCCTTGAAATTAAGGAGCGTGAGCACCTTGAAAAGATAGAGCATATTAAGGGCGTTCAAAAGGAAATTGCTTGGGGCTCTCAAATTCGCTCCTATGTGTTTATGCCCTATACTATGGCGAAGGACCATAGAACAAGCTTTGAATCGGGCAATATAAACGCGGTTATGGATGGCGATATTGATGGCTTTATCGATGCGTATTTAAAAGCGGCCTCAAAGGGCGAGCTTTCTAATAATTAGGAGGGGTATTATGAAAAAAATTGTTTCACTTTCACTTTGCTTATTGTTTCTTGTAGCTGCCCTTACGGGTTGCGGCAAAAAAGATAGGCAAATCTTCCAAAAGACTAAGCTAGAGAAGTATGTTGAACTTTGTGAGTATAAGGGGATTGAGATAGATACAAGCTCAAAAGACTATGAAGAATTTTACAATTCGGCTGTTTTAGAGTATGTTGACGGCTATAATCTTTACAAAACCAAAAAAGAGGGCAAGGTTCAAAAGGGCGATACCGCCAATATTGACTATGTTGGCAAGAAAAACGGAGTTGCCTTCGAGGGCGGCACGGCAGAGGGCTATGATTTAACAATCGGCTCGGGCAGCTTTATCGATGGCTTTGAGGATGGCCTTATAGGTGTTTCCATCGGAGATACCGTTGACCTTAATCTTACCTTCCCCGAAAACTATCAAAGCGAGGAGCTTGCGGGAAAAGCCGTTGTTTTCACCGTTAAGGTTAATTATGTGACGACAGATGAGCCGAGAGAGGCCAAGGATTACTATGCGGAGATAGGCTTTGATAGCCTTGAAGAATATGAATCTACCGTTAAAAACACCGCTAATCAAAACTACCTTATCAACAAGGTAGTGTCTGATTCAAAGGTTAAGGATTACCCTGAGGCCGATAGCGAAACAATGCTTCAGGCAACGCTTGAATATCATAACGAGTATTATGTTCAAAACTATAATATGACACTTAAGGATTTGCTTACCGCGAACAATTCCTCACTCGAGGCATATAGCCAAAGCCTTTCAACCGAGGCAGTTCCGCAAATGCTTGATACCTATATGGTGCTTTATCATATTTTAGATACAGAGGGACTCGAAATTGATAGCCAAACACTAGGCAAACAGGATATAGCTCAAGAGGTATTAAAGGAAAATTATGCCGTTAGAGAAATTGTTGCCGAATATTTGGTTGAAAACGCAAAAATTAAATAAATTAATCGGGTTAAGGCGTCTATGCCTTGGCCCTTTTTTGTGGTTATTTAATCCATTGGAAGATGTTTCTATGAAAATTTGTAATAAATTTGTAACTTTTTTAATTCTACCTCTTGAAAAGCAGTCGAATGTTGTGTAAAATAGAGTATGTATTGGTATGTATTTATATTAAGATAAGGATGTGTGCAAATTGGCAAATCGTTTATTCCAAAGTATAATCCATCAAATGAAGGATGCTGTTGATAGAAATTTCGGTGTAATAGATTCTTCCTATTCCGTTATTGCTTGCAGCGAGCTCGGTAAAATAGGTGAGCAGTTTATGATTGAATCGGTAGTGGGCAACGAGGCCTTCACTGAAAACGGATATACCTTCAAGCCGATAACTCTCACTCAAGGAGCAGATTATATTTTGTTTGTTGAGGGCGATGATATTATTTCGAGCAAATATGCTTCGGTTATCGCCGTTGCTTTTGCTAACATAAAGAGCTATTACGATGAAAAATATGACCGCAGCAATTTTATAAAGAACATAATTTTGGATAATATTCTCCCCGGTGATGTTTATCTTAAGGCGCGTGAGCTTTATTTCAATAATGATGTTCTTCGCACGGTTATAATAATTCGCAATCTTGAGCCCAACGATGTTTCGGTTTACGATGTTTTGCATAATCTTTTCCCGGATAAAACAAAGGATTTCATAATCAATATCAACGAAACCGATATTGCGCTCGTTAAGGAATTGGCTTATGATGTCACCTCAAAGGATATTAATAAGCTTGCTTCTTCTATCGCTGATACGCTTTCGGGTGAGTTCTTTATCCATACCGTAATCGGTATAGGCAGAACCGTTTCAAGCCTTAAGGATTTGGCAAAATCCTTCAAAGAAGCGCAAACTGCGTTAGAGGTTGGTAAGGTATTCGATACCGAAAAAACCATTGTTTCTTATGATAACCTCGGTATTGCAAGGCTTATCTATCAGCTACCAACAACGCTTTGCGAAACCTTCTTAAAGGAAGTATTTAAGCTTGGCTCTATAGATAGCCTTGACCAAGAAACATTGTTTACCATTCAGCGCTTTTTTGAGAATAACCTCAATGTTTCGGAAACCTCAAGAAAGCTTTTTGTTCACAGAAACACCTTGGTATATCGTCTTGAAAAAATTAAGAAGCTTACCGGTCTTGACCTTAGAGAGTTTGACCATGCTATCATTTTCAAGATTGCTTTAATGGTTAATAGATATTTAAAGAGCAACCCCGTAAAATATTAATTTGAAAGAGTGAGCGATTAATGTCTGAAGTCACTTTAGACTCCTTTGTAAAACCGAGCGATAGTGCCACGCCTGTTATAGAATTCAAGGGCGTTTCTAAAACATATTCTACAGGCACTCACGCGCTTGAGGATGTAAATATAAAAATTAATAAGGGCGAATTTGTTTTCATAGTAGGTTCATCGGGTGCGGGAAAAAGCACCTTTATGAAGCTTATTATGCGCGAGGAGAAGGCAAATACGGGAACTATTATGGTTAACGGCTTTAACCTTACTAAAATGCGTCGTAAGCAGGTGCCTAAGTTACGGAGAACAATGGGTATAGTTTTTCAGGACTTCCGCCTTATTCCCACTATGAATGTTTTTGATAATGTTGCATTCGCTATGCATGTTGTCGGAGCAACGCCTCGCGTTATACGCCGTGAGGTTTCAAAAGCCTTAAGTAAAGTAGGCCTTGGTGACAAGGCTCGCTTTATGCCTATGCAGCTTTCGGGCGGCGAACAGCAGCGTGTAGGACTTGCGCGTGCTCTCGTTAACGCTCCTGATTTTATAATTGCGGACGAGCCTACAGGTAATGTTGACCCGAATATGTCCTATGAAATAGTATCTCTTTTAACCGAGATTAATCGTCGAGGAACTACCATATTGATGGTAACCCACGACCATAACCTAGTTCGAGATTTTCAACATCGAGTTATTATGCTTGATTCGGGCAGGATTGTTGCAGATAACGCAGCAGGAGGTGCCGAATAATGAAAATGTGCAGTTTTAAATATTTGATTAAAGAGGGCTTCAAGGGTGCTTGGGTAAACCGCCTTATGACCTTAGCCTCAATCGGTGTTCTCGTAGCCTGTATGGTCGTTATTGGCTTAGCGCTTCTTATATCCGAAAATGTAAATATGGCTATGGGAAAGCTCGAACAACAGAATGTTGTTATGGTTTATATGGAGGATTATAACTGGGCGCTTTACAGCGATAATGTTAAAAAGGATACCGGTGCCAAGGGCGCTGATAAAAACGGAATAAAGAAAACCGACTATGCGATTCATAATGAGCAAGAGGCAAAGGACTTGTGCGACAAAATCGCGGAAATTTCCAATGTAAAAACGGTTGAATTTGTTTCAAGCGATGAGGCTTTGGAAACGGTAAAGAAGGATATGCTTGAAGGTAAGGAGGAGTATTTCTCCTTCCTTGATGAAGATTACGGCAATCCTCTTTCCGCTGCTGCCAAGGTAACCATGGAAGATATGGCGTTTTTCGGCGAAACGATTGATAAAATCGAAGCATTAGAGGGCGTTGATATCATTCAATCCCAAGATGATTTGGCTGATAAGATTACGGCGGTTAAAAAGGGACTCACCGTTGCAGGCTTTTGGATAATTGCCATATTGATGGTTATTTCACTTGTGATTGTTTCAAATACCATTAGGGTTACTATGTATAACCGCAAGCTTGAGATAAGCATTATGAAGGCGGTTGGCGCTACCGATGCATTTGTTAGAATACCGTTCGTTGTTGAGGGTATTTTGATAGGACTTGTTTCGGCGCTTATATCGGAAGGCTTGCTGTATTTCTGTTATCGAGTTGCAACCGAAACAATCTCATCGGTTCTTTCAACCACGGATATTGTTCAATATGGTGACCTTGCTATTTACCTGTTTATTGTGTTTTTAGGAATAGGCATCTTTGCGGGTGCGCTGGGCAGTGCTATTATGATTGGCAAATATCTGCGCAAAGAGGGCAGTGAATTTACTGCTATTTAGTTAAACCAATTTGGAGGAAATTAATGAAAACGATTATTAGGCGTATTGTAACATTGGTTTTATGTGTTACGGTTGCGGCGGCGGCTTCCTTGTCGGCTGCTGCTTTAACCGCTGCCGAAAAACAGGAAATCAATAATAAAATCGCAGGCTATCGTGAGGAAAATAAAAAGCTACAGCAAGAAATTGATTCTATAAAAGCGGATAAAAGTAAGCAGGCAACCGTGCTTTCGAGCATTAGAAGAAAGATTTCTAACACTCAGGCAATTATCGATGCTTACAATTCGCAAATCGGCGGAATTAATAAAAAAATTGCCGATAATAAGGCTAAAATCAAGGAAAATGAGAAGTCCATCGCTAAGGATAAGGAGGACTTTAAAAAACGCCTTCGTGCAATTTATATGACCAGCTCGGACAGTAATTTAAAAATTCTCTTAGGTGCAGAGGACTTTTCTAATTTCCTTCAGCTTTCCCAGTTGACGAGTGCGGTATCCTCAAGAGATAAAAAAATTATCGAGGATTTAACCGAAGAAATTAAAAAGATTAATGAAAAAATCAAGGAAAATGAGGAGCTTTTAAGGGAGCAAATCGAGCTTAAAAGTGTAATTGATGAGCAGCAAAACGAATTGGAATCGCAAGAAAATGAGGCTCAAAAAATCTATAACAATATTGCAAGTGACCAGAAGAATACCGAGGCTCAGGTTTCTAAGAACGAGGCTGAAATAAGAAAGCTTCAAAAGCAGTTAGAGGATAAGATAGCGAGCGGCTCTTATAATTCGTTTGTCAACTCGAATACAGGTCTTCAGTGGCCCGTGAGCGGATTTTATAACATTTCTTCCCATTATGGTTGGCGCTGGGGCAGAATGCATAACGGAACCGATATTGCGGGCGGCGCAATCCAAGGCCAGCCCATTCGTGCTATGGCGGATGGATATGTAACGCTTGTCAGCAATTCCTGCTCCCATAACTATAAAAAGTATGGCAACTGCTGCGGAAATGGTTACGGTAATTACTGCGTTGTAAATCACGGTAGCCTATCCATTAACGGCAGCTCTGCCAATTATGTTGCGTATTATGCCCATGCTTCAAGAATTGTCGTTTCAAACGGGCAGTATGTTAAGCAGGGACAAACCCTCGGTTATGTTGGAACAACCGGTTGGTCTACAGGCTATCATTTGCATTTCGGAATTCTTAAAAACGGCGCTTGGATAAATCCTTATCCGCTGTTCTTCTGATGAAATGAAAATAAAAATATTAAGATTGATTTCTGCCGTGGCGCTTATAATGTGGATGACCTTGATTTTTGCATTTTCATCCGAAAGCGCTGCGGAATCCACAGGAACGAGTGATAGCTTTACGAAAACGGTAGTCAGCTATGTATATCCTGAATTTGTTGAAATGGAATACGAGCAGCAACAGGAGATTATAAATGTGGTTTCCTTTCCCGTGAGAAAGCTTGCGCATTTTTCCTTGTTTGCCGTTTTGGGTGTGTTCTCGATTTTGTTTTTTGCAACATTTTTGCGGCTGAAAATTAAGTATAGATATCTTTTAAGTTTAATTTTCTGTTTTCTCTATGCAATAAGTGACGAGCTCCACCAGCTGTTCGTCACAGGGCGCGCTTGTCGGTTATATGATATTGCTATTGATGTAATAGGCTCGTTAGCAGGAATTTCAATATGCGCCTTGATATTATTTAAAAACACTAAGCTAAAGGCATTTTTTACTTTAAATACGGAGGTAAAACGAGTGAGAAAAAAGATTTTAATGCAGCAAAATCTCTCGCTTTTTGAACAGCTTCAGCATTCGCAGTTTGAGCTTTTGAAGGTTAAACGTGCTCTTGCAGACAAGGAAGATGAAATCCGCGCTCTTAAGGTGAAAATAAGGCAGCTTGAAGCGCAGGAAACCAATACGAGTGAGCCGATTAAGAATCTTCAAGAAAAAATAATTTGTAACGCCGCGGTAAAGCCCGATGTTGAATATGCTTCGAGAATCATCGGTGAGATTGTGGTTGAGTCGGCTACATACAGCGATAAGCTTGCAAGCGGTGGAAATGAAAACAACCGTGAGCTGATGAATCTTATTCTCGGAAAAACAGAGGTGTGCAAGTCGGAAATTTTATCGGTGGTTTCATCAGATATATCTCTTGAAGCAAAAATGCAAAGGGTAGACGATATTGCCGCCGCTGCAAAGGATTATTTTGAAAGCGTTATGGCACAATAATAATGTATTACCAAAAGGGTGCTTATGCACCCTTTTATTATTTGTAAATATTCAAAAAACAGCGTTGACAAAGTGTCAATAAGGATATATAATGTTAGTTAACTAACAAATTTTCGGAGGCGTGATATGCAAAAGCGTAGGTTGGGCTTTGAGATTAGAACGCTGTCTAATCTTATAAAGCGATATATCGATGCAAACAAACCGCCCGAGCTTGATTGTCATACGGGTGTTCACGGCTGGGCAATCAAATTTTTTTATGATAATAGGGGCAAAGAGGTTTTTCAGCGAGATTTCGAGGAACACTTTTCTATAAGGCGTTCTACAGCCACTAATATGCTTAAGCTTATGGAAAAAAACGGGCTTATAGTAAGAGAAAGTGTTGAGAGAGATGCTCGGCTTAAAAGGGTTGTGTTGACCGATAAGGCAATAGAAATCCACAAAAAAATTACTAATAGCATTAACGAAAGCGAGGCCGCTTTTTCGCGCGGCATCACGCAAGAAGAACTAAAAGCGTTTTATTTGGTTTTGGATAAGGTTAAATCCAATTTGGAGGCAAAAAATGATTAAAAAATTGGCTGAAAGTATTAGGGAATATAAAAAGCCCAGTATTTTAACTTTGGTTTTCATTGTGGGCGAGGTTATTATCGAATGTCTTATTCCCTTTATAACCGCTAATCTTGTTAACGAAATTAAGGCGGGCGCTCAAATGAGCGGAGTTTTATCAACGGGCGGAAGGCTTATTTTGATGGCAATTTTATCACTTTGCTGCGGCGGCTTGGCGGCATATACCTGCGCGAAAGCATCTGCGGGCTTTGCTAAAAATTTGCGCCACGATATATTTTCTCGGATACAGTCGTTCGCTTTTTCAAATATTGATAAATTCTCATCCTCCTCGCTTGTAACGAGGCTTACAACCGATATAAATAATGTCCAAATGTCGTATATGATGATTATAAGAACGGCAGTTAGAAGTCCGCTTATGTTTATTTTTGCAATCATAATGGCATATCGTATGGGAGGCTCGCTTGCTACCACCTTCGTTGTAGTGGTTCCGGTCTTAATTTTCGGGCTTTTGATGGTTGCAAGAAAGGCTATGCCCGCATTCAGAAGGGTATTTAAAAAATACGATAGGCTTAATGAATCAATCGAGGAAAATATTCGCGGCATTCGTGTTGTTAAAGGCTTTTCGCGAGAGGAATATGAAAAGAAAAAGTTTTCGGCGGCATCGGAGGATATTTGCGGCGATTTCACCAAGGCCGAACGCATCGTTGCACTCAATACACCCATTATGCAAATATGCCTATATTTCAATATGATTTTTGTGTTGGTCGTAGGCTCAAAGCTCACAATCGAAAGTCAAGGCACTTATATTGATATAGGTCAAATTTCTGCAATGCTCACCTATGGTATGCAGATTTTGATGTCACTTATGATGCTTTCTATGATATATGTAATTTTGACTATGTCGGCTGAATCGGCAAAGCGAATTTGTGAGGTTTTAAGCGAGAGCTCCGAGCTTAAAAATCCTGTAAATCCAATATTCAAGGTTCAAAACGGCGATGTTGATTTTAACGATGTTGGCTTTAAATATATGGAGCATGCAAAGCTTTATACGATTACCGATGCAAAGCTGCATATAAAATCGGGCCAAACGGTAGGAATTATCGGCGGAACGGGCTCGGGAAAAAGCTCGCTTGTTCAACTGATTCCGAGGCTTTATGATGTCCAAAAAGGCTCGGTTATGGTGGGCGGAGTTGATGTTAGAGAATACGATATAAAAACTCTTCGCGATAGCGTTGCAATGGTGCTTCAGAAAAATCAGCTTTTTGAGGGCAGTATTAGAGATAATCTCCGTTGGGGCAATGAAAATGCCACCGATGAAGAAATGATAGAGGTTTGCCGCTTGGCAGAGGCGCACGATTTTATTATGTCCTTTGAGGATGGCTACGAGCATCATATCGAGCAGGGCGGCACCAATGTTTCGGGCGGTCAGAAGCAGCGTCTTTGTATAGCAAGGGCGTTACTGAAAAAACCAAAAATTTTAATTTTGGACGATTCAACCTCGGCGGTTGATACCAAAACGGACGCACTAATCCGTGCGGGCTTTAAGAAATATATCCCCGAAACCACTAAAATTATAATTGCGCAGCGAATTGCCTCTGTAATGGATGCCGATGTTATCGTTGTTATGGAAAACGGTAAAATTAATGATGTGGGCACCCACGATGAGCTTTTGGCGCGCAACGAAATATATAGAGAAGTATATGAGCAACAAATTAGCGGAGGTGAAGGTGATGAATAAAAAAATGCCTCCTATGAAGAAAAAACTTGATACTAACACCTTTAAGCGCGTGCTTAAAATGCTCTATGGCTTCTATCCCGTGCTTTTACCGCTTACCGCAGTGTGTATTATTTTTTCTGCTGTAACCGCAGCCTTGCCTGCAATTTTTCAGCAGAAGATTATTGCGGATATTCAAGCCTTTTATCTTTCGGGCGATTGGTCGGCGGCTTCAAAGGTTATATTGCCTAAAGTTTTCATTCTGCTAAGCTTTTATGTGCTTTCTATAATATCCATTACGCTTCATACTCAAATTATGGCTTATATGACGCAGGGCTTCCTTAATAAAATGCGCGTAGCAATGTTTGATGGTATGCAGAATTTACCCGTCAGGTATTTTGACAGTAATAAGCACGGTGATATAATGAGCCATTATACCAACGATATTGATACTCTGCGCGAGCTGGTTTCCCGCGCAATACCTTCATTACTTCAGGCTTCGGTTATAGTGTTAAGTGTTTTGTTTATAATGCTTTATTATAGCGTTTGGCTAACATTTGTGGTATTTTTGGGCGTTGCGGCAATGCTTTTTATAACAAAAACAGTCGGCGGCGGCTCGGCAAAGTATTTTATGCGCCAGCAGAAATCGGTTGGTAAGGCCGAGGGCTTTATTCAGGAAATGATGAGCGGTCAAAAGGTTGTTAAGGTTTTTTGCCACGAAAAGCAATGTCAAGAGGATTTTGATAAGGTTAACGGCGAGCTTTTTGAGGATAGCTTTAGGGCGCATGCCTATGCAAATTGTCTCGGTCCGATTATCGGAAATATTGGTAATATACTTTATGTTGTTATAGCAACGGTGGGTGGAATATTGCTATTGGGCAAAGTCCCCAATCTATCTATTGGCACCGTTATAGCCGGCGGCTTTGGATTGCTGACAATTGATATAGTTGTTCCGTTCCTTAATATGTCACGGCAGTTTACAGGCAATATAAATCAGGTTGCCCAGCAGATAAATGCGGTTGTTATGGGTATGGCAGGCGCCTCTAGAATTTTTGAGCTTATGGACCAAAGGGCTGAAGACGATAACGGCTATGTTACTTTAGTCAACTGCAAAATTGATAAAGACGGCAATATTAGTGAAACGGCGGCACGAACAGGCAAGTGGGCTTGGCGCCACCCTCATAGCGATGGCAGTATAACCTATACCGAGCTTATGGGAGATGTTACAATCAATGAGGTTGATTTCGGATATGTTGAGGGTAAAACCGTGCTTCACGATATATCCGTTTATGCAAATCCCGGTCAGAAGGTTTCCTTTGTGGGCGCAACGGGTGCCGGCAAAACCACTATCACCAACCTTATAAATAGGTTTTATGATATTGCCGATGGCAAAATTCGTTATGACGGTATAAATATAAACAAGATTAAGAAATCTGATTTAAGGCGCTCTTTGGGAATTGTTCTGCAAGATACAAATTTGTTTGCGGGAACAGTTATGGATAACATTCGTTACGGACGCCTTGATGCGAGCGATGATGAATGTGTTGCCGCGGCAAAGCTTGTGGGCGCTGATGATTTCATTTCGAGATTGCCGCTTGGCTATCAAACCGTGCTTTCTAATAACGGCTCTAATTTATCTCAAGGGCAAAGACAGCTTATATCAATCGCGCGTGCCGCAGTTGCCGACCCGCCTGTTATGATTCTCGATGAGGCAACCTCATCTATAGATACGAGAACAGAGGCAATCGTTCAGCGCGGTATGGATAAGCTTATGGAGGGCAGGACGGTGTTTGTTATAGCCCACCGCCTTTCTACTATTAAAAATTCCGATGTTATTATGGTGCTTGATAAGGGCAGAATTATAGAACGCGGCAGTCACGAAACGCTGCTTGCCGAAAAAGGCACTTATTATCAACTGTATACAGGAGCATTTGAATTGGATTAATTTTATAATCACCCGATATTTCGGGTGATTTTTTATGTCATAAAATAATATGGTTTCGAATATTATTTTACTAAAAAAGAATTGTGGAGAGTGCTTGATATTATGGAACAGAAAAAATTAAAAACCTCGGTTTTTTCTCTTGAAACGATACTTAGCGATTCGGCAGAGCAGCCGATAGATGTTGATTTTAATTTGCCTGATTATTGTCCCGATGTGGAAAAAATTTTAAAGTGCCGCGCCTGCGCTCGCATATCCTCGAAGGGTATTAACGGGCGAAGCATAACGGTTGACGGATGCGTTACAATAACCGTTATTTACTGTGACGCCGATAACAAGCTTAATTCCTATGAGTATCAATATCCGTTTTCAAAAAATTTCGAAACCGATAATGATTGCAGCGGTGCATCGGTGAATGCAAGATGTAAGTGTGAATATATAAATTGTCGTGCAGTAACCGCAAGGAAAATAGATATTCACGGGGCAGTCGGTATTTATGTTCATGTGGTAAAACGAAGATGCGATGATGTTATATCCGATTTTGATGATGAAAGTATAGAACTGCTTCGCGGCGAAGCGCCTGCAACAATACCTATGGGCAGTGCGGATAAATATTTAATTATTGAAGAGGAAATAGAGCTCGGCTCAGGGCAACCGGATATTTGCTCGCTTATAAGGTATGATGCTGCACCTTCAATTAAGGAGTCACGGCTTATAGCGGGCAAGGCGGTAGTAAAGGGAGAGCTTTGCTTAACGATGCTTTATTGCTCCGAGGCCAATACGCCTCAAACGGTTAGAAGCAGTATTCCCTTTAGCCAACTAATAGAGCTGGAAGGGGTTAATGATGATTGCTCTTGTGAAGCAAAAGCGCAGGTGGCATATCTCGAAATTAAACCGCGTATTTCTGCAACCGGTGAAGCTCGAAGTCTTACGGTAAATGCCAAAATTTTAATTTGCTGTGAGTGCTATTGCAATAACGATATTTGTGTGGTTTTAGATGCTTATTCCAGAAAATATGATGCCGATATTATAAAAAACGAGGTTTGCTTTAACAAGGCCATAGTTAATATAAATGAAAATTTCAATTGCAAGCAAAATATCGAATTTTCACAGGGAATGCTCGCCTCGGTAATCGACCTTTGGTGCGAGTCAGCCGTAAACCGAGTGAGCTTTGAAAACGGGAATATGATAGTGACAGGCACGATTACGGCTTTTATAATCGCATCAAACAGCGAGGGCGAAAACTCCTTTTATGAAAAGCCCTTTGAGTTTAAATATACATATTCGGGAATATCATCTGCAGAGAATTTAAAATGCGAGCCGCAGTGTAGTGTATTATCCTCAAACTATACAATAACCGATTCTAAAAATATTGAGCTTAGGGTTGAACTCGCAGTTAATGCTTCGGTATACGAATGCAACCGAATTATGCTTATAACTGATGTTTCGGTTGATGATAAGAAATGTATTGAGAAAGAAAAAGAGTGCGCCATGGCTATCTATTTTGCCGATGCAGGAGAGAGCGTTTGGGATATATCCCGCAGATATTTGGCCGATGTAAATGAGGTCAAACAAATCAATGATATATCAGTAGATGTCTTATCGGCGCCAACGACTATTCTTGTTCCGATAAATTAATTAAAAACCGCGCGATGCGCGTTTTTTTCTTTTCACACTTGAAAAAATAATATTTAGTGGTAAAATTATATTGAAAATTTTTATAAGGGCAAGGAAATATGGAATTTAAAGAACTGTCAATAGAAGCGGTCCCGAAAATAAAGGATTTTTTGTATGATAGTGGCGAGGAAACCTGTGAAATCACGCCTGTTAATCTTGTTTTTTGGCAACCGCTTTATAAAAACGAATATTTGATTAAGGATAATATTTTGCTGCTTAAATCCTCGTTTGAGCAGGGTGATATATTTAGTCTCCCTTTCGGCGATATGGAAAAGGGGCTCGATTTAATAAGGGAATATTCTAATCTTTCCTACCCAAGTATTTGGGCGCAAGACGGTAAAAGGTTTGAAAGCTTTATAAGTAAATATTCGCAGTTTTACAATATAGAAGAAAGTCGAAACGAATTTGATTATATTTATAATCGCGAAAATTTAGCATCCCTCGCAGGCAAAAAATATCACTCAAAGCGAAATCATATTTCCGCCTTTTCAAAGCAGTTTGATTGGCGTTATGAGGAGATTAATGCCGATAATGTTTTGGCCGTTCAACAGTTTGCACAGCGCTGGTATGAAGAAAATTTAGAGCGCAGCGATGTTGAGATGATGGCAGAGCGAAATGGCGTAATGCTACTGCTTCAGAATATGGGTGCGCTTAATATATCGGGCGGAATGATTAAGGTGAGCGATGAAATAGCCGCGTTTACGCTCGCGTCTGCTATAAACGACCGCGTATATGATATCCATATAGAAAAGGCTCTGCCGCCGTTTCTTGCGGCGTATAGCGTTATTAACCGCGAATTTGCGCGAAGATTGCCCGAAAGCTGTGTATATATAAACCGTGAGGACGATTTGGGGCTTGAGGGGCTTCGTCGCTCAAAGCTATCGTATCATCCCGAAAAATTAGTTAAAAAATATATTTGTCTAAAGAAAGAAAATTTATGAGTATAGAGAGATTTAAAGAAATTTATGGTGGCTCTTTTGAACAAAGTGAGCCGTTCGATACCGCGCTTTTTGAAGCGTTCGGTGAAACTATAGAATCGCTTCGGATTGATGGAAAAATCGTTTCGATGCTTTTTAAAATACCCTGCAGGCTTAAAAGAGAGGGCGAGTGTCAAGAGGTTTATTATATTTATGCCGCCGCAACCGATACGGCCTTTAGAGAAAAGGGCTATATGGAAAGGCTTTTAAAGCGCTTGATGGCGGAGAATAAAGCGCTTTTTTTAAAGTCGGCAAATCAAAAGCTTTGTAAGTATTATGAAAAATTGGGCTTTAGGCAAATCACCGCAAAGGCTACCGCCAAAGCGCAAATTGAGGTAGATGAAAAGCAAAAGCAGCTATCAAAATTCTGTGATAGCTGCCCTGAAAAATTTAATATTATGGTTTTTGGTGATGAATTTAATAATTTGAATGAGGTCTCGTTTTCCTATCCTATGGAATGACGGGACCTTTCCCTTATATAGTAAAAAATATACTGCTGTGCAATACCTGCGTATTGCTTGGCGCAATCGGGCAGCTCTCCGCCGAAAAGCTCGGAAAGCGCTCTTTTTATCCAAACATCCTTTGGGAAGGCTTCGATATGACCGAGTCCAAAAAGCAGTGCACAATCGGCAACCTTCGGCCCCACACCCTTGATTTTCAAAAGCTCGCTTTGTGCGTTTTCAAAATGCATTGACTTTAGCGCCTCAAGGTCTATTTCACCGCTCGCAACTCGGCGTGCGGCATCAATTATGTATTTTGCTCTAAACCCGCTTCGCAGCTCGCTTAAATCCTCGGGTGAAAGAGGGGCAAGCGTATCGGCAGAGGGGAAGCAGTAGCCACCTGCTACTTTTTCGCCGAAATTTTCGCAAAGCCTTTTTATTATGCCTTTGATACGCGGAATATTGTTGTTTTGGGATATTATAAAGGAGCATAATGCCTCCCACGGCTCTTGGTTTAAAATGCGAATACCACTGCCAAAGGCGGCAGCCGACCGCAGAATTTCGTTTTGGCTTAAATCGGCAATAATGCCCTCGTAATCACGGGATAAATCAAAATAATCCGCCCAAATTGATGAAAAATCTTCTTGACTTGAGTCTAAAACGATAATATCCCCGTCACTCTCGAAAAGCCGTATTTGTTTGCCTCTTGCAATGCCGCTCCAAACGCCGTTTTGGTCTTTTTCCCAACGAAATGCTTGACCGCAATCAAGCGTCTGCTCAAGGCTGAAGCAGGAAGGCTTTTTGATGACTATTCTGTCCTTCTCATAAATAATATCCATTTATCACACATCCCATATTTACAATTATAATGTTTTTATGTTACAATAACAAGAGAAAATTAAAGGAAGTGTTAGAATGCGCGATGATATTTGCACCATTCCTATAAGTGAGGTGTTTGAAGCGGCTGACGGTTGCCCGATATGCCGTATGTATCACACCGTAGAGGAGCATATTGTCAGTTACATTTTGGGCGATGCTATGATGGAGCCGGATGTTAGAATTGAAACAAATCGTCTTGGCTTTTGTGAGCCGCATCTCGAAAAAATGATGACGAGTCGGGGTAGGCTTCAGTTGGCGCTAATGCTTGAAACTCATATAAAAACTATAAGTGAAGAGGTCTTTGAAAAGAAGCTTTTTTCTTCAAGTGATAAAAAGGCGCAAAAGGCAGGCGCTATAAGGGAAAGCTGCTTTATTTGTGATAAAATTAATTGGGGAATGGAGCGTATGCTTGAAACGGTCTGCCGAACCTATGAAAAGGAAAGAGAGTTTAGAGAGCTCTTTAATAGCCAACCGCAGTTTTGCTTGTGTCATTTCGAGCGGCTGTCTGCCGTGGCGGATAAGCGCAAAATGCCTAAATACCTCGGCGAGTTTAAGCAAAATCTCACTCGCATTACGGCCGATTATTTAAAAAATTTATGTGGCGATGTTTCAAAATACTGCTCTATGTATGATTACCGTAACGCTTCTTTAAAGGATAAGGATTGGAGCAATAGTGCCGATTCGGTTGAGAGGACTGTTGCATTCCTTTCGGGGAAATATTTATTGTAATTTTTTGTTGTCGAAATTCACTAAATAATGTTAAATGCAACCAAGGTTGATAATTTTTACCCCATTTTATCGTGGTTTATCAACTTTTCCACCGAGTTATCCACATTTTTATGTCAACCAATGCAGTTTAAATTTATTGTATATGTTACCAATTTGCTGTCAAAACTATCCTTGTAGCAAGATAGAAAGGCGGAAAAAGATGGTAAAGGGAGTAAATAAAACTGTAATTGAGGTTAACGATACGGGGAGTAAGGTGTTCGATAGAATAATATTTTATGTAACGCCTCAGTATAGCAATCTTACTGCGCGCCAGCTAAAACGGGCAACCGAAAGCTTTACCTTTCAGTTCGATAAGCGCTCGGGCAGAGGATATGAGGCACTTCGCAAAAGAATGATGAGGCGCCGCAGGCTTACTTTTATTGGGTTGATTGCGAGCGCACTCGCTGTCCTTGCAACCGTTTTGCTGATAGTTTTATAAATTAATCGTTAAAAATGCAGGAGGTAAGTATATTACTTCTTGCATTTTGTTTTTTATAATAATATAATATTCTAGGGTGAAATGATGAAATCAATTTTTAAAAACGGAGCAAAAACTTTTTTAAGACTCGCAGTAGTTATAATAATAGATTTTTTTATATGCTTTTCAATGAGCGTTCTTTGCACCGCTGTTTTCACCGAGAATATCGGCTATGAGGTTTTCGGAGTAAAGGAAGGCGCAGAGGAAAGCGAGCATCTTTATACATATTATTATGCCGATGGTGAAGATAATTTAAAAGAGGATTTTGAGTCAGAGGGCTACACCCTCGTTGCTAAAAGCCTGCGCTCAACCTTGAGCGGAAAAGGCAAGGCTGTCTTTTTAATCACCTCTCAGCTCTTAAGTGTGATTATGCTGGTGGCGTTTGTTTGTAAACGGAATTATTCTCTCGGCTCGAGCGAAGCCAACCTTGTTCGCTTTGGGCATATTGATAAGGACACGCTAAAGGGCTTTAAAATCGGTATTATTGCTGTGCTTCCGCTTGTTTTGGTTTATGTGGCAGGAGCCTTGAGCAATATGCCCGTTTCGCTCTATCGTATACTTAATAGTTACGCCTTTGGATTTATTGATTTGATTGTGGGCGCCGCTAAAACTATGGGCGAGCTTACTGCTTTAAAGCATCTCTTGCTCGTGCTGCTTTTGGCTATAATACCGATTTTGGTCGGCGTTTCGTATATATTGGGCTTTAAGGGTATTAACATTTCCGAAAGGCTGATTTTTAAGAAAGAAAAGTAGGTAATAAAATGGCAGGTTTTTTTGGTCTTTTTAATTATGATAAGGAGGGACCGGGCATTGATAAGAATGCCCCTAAGAAGCACGGCTTTATCGTGTTTTTTGAAACCTTTTTCCGTAATTTTTGGAAATTTATAACGATAAATTTAGTCTTTGTAGCTGTAAGCGCACCTGTAGCTACTCACGGCTTAGCCTTCGCGGGACTAACCAATGTTACCCGTAATATAGCTCGCGATAAGCATTCTTTTGGACTAAGCGATTTCTTTGAAACCATTAAGAAAAATTGGAAGCAGGCGCTTCCCGTGGGCATTATTAATACCGCTTTAAGTGCCGTAATATACTTTGCAGTTCGTTTTTATGCGGAGTCGTATATTGAAACAAAAAGTATGGTATCGCTTGCAGGCTTTGCGGTTGCGCTTTCGATTGCAACAATGTTTTTGATGCTTAATTTCTATATTTGGACTCTTATGATAACCTTTGATTTTAAACTTAAGGCGCTATATTCAAACAGCTTTAAGTTTGTATTGGTCAACCTTAAGAAAAATATTCTTTGCGGCCTTTGCTTGCTTTTTGTATACGCTCTTTATGCGGCAGTGTTTATATTGTTCCCGTATCCAATGGTGTTGGGAACAGAGCTTTTGCTTTTAATCTTTACTCTGCCTGCGTTTAGATTTTTGCTTATTCAGTATTTTGTTTTCCCCGCAATAAAAAAGCATATCATCGACCCTTATTATAAAGAGCATCCCGATGCGGATATAGATAAGCGCAGAGCTTTAGGCATAGAGGTTGAAACTCAAAGTAACGACCAATCTGATTTTTCCGATGAGCTTATTGATGAACAGTAAAATCAAATATTAAATTATATAAATCTTGTTCGTTTTATAATCGGACCACCTCGCATATATATTATGTGAGGTGGTTTTTTTGAATTGCAGAATAGATGAGCTTAGAAATAAGCAGGTGGTTTGCGTTGGGGATGGCTGTGTGCTCGGCTTCGTATCGGATATTGAGCTTGATACCTCAAATGGCGCCCTTACCGCAATCATCATATTCGGGCGCCCGAAATTTTTAGGACTTTTGGGTAAAGAAAAGGATTTGGTAATCCCTTGGCGAGATATAGAGGTTATTGGTGAGGAAACGATTTTGGTTAAAACAGAGTCCTCATTATACTTTAATCGAGAAAACAATCAAAAATAATTTATTGTTGTTAAAAAAGATGGTATTTTTGTGGATTTTATACAAAAATGTCTTTAAAAGATTTTTTGTATTCGCGAAAAATTGACAAAAAATCATTGAAAAACGGATGTTATCTTGTTATAATAGAAATATATATAAGGATGATTATATGTGCAGGAAGTGATATTATGGAAAAGTATTTTAGCGATTTTGGTTCGTCTGTTAAAAGTGACGCATATAAGCATTTAGGCTCATTTATGCAAAAAAGCGGAACGGTCTTTCGCGTTTGGGCACCCGCCGCGGTGAGCGTGAGTGTTGTAGGTGATTTTAATGGGTGGGACACTTCTGCTAATATTATGACTGCCGAAAACGGTATTTGGGAAACTAAAATCAAGGGGATTAAAAACTTTGATAATTATAAATATGCCGTAACAATGCAAAACGGCGAGGTTGTTTTAAAAAGCGACCCGTATGCCCGCCATTATGAAACCGCGCCGAGTAATGCCTCAAAGGTTTATGACGGCGGCGAATTTCCTTGGCAGGATAGCGAATGGATTTCAAAGCGCGATAGCAATAACATTTTTGCATCTCCCGTAAATATTTATGAGCTTCACCTTGCTTCTTGGAAACGCTTTGAGGACGGTAATTTGTATGACTATGTAACGGCGGCAAGGGAGATTTCCCGTTATGTTAAAAAAATGGGGTATACCCATATTGAGCTTATGCCCATAACCGAACATCCTTTTGAGGGCTCTTGGGGTTATCAGTGCACGGGATATTTCGCTCCCACCTCGAGATACGGAACTCCAAACGATTTCAAGCGCTTTGTTGATATAATGCATAGTGAGGGAATAGGCGTTATTTTGGATTGGGTGCCTGCCCATTTCCCTAAAGACCAATTCGGACTCTATCGCTTTGATGGAACTGCTTGTTATGAATACAGCGATTCCCGTAAGGGCGAGCATAAGGAGTGGGGGACCTGCGTTTTTGATTACGGCAAGCCCGAGGTTATGAGCTTTTTAGTTTCGAGCGCTTCATTTTGGCTGAGGGAGTTTCATATTGATGGACTTCGCGTTGATGCCGTTGCCTCAATGCTTTATCTTGATTATGGACGCCAAGGCGGTGAGTGGCTGCCAAATTCCTATGGCGGTCGCGAAAACTTAGAGGCAATTGAGCTGTTAAGGCAGGTGAATGCCGCCGCATTTAAGGCGGCTCCCGGCGTTATGATGATTGCCGAGGAGTCTACCGCGTGGCCAATGGTTACTAAACCCGCTTGCGATGGGGGACTCGGTTTTAATTTCAAGTGGAATATGTGTTGGATGAACGATATGCTTAGATATATGTCGCTCGACCCGTTGTTTAGAAAAAATAACCACGATTGCTTAACCTTCTCGTTTTTCTATGCTTTTTCAGAAAACTTTGTTCTGCCTATATCGCACGATGAGGTTGTGCACGGCAAGTGCTCAATGATAAACAAAATGCCGGGTGAATATGAGGATAAGTTTAAGAGCCTTAGGGCGTTTTATGCATATATGATGGCTCATCCGGGTAAAAAGCTGTTGTTTATGGGGCAGGAGTTTGCTCAATTTATCGAGTGGAAATATGATGCCCCACTCGATTGGCTGTTGCTTGATTACGATGCCCATAGAAAAATGCAAAAATTTACAAGTGAGCTTAATAAATTCTATTTGAAGCATAAAGAGCTTTACGAGATTGATTACTCTTGGGAGGGCTTCAATTGGATTTCGAACGACGATAACGCGCAAAGCATCATATCCTTTAGGCGAATTGATAGTGAGGGTAATGAGCTTATCTGTGTTTGCAACTTTGTGCCCGTAGCGCGCCGAGATTATCGAATAGGCGTGCCGCGGAAGGGAAGCTATCGCACCGTATTTTCGACCGATTATAAAAAATTCGGCGGCGAAACCGAAAAGGATATCAGCTATAAGAGCGAGGAGATTTCAATTCACGGCTACGATAATTCAATTTCAATTGATATTCCCGCACTTTCCGTAACCTATTTTAAGGTTCCCAAGCGTTCGCAAAAGGGGAATAAAGGATAAATTTTATCAGTATAATTAATTTTGAGCAACAAAATCTTTGGGCTTTTAAAAAAAGGAGATGTTTTTGTGATTAAGAAAAAATGTGTCGCAATGCTGCTTGCGGGTGGTCAAGGAAGCCGACTCGGCGTTCTCACCTCCAAGATTGCCAAGCCCGCGGTTCCTTATGGCGGGAAGTATAGGATTATAGATTTTCCGCTATCAAACTGTATCAATTCGGGAATTGATACGGTTGGTATTTTAACCCAGTATAAGCCGCTTGAGCTTAACGATTATATAGGCTCGGGTAAGCCTTGGGACCTTGATAGGCAAAACGGAGGCGTGCATATTCTACCCCCGTATCAAGGCCAAAAGGGCGGAGATTGGTATAAGGGCACGGCAAATGCCATATATCAAAATTTAGGCTTCATTGAGCGCTACAATCCCGAATATGTGCTTATTTTATCGGGCGACCATATTTATAAAATGGATTACTCAAAAATGATAAATCAGCATAAGAAGACAGGGGCTGCTTGCACCATCGCGGTTTTAGAGGTTCCTACGGAGGAAGCAAGCCGCTTCGGTATTATGAACACTAACCCCGATGGCAGTATATATGAATTTGAAGAAAAGCCGAAAGCTCCCAAAAGCAATCTCGCTTCAATGGGAATATATGTTTTCTCTTGGGAGAAGCTTCGTAAATATCTAACCGAGGATGAGGCCAAGCCCGATTCCTCAAACGATTTCGGTAAGGATGTTATCCCCGCAATGCTCAACAATGATGAGAATATGATGGTTTATCGCTTCGATGACTATTGGAAGGATGTTGGAACGGTAGATTCTCTTTGGGAAGCAAACCTCGACCTGCTTAATCCGAAAATCGATTTAAGGCTCGCGGATAGCGATTGGCGCATTTATTCAAGAACTATTGCTATGCCGCCGCAGTATGTTGCCGAGAGTGCAAAGGTTGAAAATTCAATCGTTACCGATGGCTGCGAGGTTTATGGTAATGTTGATTATTCTATACTTTTTGAGAATGTTACGGTGCAGGAGGGTGCGAGTGTTGAATATTCGCTCGTTATGCCAGGCGCTGTGATTAAAAAGGGTGCGCGCGTTCAGTATTCTATAATTGCCGAGAATGTCGAAATAGGCGAAAACGCCTGTGTCGGTGTAGACCCGACCAGCATTTCGAGCGAGGAGTTTGGAATATCGGTTATAGGCGATAACCTAAAGGTTGGTAAAAACGCCAAAATCGGCGCAAAGAAAATGATTGATAAAAATGTTGAGGAGGGGGCAGAAATATGAGAGCATCATCTATAGCGGGTATTATTTTTGCTAATGCTCACGATGAGGCATTAGGCGAGCTCACGGCTGTTCGTTCAATGGCTTCGGTGCCGTTTGGCGGTAGATACAGAATAGTGGATTTTTGTCTTTCAAACCTCGTTAATGCAGGGGTTAGCAATGTTGGAATTATAACCAAAGAAAATTATCGCTCCCTTATGGACCATATCGGAAGCGGAATTTATTGGGATTTAGACCGTAAAAACGGTGGTGTGCGCATATTGCCGCCGTTTAATATAAGCGGTGCGCGCCGTTATCACGGATATATTGAGGCGCTTAAAAATGCGCGTGATTTTATACGCCGTTGCCAAGCCGGAAATATTGTTCTTTGCAATGCAAGCACCGTTGCAAATATTGATATTGCCGCGGTTGTAGATGCTCATATCACAAAGGGCGCAGATATTACAATGGTTTATCACGAGGGAAATTCATTCCATAATAACAACAATGTTATGTCGATGCATCTAAATGAGAACGACCGTGTTGTTTCGGTTGATTTTAAAGAAAATATAGAGCCTTGTGATAAAATCAGTATAGGTTTGTTTGTGTTTAATAGGAAGTTCTTAATTGAGCTTATTGATAAAACCTATGAAAACGGCGGACAGACTATTGAAGAGGATATCATCTTAGGAAACGTGGATAAGCTTAACATTTATGGCTATCATCACAGCGGCTTTGCGGCTGTTATGAATGATATTGATACCTATATTGATGTCAATATGAAGCTCTTAGAGCCTGAAATCCGTCACGATTTATTCAATCAGGATAGACCTATATATACTAAAACCCGCGACGATATGCCTACACGCTACGGAACAAAATCAGATGTGAGCAACTCGTTTATAGCTAGTGGCTGTGTGATAGACGGAACGGTTAAAAACAGTATCCTTTTCCGCGGTGTCAAGGTTGCAAAGGGTGCTGTTATTGAGGATGCTATTCTTATGCAGGGTGTTGCTGTGGGCGAAAATGCTCAGATTTCAAGGGTGATTGCCGATAAGGATGTAACCATCAGCTCATCTGCAGTTGTAAAAGGGACACCTGCAAAGGCTATAATTATAGATAAAAAGAAGTCAATTTAACGGCAGGAATGCCGCAAGGAGTTTTATATGAAAGTTTTATTTGCTACAAGTGAGGCCTACCCGTTCGCAATGTCGGGGGGACTTGCCGATGTTTCGGGAGCACTGCCTAAGGCGCTGCGCCGCAGACTTATAGGCTGTAGAGTGGTTGTGCCGCTTTATAGCAGTATTCCCGAGGAGCTGCGCAAGAATATGAATTTTATCGCGAATATAACGGTGCCTGTTTCTTGGCGCCGCCAATATTGCGGAATATTTGAGGCTCGGCTTAACGGAGTTATCTACTACTTTATAGATAATCAGTATTATTTTAAACGAGATGGGCTTTACGGCTTTTATGATGATGCCGAGCGTTATGCATTTTTCTCGCGTGCAGTGCTTGAAATCCTCCCGTATATTGATTTTAAGCCCGATGTTATTCACTGTAATGATTGGCAAACTGCTTTAATACCGGTTTTCTTAAACGAATTTTATAAATATGACGAGCTTTATTCTAACATTAAATCGGTGTTTACCATTCATAATATTCAATATCAGGGTAAATACGGTATGGAGCTTTACGGCGATGTTTTAGGTCTTCCCGAGGGTAGAGAAAGCATAGTTGAATATGATGGCTGTGTTAATCTTATGAAGGGCGCAATTCAGTGTGCCGATAAGGTTACAACCGTTTCTCCAACCTATTCGCGCGAGATTTTAGACCCCTATTTTTCTCACGGTCTGCACGATATTTTAAAGCAGTTTACTTATAAGCTTACAGGTATTGTAAACGGAATCGATTGCGAGGTTTATAATCCCGAAACCGACCCAATGATTTTTAAGAATTTTACTGCCGAAACTATTGAGGATAAGGCCTATAATAAAATCGAGCTTCAAAAGCAGATGGGGCTTCCAGAGAATGAGAATATTCCGCTCATTGGTATGGTAACAAGACTCGTTAAGCATAAGGGACTTGACCTTGTTAAGCATATATTTGAAGAACTGCTTAAGGCGGATATTCAGGTTGCAATTTTAGGCTCGGGCGAGTGGGAATTTGAAACATTTTTCTATGAAATGGCTCAAAAATACCCAAATAAAGTAGCACTAAAGCTCGGCTTTGACCAGCAATTAGCCCATAGAATTTATGCGGGTGCAGATATTTTCCTAATGCCCAGCAAGAGTGAGCCCTGCGGACTTGCACAGATGGTGGCCTTGCGCTACGGCACAGTGCCTATTGTCAGAGAAACAGGCGGTCTTAACGATACTATTACCGATAGCCAAAGCGGCGAGGGTAACGGCTTTACATTTAAAAACTTTAATGCTCACGAAATGCAAGAGGCGGTGTGGCGCGCAATAGGCGGTTATGCCGATAAGGAAGGCTGGAATATATTAAGAAAACGCTGTATGGCATGCGATAATAGCTGGGCTACCTCGGCTAATGCTTATATTAGACTTTACAAAGAGATTATTATGAGTTAATATATAAGGGTGCATATGCACCCTTATACTTTATGAATAGAGGTTTTGGTTTTGGAAAATTTTTTCACAGTGCTTAAAACCATTTTGCTCGGTATTGTTGAGGGAATAACCGAATGGTTGCCCATAAGCAGCACAGGGCATATGATTTTGGTTGATGAATGGATAAAAATGCCCTTCCGTAAAGAGTTTATGGATATCTTTTTGGTTGTTATCCAGCTTGGCGCCATTTTGGCGGTTGTGGTTCTGTTTTGGCAGAAGATTTGGCCGCTTCACTCCAAAAAAACAGCGGTGAAGCCTTATTTCAGCGAGCAATCAGGCAAAATTAAAAGGCTTTGCAATAATTATGTTTATATGGATAAAATCATCCTTTGGGTAAAAATATTGCTCGCAAGTGTTCCGGCGGCTATAATCGGTCTTGTCTTTGATGATGAGATTGATATGATGCTAACGGGCGATAAACGAGCCTATGTTGTTGCGGCAACGCTTATTATTTACGGTGTTTTGTTTATAATCATTGAAAGCATTAAAAAGCGTGAGCGCTTTTCGGAAATTGATTTTCTGCCCTATAAAACGGCGATTCTCATCGGCCTTATTCAGTGCTTGGCATTGATACCCGGCACCTCACGAAGCGGCTCAACAATTTTAGGCGCTATGCTTCTCGGCACCTCGCGCACCGTGGCTGCGGAATTTTCATTCTTCCTTTCAATTCCCGCTATGGTCGGCGGCAGCCTTATAAAAGTGCTTAAGTTTTTCCTTGATGGCTTCAGCTTTACTTTATATGAGCTGTGCTTCTTGGCGCTTGGCTGTGTCGTTGCGTTTATAGTTTCGGTTTTGGCTATAAAATTCCTGCTTTCTTATATAAAGAAGCACGATTTCAAAGCATTCGGATATTATAGAATTATTCTAGGTGTTCTTCTCCTCGGCTATTTTTGCTTGGCGTAACAAAACTCCCTGTTTCACATAGAATGTATTAAATAAAAATATTTTTGTTTTGCTGTTTAATAATTGCAAATATAGGCAAAAATATTTTTAGAAACATTTCGGAGTGTGAAACAATAATGAATATTAAACGCGGAGAAATATATTATGCCGACCTTAGCCCCGTGATAGGCTCGGAGCAGGGAGGCGTTCGCCCTGTGCTCATCGTTCAAAATGATGTCGGCAATAAATACAGTCCCACAGTTATTGCCGCAGCAATTACGAGTCAGCACGATAAGAGCAATTTGCCCACTCATATTTGCGTAAGCGCAGAGGGCTGCGGTCTTGCAAAGGATTCGATAGTTTTGCTTGAACAGGTTAGAACAATCGATAAAAAACGCCTTAAGGAAAAGATGGGCAGCCTCGACGGTAATTCTATGAATATGGTGGACAAGGCATTATCGGTAAGCTTCGGGCTTGGACTTTATGGTAATATTTCAAATACGGCTACATAGATAGCCGAAAAAAGCAGAGGAATCCTCTGCTTTTTTGAATTTTCAATAAAGTAATTTTGACTTGACTTTTTATGCGATTTAAAGTAAAATATATCCGTTGCCTTTATATGCGGGTGTGGCGGAATTGGCAGACGCGCTAGCCTTAGGAGCTAGTGTCACCGATGTGCAGGTTCAAGTCCTGTCACCCGCACCAAAAAATCCAAGTCTTAGGACTTGGATTTTTTATTGCCCCAACCTTTTTCGGTGGTATAATTAAATTAAGAGGTGAGAGTATGAGAAAAATAAAAATTTTGTTTTCCATTCATTCCTATTCATATTTAGGCAAAAAATCGCGCGGGTGCCCAGAGGGCATCCGCGTTAATATTTATAAAAGCATAGAGGCGGCACCGAACAGGGCCGAGTTATCAGGAGAGGCGGCGGGTAAAAGCTTGAGCGCAACAGAAAGCTCGCCGAGACCATCGATGATGCCCGTTTCTAACAGCTTAAAGCTTCTCGAAATCTGACCGCCTATTATAATATGTGAAACCTTTTTGATTTCAGGTATTGTTTTGAGCGCGCAGCCGAGGGTGAAGCCTAGCTCATAATATATTTTAATGGCCTGCTCATCGCCGTTTTCGGCGCGGATTGAAATTTCTTTTGCATCCATACCGAAGCGGCGGACAATGGCCCTGCCGGCTATCAGGTCCTCAACACGCGTGCCGTTAAAGTCGGCAAAAGCGAGAACAAAATATGGTCCTCCGCGTTCATTTAAGAGCATCGTGCCTTCAAGCATACACGCATAGCCAACACCCGTGCCGAGCGTTACGCAAGCGCAATTCGTTAGCCCCTTAGCATTTCCCGCACAAAGCTCACCGTATAGAAAGGCGGCGGCATCCTGCATAAATTCAATCGGTAGCCGCTCATCAAGCCCACAGCGCTCTCGGAAAACAGCCCTTAAATCAATATCATATATGGCGTCATATTTGCCTTGCATATGGCTTTTGGCGGCGGCGTAATCAAACGGACCCGGTGTGCTTACAGCGATGCCTGAAAATTCAAGCCCCAGCGTGTCAACAACAGATTTCTCTCGGTTGATAACATCGGCGAGGGTTGATAATATAAATTCAGTGCTTTCGTTGGAGCAGGCGGGGGTTGAATCGGAATGCAAAAGACGGAAGTTCTCTGCTACGATACCGTATTTAATGTTTGTGCCGCCCATATCAATAGCAATAACACACTTATTAGCTTTTTTACACATATTTATCACCAATTATCATTATAAAACAATTTTATAAAAATCCAAGAAACAATACTGCCCTTTAATATAATAAAATTGACTTTTATCTTGATTATAATTTTTCTTGACTACAATGTCAAATAAATAATAGTTAAGGTTGATTTATCAATTTAAAAATGTTATAATGAATACTAAATTTTAGGGGGCGATGATTTGAAAAACAGAATAAGCGAATTTATAAAGTCGATTCTTGCAGGAATGATGATTTCGATAGGTGGTATGATTTATCTTGCAAGTGCTAATAAATACATAGGTGCATTGCTGTTCACGGTGGGGCTCATTTCGGTTGTATTCTTTGGCTTTAATCTTTATACCGGCAAAATCGGATATGTGCTTCAAAACGATAAGGTGTTTTTGGTAGACACCTTGCTTTCCGTGGTGGGGAATCTTATAGGCTGTATTGTTATGGGACTTATAAAAATGCCCATAAGTAATGTTGTTGAGGTTTGTGAAAATAAGCTTCAAAAGGGGATAGGGCAGACCTTTATTGATGGTATACTATGCGGTATATTGGTTTATATTAGTGTTGAAATATTCAAAAAACGCGATGCCTTTATAGGAATTTTGGTTTGTATTCCAACCTTTATTTTAGCAGGCTTTGAGCACTCTATTGCCGATATGTTCTATTTTGTGAATGCGAGAATTTTTACGGCCCAAGCGCTACTGTTTATTGTAATAGTTGTTCTCGGTAATTCCGTGGGTGGATTATTAATACCCATTTTAAAGCGCATTTCGGATAGACTAAAAGCATAAAAATCCAAAAAAGAAACCGTGGCTTGCAAGCCACGGTTTTTAAATTTTAAGTATTATTCTTTAGTGGTAGGAATCTGCTGCTTAAGAGCTGCGCGAGTTTTTCTGATTTCACCTAAATTTGCGGTGAGACCTTCATCGGCGCGGCGCATAATATCATCAACGAAATCTTGAGCAGCCTTGCGCATCTCACGGCTCTTTGCCTGAGCGTTAGAGATAATCTCTGCGGCCTTTTCTTGAGAAAGCTTAACGATTTCTTCCTGAGCCACGATTGCTTTAGCGCGCTCCTCAGCGCTGCGGATAATTCCATCAGCCTCACGCTTTGCGGTTGTAATAATATCGGTGCGGTCTGCAACGATACCGCGAGCCTGTTTAATCTCGCTTGGGATATTAAGGCGGATATCGTCAACTACTGCGCGTAGCTTCTCAATATCAACAACTGTTTTTTTGCCGGGAATTTTGATGCCGCTGTCAAGCACTTCATCAAACTGCTCTAATAATTCGTCAAGTGTCATTTTAATCCATCCTCCGTTATTTAAACTTTAAATTATTAAACTTCTTTTGATGATAATCTCTTAATGATATCATCGTGAATAATTTGCGGCACAAAACCGGTTATATCTCCGCCCATGCCTGCAATTTGCCTAACCATACTCGAGCTTAAATACATATTTTCTGCACTCGTTGTTAAAAACAGCGTTTCAACATTTGGGTTAAGCTTTTTATTGGTAAGCGCCATTTGGAATTCATATTCAAAATCCGACATAGCACGCAAACCCTTAATAATTGCGCCCGCATTGCGCTTGGCGCAATATTCGGCGAGTAGGCCATCGTAAGCGTCTACCTCAACATTGGGTAATTCGCAAACGGTTTTTTTAATCATATCACATCTCTCGGCAGAGGTGAAGGTGTAGTGCTTTTTATCGTTGTTCATCACTACAACAATAACCTTATCAAACATAACCGATGCTCTTGAAATAATATCGAGATGGCCTATGGTTATGGGGTCAAAGCTGCCGGGACAAATTGCTATTCTTTCATTCATTTTCTGCCACATCCTTTTTATAGGCAGTAATCTTGGTTTTGCCGAAAACATAAACCTTATAAGCGCTAAAATCGTTCACCTTAGAAGGTAACTCTACCTCTTTCGGATGCTCGCAAAAAATCTTTCCGAAATCGCTCATAAGCGGCTGTATAGCCTCAAGCGCCGATAATAAAATTTCCGCCTTATACGGAGGGTCGAGAAAGGCAATATCAAAAGTATCGTTGCTTCTTGCGGCAAAGGCCTCTAGGGTTGATTTAATTACACGGGCATTTTCCTCGCAAGCGGTCGCTTTAAGATTTTGCTTAATAACATTAATAGATGCATCAGAGCAATCAACAAAAACCGCACTTTCTGCTCCTCGGCTTAAGGCCTCAATTCCAAGCTGACCACAGCCGGCAAAGCCATCTAATATCCTTCTGCCCTCAATATCAAACTGAATGGCGCTGAAAAGAGCCTCCTTAACCTTTTCGGAGGTTGGACGGACAATATCCTTTCCGGGAACAGTTACGAGCCTTCTGCCGCGTGCGATACCTGTTATGACACGCATTCACAAAACTCCAAAAAACATAATATATCACCATTATTATCCCACTAAACCGTATGTTTTGTCAATACTTAATTTAAAATACTTTCATTTTTTTCACAATTTGGTATAATATAAAGGAAATTGCAACCTTTTGTAGTATTTGGGAGTATTGTGTGTAGGGGTGGTTAATGAATGAAAAAGCTGCTTTGTATAACGATTTGTGTGATGCTGGCGTGTGCTTTTGCGGGATGCCTTGGGAAAGCGGAAATCAAACCATATCAAGAAATGGAAATTATTATAGCTTCAGATGAGGGAGTTATGTGCAAAACAACCCGAGATATCAAGGATATAGAGGAAGTTTTTTCTTGCTTTTCGTCACTTGGTAAAAAACCGAGGCATGAAAAAATCAAGGGGTGGGAAATAATGGTCAAGGTGACTGTGGACGGTGAGTCGTTTATCTACTCGCTTTCAAACTCGGTTTTTACCGATTCAAACGGCGTTCAATACGAAGTTAAGGCTGATAGTCAAATTGCAAAAATAAAAGAAATTTATGCGAGAATTGATGCAGAGCCTAAAGATTATACCCATAATGAAAAAAACACTTGATTTTTTATTTGGTTTGTGGTAATATATTCAAGCATTTAATTTCACCTTGCCTTAAAAGGTGGGTTTAATGCCGAGTTATCGACATTGAAGCGGATGGTCCTCTGGCTTTTTAGAGTTTATGAACATCTGAAAAAATTAAGGAGGAAAATCAATGGATGCTTTAAAAGAGCTAACTGCTTCTCAGCTTAAGGCTGATGCTCCGATTGTTGAAATCGGTAGCACTGTTAAGGTTCATGTTAGAATCAAAGAGGGCGAAAAGGAAAGAATACAGGTTTTTGAGGGCACTGTTATTGCTAAGAACAATAGCGGTATTGCCGAAACCGTTACCGTTCGCCGCGTTTCTTACGGCGTAGGTGTTGAGCGTGTGTTCCCGATTCATTCACCTATAGTTGCTAAAATTGAGCTCGTAAGAAAAGGTAGAGTTCGCAGAGCTAAGCTTTATTATCTCCGTGATAGAGTTGGTAAGGCAGCAAAGGTTAAAGAACTCATCGGTTAATCTTTTATTGAAAGAGTGGGGGACGGGGCAGAAGCTCTGTTCCCCTTATCTTTATTAAGGTGAAAGGATTAGTCTAAACCTGTCTTAAAGCAGTGTGTTTGGCGCTTTTCACCCAGCTTCATCTTATAGGGCATTAATGGTGGTGATTTTTACGGAAAAGTTCACAGTCTCTGAGCCTCAGGATAACAACGGGGCAGAAAAAACTAAAAGAATTAAGGATGTTTTTGAGTGGCTTGAGGTGCTTGTGGCAGCAATGGTCGCTGTGGTTTTGTTGTTTTTATTTGTTTTTCGTATTGCCACTATTGATGGCGACTCTATGCAAAACACATTGCAGCACGGTCAAAAGCTTATCATTACAAATATGTTTTATACTCCGAAGCAGGGGGATATAGTCGTTATTTCCCGAAATGTTAATAACGCGGCCGATGAGGTTTATGCTAACAATTTACCCATTATAAAGCGCGTTATAGCAACCGAGGGGCAGATTGTAGATATTGATTTTGAAAAGGGCACCGTATCGGTTGATGGCGAGGTGCTTGATGAGGGGTATGTTAAAACTCCTACGAATTTAAAATATGATATTGAATTTCCCGTAATGGTAGATGAGGGCTGTGTGTTTGTGCTCGGGGATAATCGTAATGATTCGCTCGATAGTCGTTCATCGCAAATAGGTAATTACGGAATGGTGGATGAAAGATATATTTTGGGCCACGCCGTGCTTAGAATTTTTCCGTTAGATAAATTCGGAGGTATTAAGTAAAATGAGCAACACTCAAAGAATTCAATGGTTTCCGGGGCATATGGCTAAAACCAAGCGCCAAATCAGTGAACAATTGAAGCTTATTGATGCGGTTGCAGAAATAGTTGATGCAAGGATACCCGTCAGTAGTCGTAATCCCGACTTGGCGGGTATTATTGGTGATAAACCGCATTTGATATTGCTTAATAAATGTGATATGGCGGATAAGCAGGCCACAGGAGAATGGATAGAATACTATAAAACCAAAGGCATATATGCGCTTGCGGTTGATTGTAAATCGGGAGCAGGATTGCAGGCATTTAAGGATACCGTTAAAACCTTGCTTGCCGATAAGCTTGAAAATTATCGCGCCAAGGGAATGGTGGGTAAGCCGCTTAGAGTTATGGTGGTCGGAATTCCCAATGTAGGAAAATCCTCTTTTATAAATAAAATTGCAAGAGGCACTCACGCAAAGGTCGAAAATCGACCGGGTGTTACCCGCGGCAATCAGTGGTTCGGCATTGATAAGGATTTGGAGCTTCTCGATACACCGGGGGTATTATGGCCTAAATTCGATGATGAAACTGTAGGCGAGCATTTAGCCTTCACCGGAGCGGTTACCGATAGAATTATAGATATAGAGCTTCTTGCTATGCGGCTTCTTGAAATACTTACCGCCGCGTATCCCAAAATGCTTACCGAGCGTTACGGCATATCGGATTTTCCCGAGGATGCTTATGATACGCTTTGCCTAATCGGTAAAAAACGTGGCATGATGATTCGCGGCGGCGAGGTTGATACCGAGCGTGCGTCGGCTATGCTGCTTGAAGAATTCCGCAGTTCAAAAATCGGCAAAATAACGCTCGAGAGGAGAGGGGAAAATGCCTGATTTTTCTTTTGAAATTGAAGCTAAAAATAAGGGCTTTAAATATGTTTGCGGTGTCGATGAGGCGGGACGAGGTCCACTTGCAGGGCCCGTTTGCGCGGCGGCCGTTATTTTGCCCGTGGGGCTAGAGATTGAGGGACTTAATGATTCTAAAAAGCTAAGCGAAAAAAAGCGTGAAAAGCTATATGAAATCATAACCGAAAAGGCTGTTGCCTATGGTATTGCTTTCGGAACTCTTGAGGAAATTGAAAGGTATAATATTTTAGAAGCTACATATATTGCTATGAATCGGGCGGTGGAAGCTTTATCACCTTCTGCCGATTTCGCACTGATAGACGGTAACCGTGTTCCAAAGGGCATTAAAATCCCCTGCGAAACGGTTGTAAAGGGTGATTCAAAGTCCTTTTCTATTGCGGCGGCTTCTATACTTGCAAAGGTAACAAGGGATAGGCTTTTGCTCGAATATGATAAGAAATATCCCGAATATGAATTTGCCCGCCATAAAGGCTACGGAACACGCGCGCACTACGAGGCAATTGCAAAATATGGTGTTTGCGAGGTTCATCGCCTCTCTTTTTTGAAAAATGTTATCGGAAAATAAGCAGGCGGCCGAGCTCGGTCGCGAGGGAGAGCAAAGGGTAGCCGAATATTTAAGGCGGCAGGGCTATGTGATTATAAAGCGTAATTGGCGTGATAATCGCTATGGTGAAATCGATATAATTGCCGAAAGCAAGGAAAATATCGTTTTCGTTGAGGTTAAAACGCGCGATAGCGGCTCGCTTTATAGTGGTGCCGAGGCGATTGATGAGGGCAAAATCAATCGCACAAGGAATGCCGCGGCTATGTTTATGAAACGCCTTAATACCGAGCTTCAGCCACGCTTTGATGTTGCCGAGGTTACGGTTTATAAAAAGCAGGAAGGTAAAGATATTTGGAAGCTTAAGTATATTAAATCTGCTTTTTGAGGTGGCTTGTATGAAATATTTTGATTTGCACGCAGATACGCCAACCGTTTGCTTTGAAAAGGATATTGATTTTGATGATGCTTCACTTATGGTATCGGCAAACCACAATGCCTGTTTTGAAAAATATAAGCAGTGCTTTGCAATCTGGATAAACGATAGCTGCAAAAATCCTTTTAAATATTATCAAGCGGCTTTAGCTGATTTTAAGAAAAAAATATCGGCGGCTTTCGATAAACCCGACTGCTTTTTTACCGTTGAAAACGGGAAGGCTTTAGAAGGCGATATTTCTCTGGTTGAACAGCTTAAAGAGGATAATATGAAATCGCTCACACTTACTTGGAACGGCGAGAACGATCTTGCAAGCGGCGCATATTCGAGGGGCGGATTGAAGCCGTTTGGACAAGAGGTTATAAGGGCGCTTAATCATTTTGGAATTGCTACCGATTTGTCGCATATAAACCGAGAGGGCTTTTGGCAGGCGATAGAGCTTGCCGATTTTCCTATTGCGAGCCATTCGTGCTGTGCGGCCGTTCATAACCACCCTAGAAATTTAGATGACGGGCAGATTAAAAGTATCGCGCAAAAAAACGGGCTTGTAGGGCTTTGCTTATACCCTGTATTTTTAGGCGGGGATGACGTTTTTTTAAGCGTTTATGAGCATCTTTGCCATATGCTTGATTTAGGGCTTGAGGATAATATTGCAATCGGCTCCGATTTTGATGGCGCCGAAATGGATATTAAGCTTGAAAATGCCTGTAAAATACCAAGCCTGTATGCTTGGCTTTCACAAAACGGAATTGAAACTCGCGTTTTAGATAAAATATTTTTTAAAAACGCCGATATTTTCTTTTCAAAGCTTTGACAAATAAGAGAATATATTATAAAATAGATTAAATGTTTATCTTTGGGGGAATTTTAATGAGATATGTAAGCACAAGAGATAAATCCGTTTCGGTCGATTCGGCAGCGGCTATTGCGCGCGGAATTTCGGCTGAGGGTGGTCTTTTTCTGCCTGAATCGATTCCGTCACTTTCGGATGCGGATTTCGATAATATAGCAAAGCTTGATTATATCGGCAGAGCAAAATATATTCTCGGTAAATTTTTAACTGATTTCACCGATAAAGAGCTTCAAGACTGTGCTTTGGGGGCGTATGAGGGTAGCTTTGATGATAATAATCCCGCACCTATTTCACTGCTTGGAGAAAAATTAAATATATTAGAGCTTTGGCACGGCCCGACCTGCGCATTTAAGGACCTTGCTTTGCAGCTTTTGCCTTACCTGCTGACTACTTCATCCAAGAAAATAGCAAGCAATAAGAAAACTGTTATATTGGTTGCAACCTCCGGCGATACGGGCAAGGCCGCTTTGGAGGGCTTTAAGGATGTGGAAAATACCGAAATTATTGTTTTCTATCCAAGCGAGGGCGTAAGCCCTATGCAGAAGCTTCAAATGGCTTCGCAAAAGGGAGAAAATGTCCATGTTTGCGCAATTAAGGGTAATTTTGACGATGCTCAAACAGGGGTTAAAAAGATTTTCACCGATAGCGGTATTATTGATTATCTTTCAAAGAATGGCTTGGAGTTTTCCTCTGCCAACTCAATAAATTGGGGTAGACTCGCTCCGCAAATCGTTTACTACATTTCGGCTTATTGCGATATGCTCGCTAAGGGTGACGATTTGTCAGATGGCTTCAATATCGTTGTTCCCACGGGTAATTTCGGCAATATTTTAGCGGCGTATTATGCTAAGGCTATGGGTGTTCCGGTAAACCGCCTTATCTGCGCTTCCAATGCCAATAATGTTTTGACCGATTTTATAAATACCGGTATTTATGACCGTAACCGCGATTTTTATACAACCATTTCGCCCTCAATGGATATTTTGATTTCGAGCAATCTTGAGAGAATGCTTTATCTGCTTTCGGATGGCGATGATAAATATGTGGCTGACTTGCAAAATCAGCTTTCCGCTAAGGGCAGATTTGAGGTTAACGCTGAAATTAAGCAAAAGCTCAAGCAGGTTTTCTATGGCGGCTGCTGCGATGATGCCCAAACCCTTAAAACAATTAAGAAAACCTTTGATGAGTATAGTTATCTTTGCGATACGCATACTGCCGTGGCGGTTAATGTTTATGAGCAGTATTTGAATGAAACGGGTGATAATAGGCCTGTGCTTGTAGCCTCTACGGCTTCGCCCTATAAGTTTGCAAAGAGCGTTCTTTCGGCGGTTAGTGATAGGGTGGCTTTAGATGAGTTTGAAACGGTAAAGCTTCTTAATATCGTTACTAACACCCCCGTTCCGTCACCTATAGCCGAGCTTCAGAATGCAACCGTTCGCTTTAATGAAATTTTTGATAAAAATGATATGTATGAGGCGGTTAAGGGTTGCCTTAAAATATAAAATAATATCCGACTCGAGCGAGTCGGATATTATTTAAGAGAAGATTACTGTTTAGACTTAAAGGTATCGCAGCAGGTTTCACTGCAGGTGCAGGCTGTGCAGTTGCCAACATTAATTTTACCCGCAGAGCAAGAATCCTCTGTGGTATGGTAAACGCAGTTCTTAACGCTGCAATGGATACAGCTTTCGGTTTTAGGTTCAAACATAATATCATTCCTTTCCGGCTTTTGAGCCATATTTATTATTTGTTGAGTTAAAATTATTATGTGCGGGAAGTGCTTCCAAAATGAAATTATTTGCAATTTCTGATTTACATTTATCATTTGGAACTAACAAGCCTATGGATGTTTTTTATGGGTGGGAAAACTATACCGCGAGACTGAAGGAAAACTGGGAAAAAATCGTCGGTGATGACGATACGGTTGTGATTGCGGGCGATGTTTCTTGGGCGATTTCGCTTGATGAGGCACTAAGTGATTTCAAATTTTTAAACGAGCTTCCTGGGCAAAAGATAATTTTAAAGGGCAATCACGATTTTTGGTGGAGCACAGCTTCAAAAATCAACGAATTTTTACTTAAAAATAAGCTTGATAGTATAAAAATATTGCATAATAATTGTTATTTCGATGAAAATTATGCTCTTTGCGGCTCGCGTGGGTGGTATTATGATGGCTCGGGTGAGCAGGATGAAAAAATCATAAAGCGCGAATGCGGAAGAATAGAGGCTTCCTTGCGTCTTGCAAAAGAAGCCGAAAAAGAGGCAATAGTCTTTCTTCATTATCCTCCCGCATATAGCGATTTTGTATCCGATGAAATTATTTCCGTTCTCGAAAAATATAACATTAAAAGGGTGTTTTACGGGCATATTCACGGCTCGGGTGCCGCCAAGATAATTTACGAGCATAACGGCATAAAATTGAGGCTTATTTCGGCAGATAGCGTGGGCTTTACCCCTGTTTTAATAACCGATTGCGGCATTTTTAAATAATTTCTAAAAAATAGCAAAAAGTGGTGGAAATTTTAATTCTACTATGATATAATAGTGTGTAATTTATGCGGAGGTATGAATAATGAGTTTAAAAGAAACAAAAAAGGTTGAAGCTAACCGCTATCAACTGGAAATCACCATTGATGGTGAAAAATTCAGAGAGGCTATAAAAGAGGCCTATCGTAAAAACGGTAAAAAAATCAATGTCCCCGGTTTCAGAAAGGGTAAAGCACCCCTTCATATTATCGAAACCTATTATGGCACCGAGGTATTTTTTGAGGATGCTTTAAATCTTCTTTATAACGATGCTGTTGAGGGCGCAATCAATGAATCAGGCCTTAAAGTAATCGACGATAAGATGGATTTTGAGCTTGTTTCAATTTCTAAAGAGGATGGCGTTGACTTTAAGGTTAGCCTTACAACCTATCCCGAAATCGAGCTTGCAAGCTATAAGGGCTTAAAGGCTACAAAGCCTGCAGTTAATGTTACTGCCGCCGAGGTTAATGCCGAGGTTAAGGCTATGGCAGAGCGTAATGCCCGTATGGTATCTATAGAGGATAGAGCTGCTAAAAAAGGCGATACCGCAATTATTGATTTCGAGGGCTTCGTTGATGGCGTTGCCTTTGAGGGCGGCAAGGCCGAGGGCCACGCTCTTGAGCTTGGCTCGGGTCAGTTTATCCCCGGCTTTGAGGAGAAGATTATCGGCAAAAATATCGGCGATGAGTTCGATATCGATGTAACCTTCCCCGAGGATTACGGCGCTGAGGATTTGGCAGGTAAAGCGGCAGTGTTCAAAATCAAGCTTCACGAGCTTAAGATTCGCGAACTGCCTGCAATTGATGATGAGTTTGCTAAGGATGTAAGCGAATTTGATACCCTTAAGGAACTCAAGGCTGACCTTAAGAAGAAGGCTGTAGAGCGTAAGAAAAAGGCGGCTGAGGAGGCTGTTGAAAACGAGCTTGTTCAGCAGATAGTTGATGGCATTAAGGGTGAAATCCCCGAGGCTATGTTTGAAAATCGCCTTAATCAGTCGGTTGAGGAGTTTGCTTATCGTATGCAGTCTCAGGGCATGGATTTCCAAACCTATCTTAAGTATACAGGCGCATCTTTGGATGACTTTAAGAAAAACTTCCGTCCCCAAGCAGAGATGCAGGTTAAATATCGCTTAGCACTTGAAAAGATTGTTGAGCTTGAAAATATCGAGGCAAGCGAGGAGGCTTTAGAGGCTGAATATGCAAAGCTTGCCGAGGGCTATGGAATGGAAGTTGATAAGGTTAAGGCAGCAATTCCTGCATCCGAGCTTGAAAAGGATGTTAAGGTTGGCGCCGCTATCGACTTTGTTAAGGCTAATGCCGTTATCACCGAGGAGGTAGTTGAAAAGAAAACTGCTTCTAAGGAAAAGGCAGAATAATTGATTATAAAGTTTTTGTTTTGTTCATACTGTTTTTTATAGGAGGGAATTACTATGGATATGAATTTAGTTCCTTATGTTCTTGAACAAACAAGTCGCGGAGAGCGTTCTTATGATATCTTTTCGCGTTTGCTGAACGACAGAATTATTATGCTAAACGACCAGGTGGACAATGCTTCCGCAAGCATTATTATCGCGCAGCTTTTATACCTTGAAGGTCAGGACCCCGATAAAGATATAAGCTTTTATATCAATAGCCCCGGTGGCTCTGTTTCGGCGGGTATGGCTATTTATGATACTATGCAGTATATCAAGTGCGATGTAAGCACTATTTGTATGGGTATGGCTGCAAGTATGGGCGCGTTTTTGTTGGCAGCAGGTGCAAAGGGTAAGCGCTATGCGCTTCCGAATAGTGAAATTATGATTCACCAGCCTTTAGGCTCGGCCGAAGGTCAGGCAACCGATATTTTGATTCACGCTAATCATATTAAGCATATTCGCAGTAATATCAATAGCATCTTAGCTGAAAAAACAGGTAAACCGCTCGAGGTAATCGAGCGCGATACCGAGCGTGATAATTTTATGACTGCCGCCGAGGCTGCAGAATACGGCCTTATTGATAAGGTAATCACTAAGAGATAAGAGGTATTAAGGTGCCTAAAGAAAATAATGAAATTTGTTGCTCCTTTTGCGGTAAATCGCAGGATGAGGTAAGCCAGCTTATTGAGGGCCGCGGCGTTTATATTTGCGATAGCTGTATAAGCTTTTGCAACAATCTGCTCTTTAACGATGAAAAGTCTGCAAGGAATGAGAAGAAATCGTCAAAGGAAGCAGAAAAGGTGTTGCCTAAGCCCCAAGAAATAAAGGCAAAGCTTGATGAATATGTAATCGGGCAGGATGATGCCAAGAAAACCCTTGCGGTTGCAGTTTATAATCATTATAAGCGTGTTTATAAAAGCGCCGAAAATGATGTAGAGCTGACCAAAAGTAATGTTTTAATGTTGGGGCCCACCGGTGTTGGTAAAACCCTCTTGGCTCAAACTTTGGCTAAAATACTTGATGTGCCGATTGCGATAGCAGATGCTACTACATTGACCGAAGCGGGCTATGTAGGCGAGGATGTTGAAAATATCCTTTTGCGCCTTATTCAAGCGGCTGATTATGATATTGAAAAGGCTGAGCACGGAATTATCTATGTTGATGAGATTGATAAAATCGGCAGAAAATCCGAGAACGCCTCGATAACCCGCGATGTAAGCGGCGAGGGCGTTCAGCAGGCTCTTTTAAAAATACTTGAGGGCACGATTTCTAATGTTCCGCCTCAGGGTGGCAGAAAGCATCCCCAACAGGAGTTTATCCAGATTGATACTACTAATATTCTCTTTATTTGTGCAGGTGCCTTTGATGGTATCGAAAAGGTGATAGAAAAGAGAATGGGCGGTAGTAGCTTGGGCTTTGGTGCAGATGTTAAATCACCTAAAAGTCTTGAGGCGCAGTCGCTTTGCGAATCTGTAACCCATCAGGACTTGGTTAAGTTCGGTCTGATTCCCGAGCTTGTAGGTCGTCTGCCGGTTATAACCGCGCTTAAGCAGATGGATAAAGAAACCCTTATCCGTATTATGACCGAGCCTAAAAACTCGATTATTAAGCAGTATAAGGCGCTCTTTAATATGGATAATGTTGAGCTCACTTTTGAGGATGCCGCACTTGAGCGTATTGCCGATTTAACGGTTGAGAGAAAAACGGGGGCCAGAGGCTTGCGTTCGATTATTGAGGGAGTTTTGCAGAACATTATGTTTGAAACACCCTCTGATGATAGCATTAAAAAGGTTATCATAACGGCCGATACTGTTGACGGTAAGCCGCCTGTTGTAGAAAAATAATTTTATGGGACTGTGGATTTTTTCACAGTCCCATTTGTAAATAAGGGTAAAATATATAAGCATATTATTTGAATTGAGGTGTTTTTATGCTACCGAGAGAATTGTTAAAGGCTTTAACCATAGCGGAGCGACTTAAGGATACAACAAGACATTGTGATACTTCAAAAGGCCGTAGGGAAAGCGTTGCCGAGCATTGCTGGATGATGACCTTGTTTGCCTTTTTCATAAAAAATGAGTTTCCAGAAGCGGATATGAGTAAGGTTATAAATATGTGTATCATTCACGATTTGGGCGAATGCTTCATAGGCGATATCCCAACCTTTTTGAAAACCGAAGCGCATGAGCAAAAGGAGCAAAATATGCTTTTAGAATGGGTAAATACACTGCCCGATGATATTAAAACCGAAATGACGGCGCTTTATAGAGAGATGGAAGAACGCAAAACGCTTGAGGCCAAGATTTATAAGGCGATAGATTCGTTAGAGGCAGTTGTTCAGCATAACTTGTCGGATATTTCAAGCTGGTCAGAGAACGAATTTGAGCTTAACCTCGTTTACGGTGAGGATAAGGTTGCCTTTTCGGAATACTTTAGTAAGTTGCGCGCCGAAATCAAAAAGGATACACTCGAAAAAATCGCAGGCCATAAAAAAGTATAATTTTTTGTTTTTTTAAGCTAAAATAGGCAACCCTTGAAATGTTTCCTGTTAATTTGGTGCATTACCCCTTAAAATGTAAGAGTGAAGGGAGTGTTTTTATGAATCAAGAAAAAATAGGCGGCTTTATTGCCGAGTGCCGTAAAAATAAAAAAATCACTCAGCAGCAATTGGCTGAAAAGCTTGGCGTTTCAGATAGAACAATAGGCAATTGGGAAAACGGCAGAAATATGCCCGATTTATCTCTCTTTGAGCCACTATGTAACGAGCTTGAAATCACCATTAATGAGCTGCTTAGCGGCGAGAGGGTTCGACCTGAGGATAATCAAGATAAATTAATGGAAAATATCATAAGCACCATTAATTATTCAAATAAAAAAATCATTTCAACGAGAAAAAGACTTGTTATCTGCTTTAGCGCGCTGTTAGCGGTGGTGCTTCTTGTCGTGTCAGCCTTTGTTATTGATGTTGGCAAAATGAGTAAAAATGAGCCGGTTGTTTTTAATACTTGGGGCTTTGATTATGCGCCGCCCGTTAATTTAGAGCAGGAATATATTGAGCTTGCAATAAAGGAATTTATTTTGGCGCAGTATGATAAGGAAAAAATATATAGCGAAAACGAAAAAGGCTTCGTGAGCCTTAAAACCTACCTTGTTGAGCAAAAAAGCGAGAGCGAGTATATAGCATATACTTGGGTGCTAAGTGAAAGGTATTATATGGAGGAAAATGAGGTTAGAATGGGTGATGGCTTCTCAATTCCTCATAGGTTTACAATCAAAAAATCAAACGATAAATATTCGGTTTTGGATTCTCAAACCCCAAGGGACGGCAGTCTCTATGCAGAGGATATGCAAACGCTTTTTCCTCGTTCGGTAAGAAACGAAATGGATAAGGTTTGGACCGATGGCACAATCGAAAAATTAATTTTCGATATTAAACAGCAAAGAAAACTGCATTTCGGCGAAGAATTCCAATAACAAAAAACCGACTACATTGGACTGTAGTCGGTTTTTTATATTTCTTTTGGCAACACAATAATATTCTTTTGCTTTTTAATAGCATACTGGAGAGCAACCTTTGTTCCGCTTTTGCGGGTAGAGGGGGCGTTTTGTCCGTCGTAGTAGATAATACAAAAATGGCTTTTGTCTATCATTTCATAATTTCGCTCAACATATGAGGCTCTGCCTGAATTTCTTATCCTTTCGGGATAGTAGCTTTCCTCATAGCTTTCTAAAAGATAATCTGAATAGCTTTCGTCTATATTCGGATATTCCGCCCGCACATAAATTCGCTTTATGTGTGGGTGCTTTTCATTTAGCTTGGTAACAAGCTCAAGGCAGAGGCTATTAAATCTGCTCTTGCTTCCAAAAAGAAATGTATCAACTTGATTTACCACAATTAGTTGCTCGATAATCTCCAAAAGCCTTGATTTTAATTCCTCGGTTTCGTTTATCGTTCTATGACCTAAAAAACAGCAAGTATTTGATTTCATAATTTTCTCCAATTAAATAATATTTTACTTATTATAAATTATTTTTCACTTAAAGTAAATATTTCTGCAATTGTATCTTATAATAATACACGCCCTTTTCGAGTAAAATATTCATATAAAAGAAAAGGAGCAAAAAAATGAAAACAGAATTTCCTGAAAGATATATTACTGTTGGATTGAAAATTGCATATTATAGAAGAAAAGCAGGCTTTACCCAGGAACATTTTGCAGAGCTCATCGGTAAAAGTGTAAGCTTTGTAGGTCAAGTTGAGGGAACAGGCACTGTTCGAGGCGTTTCCTTAGAAACATTATTCAAGATTGCACAGGTGTTAAAAATCTCACCGTCAAAATTGCTTGAAGAAGATTAAAATTTATGAATTTTTAAAGGCTAACTGATATATATTCGTTTGTTTTTCGATATCACCCCGCGCATAAATTATTTTTATGTGCGGGTGTTTTTTAACTATACCATATATCCGTTTGTAACATTATAACACATAATACGTCTAAAATAAATACATAATATATTTATTATGAGGTGGATTTATGGCTATAAAGAGTGTTTCAATTAGAATTGAAGAAGAAATGCTGAATAAAATATCATATATTGCTGATTATGAAGGCAGAAGCGTTAATAGTCAGGTGCTCGTTTTAATAAGAGCTAATATTAAAAATTTCGAAGATGCCAACGGTGCTATTGATGGCAATATCACCCCTGCAACAAATGTTAAACCCACTCGTAAGTGAACAAAAAACACTCTGCCGTTTGGCAGAGTGTTTTATTATAAATTAAATTTTTAACCGTTTAAAATCAGTCAAGCGGCTTCATAGTGGGGAAGCAGATTACCTCTCTGATGGTATCGGAATTTGTAAGCAGCATTACTGCTCTGTCGATGCCTATTCCCATACCGCCTGTCGGTGGCATACCGTATTCCATAGCGGTGAGGAAATCCTCATCAAGCATTTCGGCCTCATCGTCACCACGGTCGCGAAGCTCAAGCTGCTTTTCAAAACGCTCGCGCTGAACAATCGGGTCATTAAGCTCGGAATATGCGTTAGCAAGCTCACTGCGGCAGATGAAAAGTTCAAATCTTTCGGTAAGGCGCGGGTCCTCGGGTGAAGCCTTGGTTAAGGGCGAAACCTCAACGGGATACATTGTTATAAAGGTTGGCTGAATCAGCTTTTCCTCAACGCGCTGGTCGAAGCAGGCATAAAGGGCGTTACCCCAAGTTTTATCGGCAGTTTCTGCAAGCTCAACGCCGATTTTCTCTGCCGCCTTAACAGCCTCGGCATCATCGGTTATTTCACCGAAATCAATGCCTACATATTCCTTAACGGCATCGACCATAGTAAGTCTGCGCCAGCCGGGAGTAAGATTGATTTTCTCGCCGAGCCATTCAAGCTCATAGCTGCCCAAAACGTCCTTTGCAAAGCCCGAGATAATACCCTCGGCAATATCCATCATATCGTGGAAATCGGCATAGGCCTGATAAAGCTCAACCGTTGTGAATTCGGGGTTATGCTTCGGGTCCATACCTTCGTTGCGGAAAATTCTGCCGATTTCATAAACCCTATCCATACCGCCAACTATTAAACGCTTGAGCGGAAGCTCGGTTGCAATTCTCATATACATAGGTATATTAAGGGTGTTGTGATGGGTGATAAAAGGTCTTGCTGCCGCACCGCCCACAATGGTATTGAGAACGGGGGTTTCAACCTCAACATAATCCATATTATCGAGATACTCGCGCATATATTTAATGAATTTTGAGCGAATTATAAAATTGCGCTTAACATCGGGGTTAACGATAAGGTCAACATATCTTTGGCGGTATCTAAGGTCGTTATCCTTAAGCCCGTGGAACTTTTCGGGCAAGGGGAGAAGAGATTTTGCCAAAATTTCTATATGCTCGGCGTGAACGGAAATTTCACCCGTTTGGGTTTTGAAAACAAAGCCCTTAACGCCTACAATATCGCCTATATCCCATTTTTTGAATGCGGCATAATCCTCTTCGCCAACATCATCGCGGCGAACATAAAGCTGAATATCGCCCTTTGTATCGCGAAGGCTTACAAAGCTTGCCTTGCCCATAATTCTGCGGGTAATGATTCTGCCCGCAATACTAACGGCCTTGCCCTCAAAGCCCTCGTAATCGGATTTTATATCAGCAGAATAGGCATCAACATCGTATTTTGTTTTAACAAACGGATTTTTGCCCGCTTCACACATAGCCGCAAGCTTATCGCGGCGCACCTGCAAAATTTCATTCAAATCTTGAACGGGAGCATTATTGTTGTTTTCGCCCATATTAAACATCCTTTCAAAAAAAGATTTCAAAAAACGGGGTAGCTTAAGCCACCCCCTAAAATTATTTAGAAATACCGAGTATTTTAAGCTTAATCTCGCCTGCAGGAGCCTCAACGGTTACCTCATCGCCAACCTTGTGACCGATAAGAGCCTTGCCAACGGGAGATTCATCAGAAATTTTATTGTTTCTCGGGTCTGCCTCGGTTGAGCCTACAACGAGGTATTCACATTCCTCATCGAATTCAACATCGTATACCTTAACCTTAACACCAACCATAACGGTTTTAGCGGCACCCTTAATGCTTGAGATAATCTCAACATTTTTAAGCATTGCTTCAATTTCAACAATTCTTGCTTCTATTTTAGCCTGCTCGTTTTTAGCCTCATCGTATTCACTGTTTTCGGATAAGTCGCCGTATCCGCGAGCAACCTTAATTTTTTCTGCAATATCTGCGCGACCTGAGGTTTTAAGAAATTCAAGCTCTTCTTGAAGCTTTTTCAAACCGTCATCGGTTATTTTAATGGGCTTTGCCAATTTAAAAACCACCTTTAAATATATTATTATCCTGGTAACACATTGATAACTATTATATTATTTTTATCCCCATATGTCAAGGATAATTATTAACACTTTACAAATTACTTGACAAGCGCGCAATAAAAACGATATACTGTTATAAGTGACCAAGGAATTATATGCAGATTTTGATTTGTTATGCTGTGTCACGGCTTTTATTTTCAGATAAAAGGAGAAGATAATTATGGGATTTAATGCAACGCTTGTTGTGCTGGCAGCAGGTATGGGAAGCCGCTTCGGCGGGCTTAAGCAGATAGAGCCCATTGGTCCGAAAGGCGAGGCATTGCTTGATTTTTCGGTTTATGATGCCAAGCTTGCGGGCTTTAATAAGGTTGTTTTTATAATAAAGAAGGAAATCGAAAAGGATTTTAGGGAAATAGTTGGCAAGAGAATAGAAAAAATTATTGATGTTGAGTATGTATATCAAGAGCTTGATATGCTGCCCGAGGGCTTTGCTTGCCCTAAGGATAGAACTAAGCCTTGGGGAACGGCTCATGCAATCTATTGCTGCCGTAATATAATTAACGAACCCTTTGCGGTTGTTAACGCCGATGATTATTACGGCCGCGATGCGTTTAAAAAGATATATGACCACCTCAAAAAGCAGGCGGGCGATTATTGTATGGTCGGCTTCCGATTAGAAAATACTCTTACCGAAAACGGCAGCGTTTCAAGGGGCGTTTGCGAAATTGAAAACGGAAAACTCAAAACCGTTACCGAGCGCACCAAGATTATCGACTGTAAATATACTGAGGACGATGTTAATTGGATTCCGCTTTCACCCGATTCGGTGGTTTCAATGAATATGTGGGGCTTTACCCCTGATGTTTTCGATTATATTTCGTCCGATTTGGTTGATTTTTTAAATGAGAAAATCAATGTACCCAAATCCGAGTTTTATCTTCCTATAATCGTTTCTAATGTTATCGCTCGCGGGCAAAAGGATGTTACGGTTTTAGTGGCTGAGGATAAGTGGTATGGCGTTACATATAAGGAAGATAAGGAAGATGTTGTTAAGGCACTCGGTGAAAAAATAAAGGCAAAAGAATACGAGGGAATGTAAGTGGAAAAGTTTTTTACTAAAAAAAATATTATTATCTCGGCGTGTGTGCTTTTGGCGTTAGTTATTGCCGTTGTTACGATAGTTTTAATCGCAGGCTCTGCTAAGAGAGAGGGCTCATCGTCTACTGATAACAAAGGCGAACAAGGCTCTTATCAAAGCCAAACCGATAAGCAAAGGCTCGGCGATGTTATTATTCCGGTAAAGCTCAGCGGCTCGGAAAAAATTTGCGCCGGCCAATATTTCTTTGAGTATGATAGCAAGGCGCTTGAGTATGTAACCTACGAAAACGGTGACTTATTCGATGAGTGCGATGTTAATTTAACCAAAGAGGGCAAGCTGCAGTGCGTTATCACTAACAGCGACCTTGAGGATGTTAGGGCAAGGGGCACCCTTTTAACCTTTGTTTTCAAGCAAAAGGAAGAAGGTAACGGTAAATATACCGTTAAGGTGGGCGAGCAGACCAATATGTGCAATTCTAACGGTAAGCTTAAAACCCCCAAGATAAAGCCCGAAAAAGTAAGAGCTAAATAATTTTTTAAACTGCATCCTCGGATGCAGTTTTTATTTTTCATTTTAATCTGTCCTGCGGCATATAATTTAGGGTAAAAGAAAATTAGAAAGGCGAGATTAAAATGAAAGAATATTATCCTGAAGGCATACTTATTGATACCGTTGAAAACAAGAGAAATATGAGCAGCTTATTATCGCTCACTACCGCCTACGCCAATGAAACGATACTCGAGGGGAATGTAATTATGTGCGACCTTGAGCATAATATGACGGTGGATCTTGGCTGTATGCGCGGAATAATTCCGCGCCTTGAGGGCGCTATCGGTATAGCCGAGGGAGTGACGAGAGATATAGCCTTAATTTCAAGGGTTGGAAGGGCAGTAAGCTTTGTTATAACCGAATTCAAAACCGATGAAAACGGTAAAAGCTATGCGCTGCTTTCAAGAAGAAAGGCGCAGGAGATGTGCCTTCAGGAATTTTTCGCTGCTCATAGGACGGGCGATATAATAAACGCAAGGATAACCCATTTAGAAAGCTTCGGAGCATTTTGCGATATCGGTTGCGGAAATATTGCGCTATTACCCATAGATGCTATTTCTGTTTCGAGAATTTCTCACCCTGCAGATAGATTTTTTATAGGTCAATACATAAAAGCTGTGATAAAAAATATTGCACCCGACGGTAAAATCACATTGTCCCATAAGGAGCTTTTGGGCACTTGGGAGGAAAACGCCGCCTGCTTTGAATCGGGGCAGACCGTTTCGGGTATTGTCAGAAGCATAGAGGAGTATGGCGTTTTTGTGGAGCTGACTCCAAATCTTGCAGGTCTTGCAGAGCCGAAAAGTGATATTGCGGTAGGTCAAACCGCGAGCGTTTATATAAAAAGCATAATCCCCGAAAAAATGAAAATTAAGCTTATAATTATCGATAATTTTGATAGCGATATAAAAACCGAGCACCGATATTTTGTTGACGAAAACCATATTGATAGTTTTTATTATTCGCCACCGAATGCCCAAAAGCAAATTTTCACTCTTTTTTAAATATGAATTGATTTTATTCGTTTAGTGAGGTATAATAATTCTCGGTGATGAAAAATGAGTGAAAATCAATGTAGCGGAAATTGCGAAAGCTGCAGCAGTAACTGCGCTTCAAGAAAACCGCAAAGTCTTATTGAACCAACAGGCGAATTTAATAGCATTAAGCATGTAGTGGCTGTTGTAAGCGGCAAGGGCGGCGTAGGTAAATCTATGGTAACCTCTATGCTTGCTGTTTCAATGCAACGCCGCGGCTATAAGGTTGGCATTCTCGATGCTGATATAACAGGCCCGTCAATACCCAAATCCTTCGGCGTGCTCTCTCCTGCGATGCAAAATGAGATAGGTATTTTGCCCGCCGAAACCGAAACGGGTATCAAGATTATTTCGGTTAATATGATGCTTAAAGAGCACGATGCTCCTGTTGTTTGGCGCGGCCCCGTTATCGCGGGTGCTGTTAAGCAGTTTTGGCAGGAGGTTGTTTGGGGCGAGCTCGATTATTTGTTTATAGATTGTCCTCCCGGAACGGGCGATGTGCCGCTAACGGTTTTCCAAACCATTCCGCTCGATGGAATAGTTATTGTAACCTCTCCTCAGGATTTGGTTTCGCTTATTGTTAAAAAGGCATTTAATATGGCTGAAATGATGAAAATTCCCGTGCTTGGTATGGTTGAAAATATGAGCTATGTCAAGTGCCCCGATTGCGGCAAGGAATTCAGCGTCTTTGGCGGGGGAAGCGAGAGCGTTGCTGAAGAAACGGGCAGTGAGCTGCTTGCTAAAATGCCTATAGATATTTCTTTGGCGCAGATGGTTGATAGCGGCTTCATAGAGCGCTTTGAGGGAGATTATCTTTCGCGCGCCGCCGATAAGATTGAGGCGCTTTCAAAATGATAGTAAAGAATTATCATACCCATACCGTTAGGTGTGGTCATTCGCGCGGAACAGAGCGCGAATATATTGAAAATGCAATCGAAGCGGGGATTAAGGTTTTAGGCTTTGCCGACCATGCGCCTTATCCGTTTCCAAACGGCTATAAATCAAGCTATAGAATGGCACTTGGGAAAACAGAGGATTATGTTAATACTCTTTTAAAGCTTAAGGAAGAATATAAGGATAAGCTTGATATTTTAATCGGTTTTGAAGCGGAGTATTATCCCGAGCTTTTTGATGCTTTTTTAAAGCATATTAATCAGTTTCCGATTGATTATTTGATTCTCGGTCAGCATGCTGTTAATAATGAATACGATGGTGTTCCTTCGGGTAGGACCAATGCTTGTGAGGAATTGCTTGTTCAGTATGCAAATCAGGTGATTGCAGGTATCAATACAGGCAAATTTTCTTATATTTGCCATCCTGAAATGTGTGTCTGCCCTGATGAAGAAATTTATCGCCGTGAGCTTAAAAGAATTTATCTCGAGGCAAAAAGGCTTGATATACCGCTCGAATTCAATCTTTTGGGATACTATACGAATCGGCATTATCCTAATGAAATCAGCTTAGAAACGGCCGCCGAGGTGGGCAATACTCTTATTTTGGGTGTTGATGCTCACGAGCCCGAAAGATTTATGCAGCTTGATGTTGTCGAACGCGCAGAGCGGCTTATAGAAAAATACGGTATTTCAATAACCGATGAAATTAAATTGGGCTTGCTTTAAATTTAGGTGAATAAGATGAGAATGAGAAAAAAGAAGCATCTTGAAGATAGGCTTTTAGAGGTGGGCGAGTATTTATTCGTCGCCGATAGCGAGGATAGAAATTTTAATACAGCAATCATTAAAAAAGAGTATATTGATTTTGCCGCTTGGTTTGGAAGCGATAAGCCGCTTTATTTGGAAATTGGCTGCGGTAAGGGTAGGTTTGCGGCAGAATATGCAAAAAAACACCCCGAAATCAATTTGATTGCCGTAGAAAAGGATGCAAATGTTATTGTTTCGGCCTGCGAAATTGCAAGGGATGAGAAAATCGAAAATTTGCGCTTTATAAAATGCTCTGCAGAGTATTTGGAAAAGTATTTAAAGCCCGAATCAATTTCTCGTATTTTTCTCAATTTCTCTTGTCCGTTTCCTAAAAACAAGTATGCATCTCACCGTCTTACAGCCGAAAATTTTTTAAAGATATATAAAAGACTGCTCGCGAGGGGAGCAGAAATACACCAAAAAACAGATAATATGCATTTCTTTGAATTTTCGCTTGAGCAGCTTTCCTTATCGGGCTTTGCCCTTAAAAATGTTTCGTTAGACCTACATAACAGCGATTTTGAGGATAACATTGTCACGGAGTATGAAGCGCGTTTTATAGCGCAAGGGCTGCCGATTTATAGGCTTGAGGCATTTATAAAATAAAATAAAAAGGGCACCGAATGAAAGATTTTCGGTGCCCTTTTTTTATTTGCCCCTAATCGAAAAATTCCGAGGGCGTGTTTAAGCATTGCAAGAATAAATGGGGTGAAAGACACGAAATATGCGCCCTTGAGGCTCGGGCGGATTATTCTTGTCACCTTAATATAATCCGAGCGCAGAAAGGGGAGAAAGCACCTTTCCGTCGCGATAAGCCTCAAGGTGAATATGTGCGCCGTCTGCGCATTCGCAGGGAACATTATCCGAGCTTCCGATAACGGTTTTCGAGCTTACCTCATCGCCGCTTTTAACATTAGCACTTGCAAGACCGCAGTATTTAATAATCAGCGAATCGCCGTGGTCGATTGAAACAACCGTGCCGAAATCGGTGGTTTCTTCAACAGCGGTTACCGTGCCTTTGCCGCAGGCGTTTATTTTGCTTCCCTTTTGGCAAACTATATCAACACCCGTGTGCAGTCGCATATCTCCGTAGGTTTCGGAATACTGTAAGGCAGTGTCGCTGAATGCCTTAGAAACATTTCCCTTGATGGGCATTTTAAAGCTGGGCTTAGGCTCTTCGGTGGGTTTCGTTTCTTCTTCGGCTTCCTTATCATAAGGCTCATCTTCAACGGGCGTATCAACATTTTCAGTGATTTCCGAAATGATTGATGAAGGGGCTTCTACGATATCATTATATGAGCTTTCAGGCGAGTTATATTCCGAGATTTCTTTTTGCGGTGTGGTGCCATCGCGGTCGGTAACTCTTGAAACGGCAAACCAGGTTGCCGCACCTATTCCTAAAAGACTACAAATGATAATTGTATAAAAACCCGTTTTGCCAATGAGATTTGGGAATTTTCTTGAGCTTGTGTATTTCATTTTGCCATATCACTTCCTTTTGAATTTTACAAAAATAGTATTGTCGTAAATATTAAAAAATATTCTTATAATTGTTTAAATCGAGTTCACAAAAATTCAAAATTTATAGTTTAATATAGACTTGTGTTCAAGGGAAGCCGCAACCCGAGAACATAATCGCGGATTTTCTGCGATTCTCTCCTCAAACCCCTTAAAAGCGAGAAAGAGCTGTGTTTACCACAGCTCTTTTTCGTGCTTTTATAATAAAATTATAAATTTGTTGAAGCCCGATTGAATATATGCTATACTTTGTTTGGTGATAATATGAAAATTTTGTTTATTCGACACGGCGACCCTGATTATGAGCTTGATTCCCTTACCCCAAAGGGCTTTCGTGAGGTTGAGCTTTTGGCGGATAGAATGGAAAAAACACCCGTAACAGAGTTTTATTGCTCTCCTCTCGGTAGGGCGCAGGCAACCGCAAGGCCTACTCTTGAGCGCCTTAACAAAACAGCCGAAACTCTTTGGTGGCTTGAGGAATTCCCGTCTTATATATTGGACCCCGAAACTAAAAAGAGGAGAATTCCTTGGGATTTAATGCCGTCTTATTGGACTAAAAGGGAAGAGCTTTACGATAAAAACACTTGGCTTGATTCCGATGTTATGCAGTCAGGCGATGTCGCCATAAAATATTCAGCCGTTACAAAGGCGTTTGATGAGTTTTTGGCGCGTCACGGATATGAGCGCGTTGGAAATCTCTATCGAGCGGTAAGACCAAACACAGATACTATCGCGTTCTTTTGCCATTTTGGCATTGAGTCGGTTTTGCTTTCGCATTTGTTTGGACTTTCACCGATTGTATTTTGGCAGGGCTTTGTTGCCTTACCAAGTTCTGTTACAACCGTGATAACAGAGGAGCGCGAAGAGGGTATTGCATACTTTAGGTGCAATAATTTCGGTGATATTTCGCATCTTTATGCGGCAAATGAGCCACCCTCATTTTCGGCACGCTTTTGTGAGACCTATTCTAATATGGAAGAGAGGCACTAATCTTGCCAAAATTTTATGATGTTGTTATTATCGGGGCAGGCGCATCGGGTATGTGTGCCGCAATTTCGATAAAACAAAAAAATAAAGAACTTTCGGTTTGCGTTTTGGAGCAAATGCCTCGCATTTGTAAAAAGCTGATTGTAACGGGCAACGGAAGATGCAATATAACCAATAGTCAAATAGGCTTAAACCGTTATCACGGCGAGGATAAAGATTTTGCGCAATACGCGCTTGAACATTATAGTTTAGAGAAAACCGCGGCATTTTTTGATAAAATTGGCGTAAGCCTTTGTTTTGATGAAACGGGCCGCGCGTATCCTTATTCGCTTCAAGCCTCGTCGGTTGTCGATGCTTTCAGATTTTCCGCGCAGGAGCTGGGTATTGAAATATGTAATGACATCAAGGTGAGCGCACTCGATTGCTCAAATGATGGTTTTTTAGTTAAAGCAGAGGGTGAAAGCTTTAAATGCACCTCGCTTGTGGTGGCGGCAGGTCTTTATTCGGGCGGGGATAAGCTTGGCAGCAACGGAAGCATTTTTAGAATGTTAAAATCCCTCGGCTATAAGGCGTCAAGCGTAACGCCCGCCATAGTTCAAATAAAAACCGATAATAAGATAACTAAAAGCCTTAAGGGCATTAAGGTAAACGCCAAGGCGGCACTTTTTGCCGATAACAAAAAATTAAGAGAAGAATACGGTGAGGTGCTGTTTTGCGATTACGGTCTCTCGGGCCCGCCTATAATGCAGATTTCGCGCGGTGTAGAGAAGGGAAAAGGAGATAAGCATATAATCCTTGATTTAATGCCCGAATATTCCTCGGATAAGCTCGCTTGTATGCTTCACGATAGAATTAAGAATTTATCGAATAGAACGCTGGAGGAATTTTTAACAGGTCTACTTAATAAGCGTTTGGGGCAGGTGGTGCTTAAATCGCTTGGATATACACTCTCGCTTAAGGTGGCTTCGCTAAAAAATAATGATGCGCGAAAAATAGCGGCTGCAATAAAGAGTTTTTCCTTTGCTGTTCTCGGCACTACAGGGTTTGAAAATTCACAGGTGAGTGCAGGCGGACTTAAAACTAACCAATTTTGTGATAAAACTATGATGTCTAAAATTCATAAAAATCTATATTCAATTGGCGAAATTCTTGATATTGATGGTGATTGCGGCGGCTTTAATCTACAATGGGCGTGGTCGAGCGCAATGTGTGCCGCGGATTCGATAGTCGGTAAATTCGAGGGTAGAAAATGATTATATTAACCAATGTTAAACTGCCCCTTGAAACCGATTTTTCCGCGCTTAAAGAAATTGCGGCATCGCTTCTTAAGGTCGGCTGTGATGAAATTCTCTCGGCAACACTTTATAAAAAATCGGTTGATGCAAGGCGCAAGACCGATGTTCATTTTTGCGTTTCTATACTCGTTAAAGCAAAGGAAGAAGGCAGGGTTTTAAAGAAAAATAAAAATGCCTGCTTGTTTGAAAACAAAGAATATAAATGGCGCTATGACGCGGTGAATTCTAAAACGCGGCCGATAGTAGTAGGCTTTGGCCCCGCAGGAATGTTTGCGGCACTAACTCTCGCAAGGGCAGGGCTTAAACCCATTGTAATAGAGCGAGGCTCGGATATTGATTGCCGAAGCGCCGATGTCCAACAGTTTTTCAAAGATGGCGTGTTAAAAACCGACTCAAATGTTCAGTTCGGCGAGGGCGGCGCAGGCACCTTTTCGGATGGTAAGCTTAATACAGGTATTAAGGATATACGCTGCCGTGCCGTGTTATCAGAGCTTGTACGCTTTGGGGCGCCAAATGAAATTCTTGTTGATTCCAAGCCGCATATAGGCACCGATATTTTAAAAACGGTCGTTAAAAACATAAGAAATGAAATTATCGCTTTGGGCGGCGAGGTTCGTTTTGATTCAAAGCTTGATAATTTCATTTTCAATGCAAACGGCAAGCTTGAGGCGGCAGTTGTAAACGGTGTTGAAATCACCGCAGAGCGATTGGTCTTGGCTATAGGTCATTCGGCAAGAGATACCTTCAAGGTGCTTAAGCAGAGCCAATTTTCGCTTGAGCGTAAGCCCTTTGCAATGGGCGTTAGAATAGAGCATTTGCAGAGTGATATTAATAAAGCGATGTATGGCGATTTTGCCGAAAGCCCCTATTTATCAGCAGCCGATTATAAGCTTGCGGTGCATCTTGAAAGCGGTCGTGGCGTGTATAGCTTTTGTATGTGTTCGGGTGGTGAGGTGGTTAACGCTTCAAGTGAGGCCGAGGGGATTGCCGTTAACGGAATGAGCTATAATGCCCGTGCCGCCAAAAACGCCAACAGCGCACTGCTTGTTGGCATAGAGCCCTCAGAGCTTGAGGGTGACGATGTGCTTGAGGGCTGTTATCTGCAAAGAAAAATTGAGCAAAGGGCATATAAGGTGGCGCGCGGTGCGGTTCCCATAACAACGGTTGGAGAATTTGTATATGGCAAGCCCCAAAAAATAGGTAGGATTAAGCCGACGGTTAAGCCAAAGGCTCGCTTTGCTGATTTTGATGATATTTTTCCGAAATTTATTACCGATTCGCTTCGCGAGGGCATAAAGCTTATGGATGAAAAAATTGCCGGCTTCGCTTGCGAGGATTCGATTCTCACAGCACCCGAAACCCGTAGCTCATCACCGGTTAGAATAATACGCGACGAGAGCGGTCAGGCGTTAAAGCATATAGGAATTTTCCCTTCGGGAGAGGGAGCAGGGTATGCGGGCGGAATTATGTCTGCTGCAGTAGATGGCATAAAATCGGCGGAAAAGCTTATTGAAAGCCTTTAAACGCTCGAAAGGTAAATGTTAATTTGAGATAACGGGTTAAGCATATATTCTATGCCGCCCGTTATTTTTTCGCTTTTTTCTCGGTTGCTTTCAAGCTCGATTATTATTGCTTTTTTATCACCCTTATAAAAGGAAAACAGATGAGCCTCATTTTGCTTTAAAAGCCTTTTAAGTGTCTTGCTTGCTTTTAAAGCTGTGAATTCAATGATGATTAGTCTTTTAGAAAGCCGCACGCTTATATTCTCATTAGAAATTAGACAGCATTCGAGTAATAAAGCCGAAAATCGCTTTCGGTCGAGCCGCTTCGTTTCATCACCCGTTACCGAAATGGATAACGGTATGCCCTTGCTGTATAGAGTAACCTGCGCTGCCGATAAAATCACCTTTGAAAACATAGCAATATCGGTGTTTTGAATATATTTAGGTGTGCGGGAGAATTCAAGCAGCTCAATTTTTTTGAGAATTTGAAGCTTTTTTGGTGTTATTCCGTTATTTATGATTTTCTTTTGTATTAAAAGCCGTGTAGCAGAAAGGGTTTTTTCCTCTTTTTTAGGTGAAAATTGCATATTATTCCTCCCAATCTCTGTGTTTATTTTGCCAATATAAATGAAAAATAAAAAAATTGTTAAAAAATAGACAAAAGAACTTGAAAAAACATTTTAAATAGGGTAAAATAATTAAGATAAAAATTTAGGAGGTTTTTTCCAATGGTTAAAGTTGCTATTAATGGTTTTGGCCGTATTGGCCGTCTTGCTTTCCGTCAAATGTTTGGCGCTGAGGGTTATGAGATTGTTGCTATCAACGATCTTACAAGCCCTGCAATGCTCGCTCACCTTCTTAAATACGACTCTGCACAGGGCAGATATGCTCTTGCTGATACCGTAGTTGCCGGTGACGATTCTATCACTGTTGACGGTAAAACAATCAAGATTTATGCTGAAAAGGATGCTAAGGATCTTCCTTGGGGCGAAATCGGTGTTGATGTTGTTCTTGAGTGCACAGGTTTCTACTGCTCAAAGGAAAAGTCACAGGCTCATATTGATGCAGGTGCTAAGAAGGTTGTTATTTCTGCTCCCGCAGGTAAGGACCTTAAGACTATCGTTTACAGCGTAAACGAGGATACTCTTACTGCTGATGATACTATCATTTCTGCAGCTTCCTGCACCACCAACTGCCTTGCTCCTATGGCTGATACTCTTAATAAGTATGCTCCGATTCAGAGCGGTATTATGACTACCGTTCACGCTTGGACAGGCGACCAGATGGTTCTCGATGGTCCTCACAGAAAGGGTGACCTTCGTCGTGCTCGTGCTGCTGCTTGCAATATCGTTCCTAACTCAACAGGTGCTGCTAAGGCTATCGGCCTTGTAATTCCTGTGCTTAACGGTAAGCTTATCGGTTCTGCTCAGCGTGTTCCGGTTCCGACCGGTTCTACAACCATTCTTGTTGCTGTTGTTAAGGGCAAGGATGTTACTGTTGATGGAATTAATGCTGCTATGAAGGCTGCTTCAAGCGCATCCTTCGGCTATACCGAAGAGCAACTCGTATCTTCTGATATCATCGGTATCACATACGGTTCTCTCTTCGATGCTACTCAAACAATGGTAACAAAGATTGATGATGATACCTATCAGGTTCAGGTTGTTTCTTGGTATGATAACGAGAACAGCTACACAAGCCAGATGGTTCGCACAATCAAGTATTTTGCTGAAATCTAATTGTTGATTTAAAATTTAAAGAGATAAGAACTTTAAACGGTTCTTATCTCTTTTTTTATTTATAAAAATATTTTTTGCCACATAGAATAATATGGGGTGAAGCTATGATAATTAAAATAAATTGGAAAAAGCTTTTAATAAGCCTGTTAATCCCGCTCGCGACAGGCGGATTATCCGCTCTCATTACAAAGGATTTTCAGGGCCTTTATGAAACGATAAAGCAACCGCCGCTTGCGCCGCCGGCGCTTGTGTTTCCTATAGTGTGGAGCGTGCTTTATGTTCTTATGGGTGTATCATTATACCTTGTTTGGACAAAGGAGGGTGGATTTAAGAGTAAAACTGCGGCATATCTTATTTTTGCAATACAATTATTCTTGAATTTTATTTGGTCGCCTGTATTTTTTAAATTTATGCAGTTTTTACCTGCATTCGTGATACTTTGCTTGCTTTGGCTTGCAACTCTTGCTATGATAATAAGCTTTTATACCATTTCAAAGCCTGCGGGGTTGTTGCAAATCCCTTACCTTATTTGGCTTACCTTTGCCGCATATTTGAATTTTGCTGTTTATTATTTGAATTAAATAAAGGGCGTTGGTATTAGACATTTTATCCCTAATACCAACGCCCTAAAAATTATTCAAGCTCTGAGGTGCAATGGGCGCAGCGAGTAGCATCAATGGCAATTTCGCTTTTGCAGAAGGGGCAAATTTTGGTTGTGGGCTCTTTGGGAGCCTCAACCTTCGGCTTTGAAAGCTTATTGATGCCTTTTAAAATCAAGAAAAGCACAAGTGCAGTAATTATAAAATTAATAACTGCCGTTATAAGGGCAGAAATAAATGCTAAAATTTCGCTGAAGGAATATAAGGCGGGGTGTGCTCTTGTAACAAAATCCAAAATAGGTTGAATGAAATTTGCGCTCACAGCCGTAACGATTGATGTGAATGCGCCACCGATAATCATACCTATTGCAAGGTCGATAACATTGCCTCTGACAGCAAAGGCTTTAAATTCGTTTAAAAATTTTTTCATAAATAATACCTCCTGACTTTTTCATTATACTACAATAATTATAAAAAGCAAAGAATTTTATGTCAAAGAAAGAAAGAGCAGGGCAATACCTTGTCAAAAAATGTAAATAAATAAGACAATTTGATATATAAAAGTTTAAAAAATAGCAAAATTTGTATTGCTTTTTGTAAAAATCTATGGTAATATATGGATACTAAAAATTACGGAGGCAAAAAAATGGAAAAGAAATTAAAAGTATTGATTGCAGACGATTCGACCGAACTTGGTCAAAATTGCGCGAAGGCGCTCAAAAGCTATGGTATGGAGGTATCGCTTTGCGAAAAGAACGGAGTTCGGGTTGTTGAGGCGGCAAAGACCAATCATCCCGATGTTATTATTGCAGATGTGTTTATGCCCAATATGGATGTTTTGGGTGTGTTATCCGAGCTAAAGGCGATTGATGAAAAGGATAGGCCTATGGTTATGGCGATGTCAAGCTTTGATAACCAGCGTCTTGAGAAGGAAATGCTTGAAGCGGGAGCCGCATATTATTTTCTAAAGCCCTTCGATATGAATACGATGGCTGAGCGTATAATTAAGCTATCAGGTTGGCGCAACAGCAGCTCGCCTATAGTTGTTAAGGATAATATTGTAACTGACCCGCAGCTCGAATTAATGATAACCGAAATTATTCATCAAATCGGCGTGCCTGCTCATATAAAGGGATATCACTATTTAAGAGAATCGATTATGCTCTCCGTTAAGAATAGTGAGGTTGTAAATTCAATAACCAAATTGCTTTATCCAACGGTCGCTAAGAATAACAATACAACATCTTCAAGAGTAGAACGCGCTATTCGCCACGCAATCGAGGTTGCTTGGGATAGAGGTGATGTAGATGTGCTAAATTCGTATTTTGGGTATACGATACAAAACGAGCGCGGCAAGCCCACAAATAGTGAATTTATTGCAATGATTAGTGATAAATTACGCCTTCAATTAAAAATCGGATAAAAAAACTCCTTTGTCGTTGAATGTCGCAAAAGTATGTTTATAATGCGAATTGTAGGGCGAAGGAGTGATATATGAAACTAAAAACTTATTTTGAAGCGGCAATGGCCGCTGTGGGCGCTATGATATCATATCTCTTTGGAGGCTGGGATGAGGCGCTCATAACTCTTTTAATCTTTATGGCAGTTGATTATCTGACCGGTATAATTGTTGCAGGTGTATTTAAAAACAGTCCCAAAACCGATAGCGGCTCGCTGGAATCCAAAGCAGGCTTTAAAGGTATTTGCCGAAAAGGCGTAATGCTATTGGTGGTTTTGGTGGCCTTTAGGCTTGATTGTATAATGTCAACGGCATATATTAAGGATGCGGTTGTAATTGCCTTTGTAACAAATGAGGCGATAAGCATTGTGGAAAATGCAGGGCTTATGGGCGTGCCGATACCAAAACCGATTAAGAACGCCATAGATATTCTTATTAAGAAAGAAACAACAGAAAAAAACCCAAGCGAGTGTCAATAAAAGGCGCCCGCTTGGGTTTTTTATAGCATATATTATTTTTCAATAAAATGAATCGGAACGCCTACGGCAACAGCATTATCAGGAACACTTTTATTAACCAAACTATTGGCACCGATGATTGAGTCGCTTCCAATGGTCATTCCGGCACTGTGCTTATCATTAACGATAATACTGCTTCTCATACCTATGTAAGCACCACTCTTAATTCTTAATGAATTACTTTCTTGATTTACACCATGCAGAGCAAAATATACCCCATAAGATATAATAACATTATCCTCAATAACAATAAGCTTTCGGCAAAAATCATCTAAATAACATTTCATACCGATAAAAACATTTTTTCCGATTTTATAACCAAGCATTCTGTAAAGAGCAATTCTTATGCAGTTAAAAGGTATGTTTGGTATAACAACAACATTAAAGTATTTGATAATTGGTTTTAATAAAATTGTAAGTAAACTGTAGTGGCAGTAATATGGTGCAGGTTTCTTAAAAATTTTTTCGTAGGCACTAACAATAATTTTCATCATACAACTCCAAAATAAAACTTTACCAAATAAGTATACAGGGAAAAAGAAAAAATGTCAACACCGCGGACATTGCAAAAAGGCAAACCGCCCTCCCAGAATCCCTTATATAAAAATTAAAACAACCCATCAATAGATAGGTTGTTTTAATTGGCACGCTGAAAGGGATTTTCCGCGCACTGCCCGTGCGCTATCGCCTCGCTTGCGCTCGTTGCCCACGGGCTTTGCAACCATTCACTGAAGGGTTGCAATTTGCCAAAGGCAAATCGCCCTTGTTCGAATCCCTTATATATATAAAAATTAAAACAACCCATCAATAGATAGGTTGTTTTAATTGGCACGCTGAAAGGGATTTTCCGCGCACTGCCCGTGCGCTATCGCCTCGCTTGCGCTCGTTGCCCACGGGCTTTGCAACCA
>JAZNOY010000030.1:0-6013 GCA_045589375.1 Acutalibacteraceae bacterium | reverse complement strand
GTCGCGTGGTTCAAAAAAGGTTAACCGATGAACAAAATAAAATCCTCCAATTGTGTTAATATAGAAAAGACCTGCCAGTCATATAAAACACAAGTGGAGGATTTATAAATGAAAAAAGAACAAGTTGATACAAATAGTTTAGCACACACAAAATGGAATTGCAAGTACCATATAGTTTTTGCGCCAAAATACAGACGAAAGGTTTTCTATGAAGATAAAAGATTAGAAATAAGAGAAATATTAAGAAAACTTTGCGAATGGAAAGGTGTAGAAATAGTAGAGGGTGAAGTGTGCCCCGACCATATACATATGCTAGTAAGCATCCCGCCCAAAATGAGCATATCAGGGTTTATGGGATATTTAAAGGGTAAGAGTGCACTCTTAATATTTCAAAAATGGGGCAATATGAAATTCGCATACCGAAATCGCGAATTTTGGTGCAAGGGATATTACGTAGATACCGCGGGTAAAAACACGAAAGCAATAAAAGAATATATCTCAAATCAATTAAAGCACGATAAGGAAACAGACCAATTAAGTCTTTTTGACCCGCGGGACCCATTTATGGGTAGTAAGTAGTAATTGCATGGCTGGCAGGCCAACAAAAAAGCGCACTTGTGCGCCGCCAGTATCGGTTAGGGCTATGCCCGAAAATGAAATACCACCCGCTATGCGGGTGGATATTTATTATACTGAATATTTCCTATCGTATTCGCGGAAGAGCTCAATGAACTCGCTGTTGTTACCCGATTTAATACGATTAAGATATTTATGGGTTTCAAGCTTAACGGCGTTTTCTTCAATAGTATAAACACCGATATTTGAGCAGTGGTCGGAAACGCGCTCAAGGTTAGTGATTATATCAAGGAAAACAAAGCCAAGCTGAATTGTGCACTTGCCCTTTTGCAGTCGCTCAACATGGCGAGCCTTAAGCAAGCCCTTAAGCTTATCCACAACCTGCTCAAGCGGCTCTACCTTTGCGGCAAGCTCAATATCATCGTTAATATACGACTCAATCGTTATATCGAGAATTTCTTTAACCGCATTTGTGATGGTCTTAATTTCCTCAATCGCCTCATCGGAAAATACTATATTTTTCTCCTTTATTTCAAGAGCCGCGGCACTTATATTAAGGGCGTGGTCGGCAATTCGCTCGAAATCACCTATGCTATGAAGCATACGCGCAACCGCGTGCGAGCTTACGGTATCAAGGGATTTACCGCTAAGGTTTACAAGATATGTTCCGAGCTTGTCCTCATATTTATCGGTGAGAAGCTCAATTTCCGCAATATCGTTTGCCTTTTTCTCATCATATTCCCAAAGAAGCTCAAGTGACTGGAGCATAGCGTTTTTAGAATATCCTGCCATTTCGCTTGAAAGACGGCGACACTCATTAATAGCAAGCGGAGTGTTGTTGAACAAACGCTCGTCCAAGAAAACGGTATGCTTTTTTTCCTCCTTGTCGGGAACGATTAAACAGCAGAACTTAATAAGCACTTTTTTAATAGGTAGTAATATTATTGTGTTTACCGTGTTAAACACTGTATGAATAATAGCAACGCCCACCATAGCAATCTCCGCGCCCAAAATTTGAACACCGATTGCCTTCATAGCATATAGAACGACCATACACAAAAGCGAGCCGAACACATTTACAAAGAAATGCATTACAACCACGCGCTTTGCGTTTTTATTAGTTCCTATCGAGGATACAAGTGCCGTTACACAGGTGCCTATATTGGCGCCAAGCACCAAGGGTATCGCCATTTCCCAAGTGATACCGCCCGCAAGCGCAAGGGCTTGAATTATACCGATGGTAGCCGCAGAGGATTGGATAACACCCGTAAACACGGTTGAAATCAAAAGACCTGCAATAGGACTTTTAAGGGTGGCCAAAAAGGTATCAAAGCCCTCAAGCCTTCTAACATCTGCCATAGAGTCGCTCATAAGCTCCATACCAAACATAAGGATTGCAAAGCCTATGAAAATAAGACCGAGCTGTTGCTTTTTGTTAGACTTTGAAATCATTCTCATAACAATTCCAAAGAATGCCAAAATCGGTGCAAAGGTCATCGGCTGCAAGAGCGTTATAAAGAAATTGCCCTCGCCTATTCCCGTAAGGCTCAAAATCCAAGCGGTGAGAGTGGTGCCTACATTTGAGCCCATTATCATACCGAAGGTGTTTCTAAAATCCAAAATACCCGAGTTAACAAGGCCAACGAGCATAACAGTCATCGCGGAGGAGGACTGAATTGCCACGGTTATGCCTGCTCCCAAAAAGAAGCCGGCAAAATCATTTGAGGTAACCTTGTTCATTGTGCTTTCAAGCTTGCCGCCTGCCATCTGTTCAAGACCGGATGACATTATATTCATTCCGTAAAGGAAGAACGCGAGACCGCCCACAAGCATTGCAAACATAGTTAAAATTTGTGTCATACAATTCTCCGTTTCAAAAAATGTAGATTAAAAAGCAATCTTTTGGCTTATATATTCCTTAAGCTCGGTTATCGGAACGCGAACCTGCTGCATAGTATCGCGGTCGCGAACTGTTACACAGCCATCCGTTTCAGAATCGAAATCGTAGGTAATGCAAAGCGGGGTGCCTATCTCATCCTCACGGCGATAGCGCTTACCGATTGAGCCCGCATCATCAAAATCAATCATAAAATCGCGCGAAAGCTCGTTTTTAATCTCCATAGCCTTATCCGAAAGCTTCTTTGAAAGCGGTAAAACAGCCGCCTTAAAGGGTGCAAGCGCAGGATGCAGACGAAGAACAACGCGGGTATCACCCTTTTCATCGGTCTCCTCATCGTAAGCGTTGCAAAGGAAGGCAAGCGTTACGCGGTCAGCGCCCAAGGAAGGCTCAACAACATAAGGTATATATTTTTCATTGGTTTCGGGGTCAAAATATTCCATCGGCTTGCCCGAATGGTTAGCGTGCTGAGAAAGGTCGTAATCTGTGCGGTCAGCAACACCCCAAAGCTCGCCCCAACCGAACGGGAACATAAACTCGAAATCGGTTGTTGCCTTTGAATAGAAGCAAAGCTCATCTTTATCGTGGTCACGAAGGCGCAAATCCTGCTCCTTGATACCGAGCGCGAGCAACCAATCGCGGCAGAATGCGCGCCAATACTCAAACCACTCAAGGTCAGTTCCGGGCTTGCAGAAGAATTCAAGCTCCATCTGCTCAAATTCGCGGATACGGAATATAAAGTTTCCGGGGGTAATCTCGTTTCTAAAGGATTTACCTATTTGAGCCACACCGAAGGGAAGCTTTTTACGGGTTGTTCTTTGAATGTTATTGAAGTTTACAAAAATTCCCTGTGCGGTTTCGGGGCGAAGATATAGCGTTGAGGTGCTATCCTCGGTTACGCCCTGAAAGGTTTTAAACATTAAATTAAACTTTCTTATATCGGTGAAATCGTGAGAGCCGCAGGAGGGGCAAGCAATATTATGCTCCTTGATATAGCCCGCCATTTCCTCATCGCTCATTGCGGCAGGGTTATCAGAAAGTCCGTTTTCGGCTACATAATCTTCAATAAGCTTATCTGCTCTGTGGCGGGTTTTGCATTGACGGCAGTCCATAAGCGGGTCGGAAAATCCACCCAAATGTCCCGAAGCAACCCAGGTTTCAGAGTTCATAAGAATAGCACTGTCCAAGCCTACATTATAGGGGTTTTCCTGAACAAACTTTTTCCACCAAGCGCGCTTAACATTGTTTTTAAGCTCAACGCCCAAGGGGCCGTAATCCCACGAATTTGCAAGGCCGCCGTATATTTCACTGCCGGGATACACAAAGCCGCGTCCCTTAGCAAGATTGACTATCGTTTCCATACTCTTTTGATTTGCTTCCATCTTTTTTCCTCCAAAAAAGTCAAATTACTACAAATATAATAGTATACAAAATTTAGCAAAAAGTCAATAGGGTTTTATGTATATGATTTTATTAGACTTGACATATTAAATTGTATAGTTTATACTTTAATAGCAATAATTTTAGCGGAGGCAAATTAAATGGATAATAGAAAAATAGAGCTTCACAATATTGATTTCGATGATTTCATCGATGCGGTAAACTCCTGCAAGGGAGATGTTTTTCTCGAGACTCGTGACGGTGACTCACTAAACCTCAAATCAAAGCTTTGCCAAATGCTCGGTCTCAGCACTATCTTTAAAAACACCGAAATTGAGCAGGCTTGGGTTCGCTGTGTAGACCCCGAGGATGAAACAATGCTGTTCCGCTTCAATCTTTACGGCGAGAAGCCCGAAACAAATTGATTAGGAGAATAATATATGTCTGAGAACAATTTTTTATGCTATAAGGGAAAGCCGCTTGTTCGCAAGGGTAATGAGATTTACTATGGCGATATGAGCGAGAAAAGCATCGTTCGGTTTGAAATTCTCTCCTCAAAAAAGGATGGCAAGTTTGATATTGCCGAGAAGGTTTCAGTTCAGCTTCTCGATAGCAATACCGATAAGCCCCAAAAGGAGCGTATTAAAAAGGAGAGCACAAAGGAAAATCTTTTCGATGCTTTGGATTTAGGCTTCACTTGGCTTGAACGCGCACTTATGGATTAAACAAAAAAACAGCGAGCAGTATAGGCTACTTCTCATAAGGATGTTTGAGAATATCCAATGAAATCAGCCGATTGCGACTGTAAACAGAAACCGATCAGCGTTCGCTGGTCGGTTTTGTTTTGTATAAAAATGCCGTTATCGGCAAGAATATAAATGGATATTGTTTTATCATAATTGACATTTTGCCGATAATGTGGTATACTAATAACAGTAAATTTGGAGGTAGAAATATGAAATATCTATCTGTTAAAGAGGTTGCTGTAATTTGGAATACATCTGAACGTAGTGTTCGGAATTATTGTGCGGCAGGTCGCGTCCCCGGTGCTTTTCTTACGGGCAAAACTTGGAACATTCCCGAAAACGCAGAAAAACCCGAAAGAAGCAATAAAAGTAAACCGGTGCCTCTTACGTTACTCGATATTTTGAAAGAGGAAAAGCGAGGGCAGGTACATGGTGGAATTTATCATAAAATACAGGTAGACCTCACCTATAACTCCAACCATATTGAAGGCAGTCGCCTCACTCATGACCAAACTCGTTATATCTTTGAAACCAACACCATTGGCTTAACCGAGGAAGGTGTGCGTGTTGACGATATTATCGAAACTGCAACTCACTTTCGTTGTATAGATGAAATCATTGAAGGTGCAAAATCACAGCTAAGTGAAAAATTTATTAAACATCTACATTTTATTCTCAAGACCGGAACAAGCGATTCAAAAAAAGATTGGTTTGCTGTTGGCGAATATAAAAAGTTGCCTAATGAGGTTGGTGGTAGAGAAACTACTCTTCCTGAAGATGTGCCGGTAGAAATGAAAAAGCTCCTCGCCGATTATAACAGCAAGGAGAATGTAACTCTCCACGATATTATTGAGTTTCATGTGCAGTTCGAGCGCATTCATCCGTTCCAAGACGGTAACGGTCGTGTCGGTAGACTTATTATGTTTAAGGAATGCTTAAAACACGGTATTGTCCCATTTATTATCGAGGATAAACTTAAAATGTTCTACTATCGCGGACTAAAAGAATGGAATCAGGAAAAGGGTTACCTTACCGATACCTGCCTTTCTGCACAGGATACATTTAAAAATTATTTAGATTATTTCCGTATATCGGAAGTATCCCCGAAACACCTATAAAGAAAGCTGGCTAAAAAGGAAAGGACGGATAGCTTAAACTGTCCGTCCTACTCCGAGCCACCGCCTTATGCTGAAAAATCTTTATGAGAAACAGCATATCTGCTCGCTGTTTTTCTGTTTCGATAAAGAAAACTACCCTCTTTCGAGGGGAGCTTTTTTGTTAGATTAATTAGCTAATCTTGTAAGCCTTAACCGTTGACCAAGCGCCGTAAATCTTCTTGCCGTCAACTGTCTTGAAAGCGCGAACCTTATAGTAATAGGTCTTGCCCTTTGTTGCAGCGATTGCCTTAGATGTG
>JAZNOY010000029.1:0-45809 GCA_045589375.1 Acutalibacteraceae bacterium | reverse complement strand
CCGAAAGGATGAACTGCGTTTTATGCCTTGATTGACCAAAAATCCGCACTTTTTAAAATCTTCGACCTCAAGGACGATAGATTTTAATGGATTTTTGCTCAATTTAGGTGAAGCAAGGCTGACGCCTTGCAAGAATAAATTGGGTGATAAGACACGAAATATGCGCCCTTAAGGCTGGGCTGATTACTCTTGTCACCTTAGGGAGAAGTGCTATGCTTTCTGTATTGCGATATCTAAGGGGATATTTAAAGCTTGAATTTCGAGGCGACTATGTAGAGGAAATACTGAATTTAAGTGCAAAAAACAGCATAAAAATGTGGGATATTGCGCGTAGACGGGGTTTGATAACGGCAGCCGTGTCTATAGCCGATTTTAAAAGATATCGAGCCATAATAAAAAATAAAAAAATCAGGGTGAAAATTTTAAAAAAGTGCGGCTTCCCGTTTTTTGTTCGCAGATATAATCGTCGTATAGGCTTTATCTTGGGAGCCGTAATTTTTATGCTGATTTTAGAATTTTTTTCCTCGTTCATTTGGGAAATAAAAGTTTCGGGTAACGCTAATATAAGCGCGGAAGAAATTATCAGTCGTTGTAGGGAAATAGGCATTACCGAAGGAGTTCGCACAACTAAAATAAATACACAAAACGATGCACAAAGACTTTTGCTCAAAACGGATGGCGTTGCTTGGGCATCACTTAATATTGAGGGTTGTATATTAACGGTTAATATAAGCGAAATAAAAAACAATACTATAAGTGCAGAGAAAAAGCCGTCTAATCTAAAGGCAAGCCTTGACGGCATTATTAAAAAAATAGATGTAACAAGCGGTGATGTTTTGGTTAAAAGCGGCGATGTAGTAAAAAAAGGAGATGTGTTGGTTTCGGGAATAATTGAGAAGCTTGAAAGCACCTTGTTTGTCTGCTCGCGCGGCACCATTACCGCTCAAACCGAGCGCGAATTTACAGCCGAGGCGGATTTTAAGCAGACGGTTAAAACGGCGGTGGGCAAAAACAAGAAAAGATATATGCTAACCGCTTTCGGATTTGATATACCTCTTTATTTGGGCAGTATCAAGGGCGAGTGTGTCTCTCAAATCAATACTAGGAGAATAAACGCCTTCGGCGGAGAGCTGCCTGTCACCTTAACCACTTATAAATATAAGTGTCTTAAGGAGGAAAAGATAGTTAAGGATAGGAAAACGCTTGAAGGCGAGCTTTTAAAACAAATTGAGAGCGAAATAAAAAAGTTAAATTTAGAAAGCTATAAAATTAAGGAAAAAAATATTTATGAAACGGGCAGTGGCATTAAAATTTCAATATGCTATTTGTGCGAAGAAAATATTGCTCTTGAAGATGAAATTTTATTGGCTTCTTAAATTGACATTTAAGCCGATTATAGTGTATAATTAATAATAACTGTGAAAAGTGGAGGATTTTGTCTTTTGGAACAGCTTATAGATATTGAAAGAGTAGAGCAAATTGTTAATTTGTTTGGGAATTTCGATGAAAATATCAAGCATCTTGAAAATGAATATAATGTTAAAATAACCTCGCATAGCGGTCAGCTTAAAATTGCAGGTGAGGCGCAAAGCGTGTCCTCGGCATATAGGGCGGTAAACTGTCTGTTGGCGCTTATAAATAATGGTGAAAATTTAAACAAACAAAACGTTGATTATGTGATAAATATGGTTCGCGATGATGAGGATAGTAAAATTGGTAAAATCACGGGTGCGGACTGTATTTGCATAACCTCAAAGGGAAAGCCCGTTAAGGCAAAAACCTTAGGCCAAAAAAGATATATAGAGGCAATCAAAAATAATACAATAACGGTGGGCGTAGGTCCTGCAGGAACGGGCAAAACCTATCTTGCGGTGGCGCTCGCGGTTAACGCCTTTCGTTCTAAACAGGTCAATAGAATTATTCTCACTCGTCCCGCAGTTGAGGCGGGCGAGCGGTTGGGCTTTTTGCCGGGCGATTTGCAGCAAAAGGTTGACCCTTATTTAAGACCGCTTTACGATGCCTTGTTTGAAATGCTCGGAGCTGAAAATTTTCAGCGCTGTCAAGAGCGCGGCGATATAGAGGTGGCTCCTCTTGCATATATGCGCGGCAGAACCTTGGATGATAGCTTTATCATTCTTGATGAGGCGCAGAATACAACCAATGAGCAAATGAAAATGTTTTTAACCCGACTGGGCTTTAATTCAAAGGCCGTTGTAACGGGTGATATAACGCAAATTGACCTGCCTGAAGGTAAGCCCTCTGGTCTTAAGCAGGCGGTCAATATATTAAAAGGAATTGATGATATCGCAATAATAAGGCTTTCAGGCAAGGATGTTGTTCGTCATCATTTAGTGCAGAAAATTATTGAGGCGTATGAAAAAAACGGAGGTAAAAATGAGCGTAAAGGTTAATATTGTGGATAAGCAAAAGGTTATGAAATTGCCTGCGGGAACAAGGCTTTTAATTAGAAAAGCCTGCACCGCAACGCTCGCAGAAGAAAATTTTCTTGATATCGCAGAGGTTGAGGTTTCTATTGTTGACGACGAGCAGATAAAGACGCTCAATTCAATGTTTCGTAATATCAATAAATCAACCGATGTTCTCTCTTTTCCGCTCGGCGAAAACGGCGAATACGATATAAACCCCGAAACAAATGCCTTAATGCTTGGCGATATTGTTGTTTCAATTGAACACGCGGTGGCACAGGGTGAGCTTTACGGTCACGGTATTAGCCGTGAGATGGCCTTTTTGGTGGTTCATTCGATGCTTCATTTGTTGGGCTATGACCATGTAAACGGCGGCCTTGAAAAGACTATTATGCGTGAAAAAGAAGAAAAGATTTTAGAAAAATTGGGCCTTGCTATCAACAAGATTTAAGGTGACATTATGGCAGAAAAATCAGCTTTTATTACTATTCTCGGAAGAGCCAATGTTGGCAAATCCTCGCTTATGAATAAAATTATCGGCCAAAAGGTCGCGATAGTTTCTAACAAACCGCAGACCACCCGAACGCGAATTATGGGTGTTAAAACCGAGGGGGATACCCAGCTTGTTTTTATAGACACTCCGGGCTTTCATAAACCGCATAACCTGCTCGGTAACAATATGGTTAAGGCGGTTGATTCGGGGATGAGCGATGTTGACGGCGCGGTCTTGGTTGTTGATGCCGCACCGAGCTTTAAATTCAATCCCGATGATTTGCCGCCCGCTGAGCTCACACTTATCGAAAACATAAAATCGAAAAAATTAAAATGTATTTTGGTAATCAACAAAATCGACCTGCTAAAAGATAAGGAAGCCTTGTTTGAAATGATTAAGGCTTATAGTGCACTGCTTGATTTCGAGGCAATAATTCCGCTTTCGGCAAAAACGGGCGATGGAATTGATATACTTTTAAAAGAGGTAAATAAGCTTGCAAAGCTCTCACCGCATTTTTTTGAAAAAGAGGATTTCACTGACCAACCCGAAAAGGTAATGGTTGCCGAGATGATTCGCGAAAAGCTGCTTAGGCTTCTTGATAAAGAGGTTCCGCACGGAATAGCGGTCGACCTTGAGCGCTTTTTTGAACGCGACACGAAGGACGGCGAGCCTATAATAGAGGTCGAAGCGGTAATCTATTGCGAAAGAGATTCTCATAAGGGCATTATAATCGGCAAGGGCGGCAAAATGCTTAAACGCATAGGCTCACTTGCCCGTCAAGATGTTGAAGCCTTTTTTGGCATAAAGGCTTCGCTCAAGCTTTGGGTAAAGGTCAAAGAGGATTGGCGTAACCGAGAGGGCCTTATTCGGACCTTCGGTCTTGATTGATTTACTAAAATTTCCTCATATAATTTATCGTCACGTTACAAATAATTTTATTGTAATCGGAGGCGGTAATGTGGAAAGAAATAAAAATTGGTTTAGGTTTATTCTCAGCGGTAGAGTAGAGGATTATATTAGATATTCTGATTCTTGTAAGCAGGACAAGCTTTTAGGAGGCGAGGACAATTCGTTTTTCAACCGATGCATTGGTGATAAAGGAGAGCAATATAGGGGAGAACGACCGCCTCGTAACACTTATGACTCGTGATATGGGCGTCATAAGAGCCTTTGCTGTGGGCGCAAAGAGTATTAAGAGCCGCCGCGGCGCCGCCACAGGCCTTCTTTCTTATTCAAATTTCAATATTGAGAAAAAGGGCGATACATATAAGATTATTGAGGCAACGGCCAATCGAATATTTTTTTCGGCAGGCAGTGATATTGAAATTTTATCAATAGCGCAGTATTTTTGTGAGCTTTGCTATTGTTTTGCTTTGCCGGATAGCAATAACGAGGAGTTGCTAAGGCTTATCTTAAATTCCTTGCACTTTTTAACCGAAAAAAAGCGTTCGCCCGAGCTTATTAAGGCAATAACCGAGCTCAGAATTGCGGTAATGGCGGGCTATGCGCCTAATTTGGTCGCGTGTGAGGCCTGCGGAAAATTTGAAGATGCTGTTATGCATTTCAAGCTTGATGACGGAACGCTTTATTGTAACGACTGTAAGAGCACGAATTGTGTTGCGATAGACCGCACCGTGCTTGAAGCGATGCGGCGGATAGTCTTTAGTCAGTTTTCAGAGCTTTATTCCTTTGATATACCGCGAGAGGCTGCTAAACGCCTTACCGCTGTCACCGAAAAATATATTGTGTTTCAATCAGAGCATAGATTTTCAACTCTTGAGTTTCTTCACAGTATTTCATTAAGTTGACAAGAGTAATCCGCCCGAGCCTCAAGGACGCATTTTTGGTCAATCAAGGCACAAAACGCAGTTCATCCTTTCGGATGAACGAGTATTTTAACAAAGAGTGACAAAACAATCCGCCTTTTTAAAACAGGCTCGGATTTTATGAGGTAATATAATGAGTTATTCGATAAATAAACATACAAAAACGCTTGAACTTGATATAGTCTTAAAAAGGCTTTCTGATGAAGCCTTTACTTGTGATGCAAAGGAAAAGGCGCTTTGCCTCGAGCCCTCGTTAAAGCTTGCCGAGGTGGATACTCGCCTTAGGCAAACCGAAGACGCCTATTTGCTCATCGCTAAATATTCCGCGCCCGGATTTTCAGGCGCTTTAAATGTTAAATCCTCGCTTGCAAGGGCATCAATAGGTGCCTTGATTTCTGCAGGCGAGCTTTTAAATATATTGAGCCTTTTGAAAACAATAAGAACGGCAAGGGCGTGGCGCGATAATTGTGATGCGTCAAAGGAAATTAGTATAGACTATTTGTTTAATGCACTTTCCCCAAATAAATTTTTGGAGGATAAAATCGGCTTTGCGATTAAATCCCCTGAGGAAATCAATGATAATGCTTCACCGGCACTGGCCGACATTCGAAGAAAAATTACCTCAAAGGCCTCAAAAATCCGAGATGACCTTGAAAAAATCATTCACGGCAAGCAGTCTAAATTCCTTCAGGATAGCCTTATAACTCAGCGTGACGGAAGATTTGTTGTCCCCGTAAAAGCAGAGCATAAGGGCGAAATAAAGGGAATATTGCACGATACCTCCTCCTCGGGCTCAACCCTTTTTATCGAGCCAATATCGGTGGTTGAAGCCAATAATGATATTCGTGTTTTAAAAGCAAAAGAGCAGGAGGAAATAACTCGAATTTTAGCAGAGCTTTCTTCCGATTGCGCCGATTTTGCCGATTCGATTTGTGCTTCGTATGATGCGGTAGTTGAGCTCGATTTGATATTCGCTAAGGCAAAGCTTGCTTATAAAATGGGCGCCTCAATGCCTAAAATAAATAATAAAGGATATGTTTACCTCAATCGAGCACGCCACCCACTTTTAAACCAAAAAACCGTGGTGCCAATCACAGTCACCTTGGGCGATGAATATAATACGCTTATTATTACAGGTCCAAATACAGGTGGTAAAACGGTTGCGCTCAAAACCATTGGGCTGTTAAGCCTTATGGCGATGTGCGGAATGATGATTCCTGCTGATGATAATAGCGAAATCGCAGTTTTCGGAAAAATATTCGCGGATATCGGTGATGAGCAAAGCATCGAGCAATCACTTTCAACCTTTTCCTCGCATATCGTTAATATCATTTCTATACTTGAGGAATGTGACAATAATTCCTTGGTGTTGTTTGATGAGCTATGTGCCGGCACCGACCCGATTGAAGGCGCAGCGCTTGCAAAGGCTATACTTATGTATCTTTTAAGTAAGGGCACAAAGAGCGTTGCAACAACCCATTACCCCGAGCTTAAGGCTTATGCGCTTGATACGGATATGGTGCAAAATGCGAGCTGTGAATTTGATGTTTCAACCCTAAAGCCTACCTATCGCCTTATAATCGGCGTTCCGGGGCGTTCTAACGCCTTTGCCATCTCAAAGCGCCTTGGTATGAGCGGCGATATCATAAAACTTGCCGAAGCCGAGGTGAATGAGGAGGACCTTCGCTTTGAAAATGTTGTTGCAAGTCTTGAAAAGGCGCGTTACGAGGCGGAGCTTGAGCGTGAGCAGGCGAGAAAGCTTCGATATGAGCTTGAGCTTGCAAAAAAGCGTTCGGATAGCATTGAGAACGAGCTTAAAATAAAAAGGGAAAAGCTTATGGAGCAAACCCGCGAAAAAGCGAACAATATTATTGAAAATGCTCGATATAAGGGAAGTTTGCTTCTCAATGAATTAGAGGAGATAAAAAAGGCCTTTAACGCCGAAAATTCCGCCGAAAATCTGCAGCGCGCGAGAGCGGATTACAAGAAAACCTTAAAAGAACTTGAAAGCGCTTCAGACCCCGTTTTTAAAAATGAAAATTTAGGCAAAAAACTGTTGCAAATTCCTAAAATCAATGATATAGTAATCGTTGAAAGCATAGGCCGCGACGCCACTGTTTTAGATGTGAATGAAAAAACTAAAAAAGTGTTCGTTATGTCGGGCTCAATCAAGATGTGGGTTGACCTTGGGGACCTTTCGGTAAAGAAAAGTAACTCATCAACCGAGACGCCTAAAAAGCGCAACATAACGGGAATTGCTTCGCGCGCCGATAGAATTGTTTCGGGCGAGCTTGATATTAGAGGTCTTGCAAGCGATGAGGCAATTATTGAACTCGATAAATACCTTGATAATGCCGTTATGGCAGGCATCAATTCTGTCAGGATAATTCACGGCAAGGGAACAGGCACGCTGCGTGCCGCGGTTCAAGCGCATCTTAGAGCGCATAAGTCGGTTAAAAGCTTTCGTGTAGGTCTTTTCGGTGAGGGTGAAAACGGTGTAACCATAGCCGAATTAAATTGAAAAATATAAGCGAGGGATTTCTATGTCTTATGATAACGGTAAAGTTAGAATTACCTTTAATAAACTTAAGGACCAAATGTATCGGCAGGTCGCAAAAATTGTCGATATTGAGTATGTAAAAACCGATTACAAAAAGGGAAATACCCCACCCGTTGACGGCTGGGAGCCTTTCCCTGAAAACACACGAATTGAAGAAAAAGAATCTCATTATTGGTTTAGAGCAAATTATAAAACTCCAAAGGCATCTAAGGATACATATTATATCCTTAGATGCATCACGGGTAGAGAAAACCAGTGGAACGGCGAAAACCCTCAAGCACTTCTTTATTTAAACGGCGAAATGGTTCAAGGTTATGATAGTAATCATACCGAGGCGTATTTAGACGCCGATACAGATTATCAAATTCATAACTATTTCTATAAAAGCTACTGTAACGCCCTTGTGGACCATAAGTTTACCGTTATGGCAGTTAATAGTAAAATAGAGAAGCTTTATTACGATATGCGTGTTCCTTATGAAAGCTGTTTAATGCTCGAAGAAACCGATGAAAACTATCTAAGGGTTATGTCGGTGCTCGTTAGAACGGCAAATATTATAGATTTCCGCAATCCCTTTAGCGATGCGTATTATGCGAGCATAGATGCGGCTCTCGCATTTATAGAAGAGGAGCTTTATAATAAGCTTTGCTCTACCGAGGGTAAGCCCGTTGTTAACTGCATAGGTCACTCTCATATTGATATTGAATGGCTTTGGACCAGATATCAAACCCGCGAGAAAATCCAAAGAACCTTTTCAACCGTTAAATCACTAATGAAAAAATACCCCGAATTTAAGTTTATGCTTTCTCAGCCTGAAAACTATCAGTTTTTGAAGGAAGAGGCTCCCGAGGAGTATGAAAAGCTAAAAGAGCTGGTCAAGCAGGGCAAGTGGGAGCCCGAAGGCGCTATGTTTGTGGAGTCGGACTGTAACCTTGTAAGCGGAGAGAGCTTTGTCCGTCAAATAATTCACGGTAAGCGCTTCTTTAAGGAAGAATTTGGTATAGACAGTAGAATTTTGTTTTTACCCGATATCTTCGGCTTTAGCGGTGCTTTGCCCCAAATAATGAAAAAGAGCGGTATAGATTATTTTGTAACCACTAAGCTCGGATTAAATGATACCAATAAAATGCCGCATGATACATTTATTTGGGAGGGTATTGACGGTAGTGAGGTGCTCGCAAACTTTATTACCTCTCAGGAATACAGTAAGATTCCTCAAAGAAGAACGGTATATGGCGGTATGCTTAATCCAAAATGGGTAAAGGGCAACTGGAATAGATATACCGATAAGGATTATGCGCGCTCAACTATTATGACTTTCGGTTGGGGCGACGGCGGCGGCGGTCCAACGAGTGAGATGCTTGAAAATTATAAGCGTCTTTCAAAGGGAATTCCCGGAATGCCTGTCGCAAAATCTAACTTCCTTATGCCAACCCTTAAGGATATAGAAGCGCAGTTTAAAGAAAGCTGCGAAAGAGTTCAAAATGTTCCTCGTTGGGTAGGTGAATTCTATTTTGAATTCCATAGAGGCACCTATACCTCGGTTGCTAAAAACAAACTTGGAAACCGCAAGAGTGAATTTATGCTTCATAATGCCGAGGCACTTTCATATACCGATTTAATGCTCGGCGGAGATTATGATTCTAAGGCACTTGATAATAATTGGAAGCTATTGCTTCATAATCAGTTCCACGATGTAATACCCGGTTCAGCTATTAAAGAGGTTTATGAACTTTCGGATATTGACTATGCAAATATCAAGTCCTATTATGGGGATTTGGAAAGCAAAAAGCTTTCAAAGCTTGCCGAGTCGGTTAAGGCAACAAAGGGAATTTTGGTTTATAATCCCCTCGGCTTTGAACGCAAGGGTATAGTTAATGTTGATGGAACCACTTATGAAACCGAAGACAAAATCGCACCTTTCGGTTGGAAGGTTGTTGATAGATTAAGCCTTAACAACTCGGTTTCGCTAAACGGCCTTACCGCTGAAAATTCACATTATATTTTAACAATTGATAATCTCGGCAGAATTACCCGCCTTTATGATAAGGATGCCGAGCGCGAAGTCTTTACAAATGGTAAGCTCGGTAACGAAATTGAAATTTTTGAGGACTATCCTAATGTTTATGAAAATTGGGAAATCTCGAATTATTACACTCAAAAGAAATATAGCGCCGATGATGAATGTGAAATAAAAGCGGTTACCGATGGTGCTCGCTCAGGCTTTGCTATTAAGAGAAAATACTTGAATTCAACGCTTTCTCAAAACATTTGGCTTTATAGCGACTCAAGAAGGATTGATTTTGAGAATAATATTGATTGGCACGAGGAGCATCAATTGCTTAAATTTGCGTTTCCGCTTGATATCCATACAGGAACGGCAAAGTACGAAACTCAGTTCGGCTTCGTTGAAAGACCTACTCATAAGAATACCTCTTGGGATGAAGCCAAGTTTGAGGTTTGTGCTCATAAGTGGGTTGATTTGTCAGAGGGTGGATACGGTATAGCGCTTCTAAACGATTGTAAGTATGGCTACAATATAGAAAACGGAACTTTAAAGCTCACTGCAATTAAGTGCTGTAAATGGCCGCATCTAACCGACCAAGGCGAGCATAAGTTCACCTATTCGTTGCTTCCCCATATCGGAGATATATTAGAAGGCGGGGTTGTAAATGAGGCATATTCGTTAAATCAACCGCTCCTCACGGCAAATGTATCTGCCGAAAAGGGTAGCCTTGATAATGAATTTTCTCTGGTTTCGGTTGATAAGGCAAATGTTATTATTGATACCGTTAAAAAGGCAGAAGAGGACGAGAGCCTTATCGTTCGTATGTTCGATGCGTTTAATTCTAAAACAAAAGCAACCGTAACGGTTGCCGATGGATTTAAAAAGGCATATTTATGCGATCTGCTCGAAAATAATTTAGTAGAGCTTGATTTTGTAGGGAATAAAGTCAATGTTCCGATTTCTAATTTTGAAATTGTAACCTTGAAGTTTTCTAAATAGGAGGAAACAAGATGAGAGTCTACGAAAACATTTTGAAAACAAGTGAAAATCGTCTGCCTCAAAGATGCTATTATATTCCGAGCGGCAAGTCGGAGTATCTGCTTCTAAACGGCAAATGGAATTTCCGTTATTTTGAGAGCGATTTCAATCTCCCCGAGAAGATTGATGATTGGGATACTATAACGGTTCCTTCCTGCTGGCAGACCGAGGGGTATGATATCACGAACTATACCAATGTTCTCTATCCATATCCCGTTGACCACCCCTATGTGCCGGACGATAACCCCTGCGGCATATATGAGCGCAAGTTTAATATTGATAAGGTTTGGGGTAAGGTTTACTTTGTTTTTGAAGGCGTTGCAAGCTGTGGCTTCCTTTACATAAACGGCAAGTATGTCGGCTTTACTCAGGGCAATCATCTTCAGTCGGAATTTGATATAACCGATTATGTAACCGATGGCGAAAACACCGTTAGAGTTAAGGTTCTTAAGTGGTGTGTAGGCAGCTATCTTGAAGACCAGGATTTCTTCCGTATGAACGGAATTTTCAGAGATTGCTATGTTCTTCAGCGCCCCAATGACCATATTGCTGATGTTTTAGTTACTGCTAAGAACGGTGTTATTGCCGTTGACTGTGCAAAAGATGCTAAGGTGACTCTTTATGATATAGACGGCAAGCAGCTCGCCGTGCAGGAAAATACTGCCAGAGCAGAATTTGCCGTTCAATATCCCAAATATTGGAATGCTGAAAAGCCGGTGCTTTATACCGTTAAAATTGAGCGCGATGGCGAAACAATTGAGCAAAGAACGGCGTTTAGAGATATTTCAGTATCAGATAAATATGAGCTCTTAATTAACGGCGTCCCCGTTAAGCTTCGCGGCGTTAACCATCACGATACCGATGCCTTCAAGGGCTGGTATCAAAGCGATGAGGATATATTAAATGACCTTAAGCTTATGAAAAAGCTTAATATCAACTGTATTCGCACCTCGCATTATCCGCCACCGCCGCGTTTCCTCGATTATTGTGATGAGATGGGCTTCTATGTAGTTCTCGAAACCGATATAGAGTGCCATGGTATTTATTCTCGTGACCCTTGGCGAACAAGCAATAGATACGATGGCGAAAATCCGGAAAATCCTTCCTCTAATCCTCTTTGGAAAAAGGAATTTGTTGAGCGTATGCAGCGTGCAGTCTTGCGCGACCGTAACCATGTTAGCATAATTATGTGGTCAACCGGTAACGAAAGCGGTCACGGCACTAACCATTTTGCTATGATTGATTGGGCTCGCTCGCTCCACGATGGTCGTCTCATTCACTGTGAGGACGGCACAAGAGCAGGTCACCCTGAAAATACCGATGTTTTCTCTCGTATGTATCTTTCTTTCGATGACCTTAAAAAATTCAATGCAGATTCTAATATCAAAACTCCGATTTTCCTCTGCGAATATGCTCATGCTATGGGTAACGGCCCCGGAGATATTTGGGATTATAATGAGCTTTTTGATAGTGAACCGAAGTTTTGCGGCGGTTGCATTTGGGAATGGGCAGACCATACTGTTCTCGATAAAAACGGCGTTGCTCGTTATGGCGGAGATTTCCCCAATGAGCCCACGCACGACCAAAATTTCTGTGCCGACGGCGTGGTTTTCTATGATAGAACGCTAAAGGCCGGTTCGCTTGAGGTAAAGGCTGCTTATCAACCGATGGTAACGAGGCTTAACGGAGATACCTTGAGCATCTTTAACCGTTATAGCTTTACAAATCTTAATGAGTTTAAGTTCGTTTATTCGATTGAGGTTGACGGTAAATGTGTAAAGACCACCGAGCTTCCCATCGCTGTAGCCCCCTTGGCAACCGAAGAATATAAGCTTGATATTCAGAATATGGATTGTGTTTATGGTGCGTTCCTTAATTGCTCACTTTATAAGGGCGATGAGGAAATCGCTCATACTCAGCACGAGCTTCACGCCGTTAAGGTTAAAGCGCAAAAGAGTAACGATGCTGCCGCTGTTCGTGAAACCGCAGATGCCTATATTTTTGAGGGTGCCAATTTTGAGTATACTCTTTCTAAAAAATATGGCTCATTCGTTTCCTTAAAGGTTGATGGCGAAGAACAAATTTGCGACCGCTTCCACCTCGGAGCTTGGCTTCCGCTTATTGATAACCATAGAAGAATACGCGGTTATTGGCAGCAGTTTGGTGATTGGCACAGCGAACACCTCGATAATATTTGCGAGAAGCTTTATGAAATAAGCTGTGTTGACGGAATTGTTAACATAAAAGCATCCTTGGCGGGTATGTCTCGTATGCCTTTCTTTAAGTATGACCTCAAGATAACGATTAATAAGCTTGGCGAAATCGAATTCTTCCTTGATGGTAAGGTTCGTGAGCACGCGTATTGGTTGCCTCGCTTGGGCTTTGAGATAACTGTTCCCGAGTCAAATGCCCGGTTTAAGTATTACGGAAACGGCCCCGTTGAGAGCTATTGCGATTCGTGCCATGCGGGTAAGATGGGTATGTTCGAGAGCTGTGCCGATGATGAATATGTTAACTATGTTCGTCCTCAAGAGCATGGCAACCATACTAACACTCGTATGCTTCAGATAGGCAAGCTTTGCTTTGAGGCAGATAAGATGGATGTTAATGTATCATCTTATAGTGCGAAGGCTATTACTAAGGCCGAGCATACCGACGAGCTCGTAAAAGACGGTAATACCCATGTTCGAATTGATTATAAGGTTTCGGGTATCGGCTCTAACTCGTGCGGTCCGGAGCTTGAAAAGAAATATCGCCTTGATGAAAAGGATATCTGCTTTAACTTCACAATTAAGCCGATGAAATAAAATTAACAGCCACTGTTCCGAGAACAGTGGCTGTTTTTTAAATATCAAGCGAAATAATATCGTCAATAGTTTCGCGCTTAACTGCTATATAGCTTTCTTTGTCCGATAGCATAACAATAGGCGGTCGGGGAATACGATTATAATTTGAAGCCATAGAATAGTGGTATGCGCCGGTTGTTAGGCAAGCTAAAATATCACCGCGCTTAATACTTTCGGGCAAGCACGTATTCTCGGCTAAAATATCACCGCTTTCGCAGCATCTTCCAACAACCGATGCCGTCATATCGCGGGCTTCAAGCATTTTGTTAGCGGGTAAGATTGTATAAGCCGCACCGTATAGCGCAAAGCGTGGATTATCACTCATACCGCCGTCTACCGAAACATAGTTTTTATAATCGGGTATCCTCTTAACCGTTCCCACAGTATATAAGGTCATGCCTGCATCGGCAACGATACTGCGACCGGGCTCAACCGAAATTATTGGCATATCAATGTTAAGCTTCATAGCCTTTTCTTTAACATATTTTCCCACTTCGATAATATTGGCCTTAATGTCGATGGTGGGGTCTGTTTTAATGTAACGAACTCCGTATCCTCCGCCAAGACTCAGCTGTTGGGTTTTAAAAGAAAGCTTATGTTGCATTTCATAGATAAACTGTAGCATAACATCGGCGGCTTTGAAAAACACATCCGAGTCAAAAAGCTGTGAGCCGATATGACAATGAAATCCGCAAAGGCAAATATTTTTAAGCGATAGTGCTAAGCGTGTGATTTCCTCCGCTTGTCCGGTTTCAATTGCAGAGCCGAATTTTGAATCGACCTGTCCCGTGCAAACAGCGGCGTAGGTGTGAGGGTCTATACCCGGTGTAAGACGAAGCAATATCTTTTGGTATTTGTTCTTTTCACTTGCAATTTTATCAATGGCTAAAAGCTCTTCCTCATTGTCGACAACAAAGAAGCCTATGTTGTTGTCAATAGCATAAGCAATATCAAAATCTGTTTTATTGTTTGAATGAAAATAAATCTTATCTGTAGGAAAGCCTGCAGATAGTGCGGTGCGAATTTCACCCGAGGATACAACATCAACCGAAATATCCTCTTGCTTCATAATCTCATATATCTTCTTGTAAGAAGCGGCTTTTGAAGCATAAATTGTAACACCCTTGTCGCCAAAGGCTTCCCTCATAGCAGTGCGATAGGTGCGGCAACGCTCGCGAATTCGGTCCTCATCCATCAAATATAGGGGAGTGCCGTATTTTTGAGCAAGTGTTACGGTGTCAACCCCTGCAAAGCAGAGATTTCCTTTTTCGTTTAGTGAAATGTTTTCACAAATAAAAGTCTCGTTTTCCATTATAACCTCTTAAAATTAAAGCAAATGTGCCCGTAATTCTTCGGGCGAAAGGGGAGAAAGGTCGCAAGGCGCAATATCAAAAACAGTTTTGCAACCGCTTATCCCTCTATTACTCATTTTATGAATAGCGCGCGCAAATGCCACTAAAACACTCGCGGTAAATTCGGGGTTTGAGTCAAGCTCTAAGCTATATTCAATCTTGTGCTTGTGCTCGTTTTCAAAGCCCGTTTTACCCGTTCTTATTACTAATCCGCCGTGTGGAATTCCCGAATGCTTTTCTTTTAATTCCTCAAGGGAGATAAAATTAACCGTTGTGTTGTAATCAGCAAAATAGTTGGGCATATTTATAATTTCGTTGCTTATTTTTTCCTTGTCGGCACCCTCGGCGGCAACAACGAAGCACTCGCGTGTGTGCTTATCCTGTGTAGTAAGCTTTGGCTCGTCACCGCTTCTCGCAGAGGATATAGCAATAGGATTAGGCACGGTATACTGCCTTGCATCAATAACGCCTTCAATTCTTCTGATAGCATCGGAATGTCCTTGGCTAACGCCGCGTCCCCAGAAGGTGTAATCACTGCCGTTTGGTAAAATGGCAGAGGAGTAAAGCCTTGCAATAGAGAACATACCGGGGTCCCAGCCGCCTGAAATCAGCGCAATATGGCCGCTTTTTGAGGCAGCGTCGTCAACCGCTTTGAAATGCTTTGGAATATCCGCGTGGGTGTCAAAGCTGTCAACAATGTTGAATTTCTTTGCAAGCTCGGGGGACATTTTAGGCAAATCTGTAGCGCTTCCGCCGCATATAATTAAAACATCAATTTCGTCTTTATGCTTTTCTATTTCATCAATATGATATGTCGGGGTGCTGCCGATGGTTTTAACCGTGCTCGGCTCGCGGCGGGTAAAAACACCCGTAAGCTCAATATCGGGGGCAGCAATTGCCGCGCACTCAACACCCTTGCCTAAATTACCATATCCGTATATTGCGATTTTCATAATATCACCGTCAATTAAAAATTAATTCCAAGCTCGCGCATAACCTTTAATAGCTTTTCTTCGTTTTGCGGCTCCATAGGTGTAAGGGGAAGACGCAAATAATTGTCGCCAAAGCCCATGGCGGATAATGCCGCCTTAACGGGAATTGGGTTAACCTCTGAAAATAGCGCGTTAATAAGCGGTAAATACTTAAGCTGAAGCTCGGCGGCAGTCTTAATATCACCGCGCTCAAAGCTTCTGCAAATTTCGCAGGTTTCGCGGGGCGCAACATCTGAAAGCACCGATATAACTCCCTTGCCGCCAAGTGCGAGAATGGGAACTATTTGGTCATCGTTGCCCGAATAAACATCGATTTTATCGCCAACAAGCGCAATAAGCTCTGCGATTTGCGATATGTCACCGCAGGCTTCTTTTATACCAACAATGTTGGGGTGCTTTGCAAGCTCGGCTACCGTTGCGGGAAGCAAATTGCAGCCTGTTCTGCTTGGAACATTGTAGAGAATACAGGGCTTTGTGCTTGCGTCTGCAATTGCATTGAAAGAAGCAAGCATACCCTTTTGCGTTGCTTTATTGTAGTAGGGAGTAACGAGCAGCATCGCATCAGCGCCAACCTCGCATGAATATTTGGTCAGCTCAATTGCGTATGCAGTATCATTCGAGCCGGTGCCCGCAATAACGGGAACTCTGCCAGCCGCCTTCTCAACGCAGAATTTTATAGCGGCCTTGTGCTCGCTGTCGGTTAATGTAGAGCCCTCGCCCGTGGTGCCAACAGCAACCAAGGCGTCAACACCCTCATTTATCTGCCATTCGATTAGCTTTGCGAAGCTCTCGTAATCAATTCCGTTTTCGTTAAGCGGTGTAACGAGTGCAGTAGCAACACCCTTAAAAACTGATTTTTTCATAAGCTTTCTCCTTTGCCGTGAGGTATTAATAAGGCGAGATAGCAAAACTATCCCGCCGCTTAATGTATTTAACAAGCAAGGATAGCACTCCGCACAAAAGTGCGACAACAAGACAGATATTATCTGAATTGTCAGCAAAATGCCCGCCACAGCATTAAGCTTCGGCACCCGTGCCTTTTTTGCACAGCCACGGCAGCTTTTATCGTGCAATACTCTTCAAAAGGTGCGCCTCTATCTCTAGTGAATATTTAATTCCCATACATTTTACTACTATAGCGGTAAATTGTCAATATTTTTATTAGTTTAGGTGTCGAAAAAGGTAAAAAAGCACTTGACATTCAATATGAGTGATGATATAATGCTTATAATTTTTAAAGGCTTTGACGAAGAGTTCTCAAACCTATTTTTCTTTAGAGAGGCGGCGTTCGGTGCAAGCCGCTGAAACAGGGTTTGAAGTTTGTAGCTTCTGAGCTGAGAGGAAGAAAGGGAAACCGAGTAGAACCTCTCCGTTATGCCGCGTTAGAGCAAAAGGGTTGTTAGACCTTGAGTGGCGATTATCGCAATTTGAGTGGTACCGCGGGTTTTGTTATTAAGGCTCGTCTCAAAGTATTAGTCTTTGGGACGAGTTTTTTCGTCCAAAGAAACGGAGGATACTATGCAAAATATAACTGGTCTTGATTTTAAAATCAAAGAGGTTGCACGGAGAATTTCAGAGCTTCGTGAAATCGAGAATTTATCCGTTGAAGAAATGGCTCAAAAAACCGGTGTTACAACCGAGGAATATATTGAGTGCGAAAACGGTAATTCCGATTTAAACTTTGCCTTTATTTATCGCTGCGCATTGGCATTTAATGTAGATGTCACCGATATTATCGAGGGCCGTAGCCCTAACCTTAAATCATATACAGTTACCAAAAAAGGCGCAGGTCAGCGTATTGAGCAGGCTCACGGAATGACCTATTATAATCTTGCCGCCGCTTTTCGTAACAGAATTGCCGAGCCGCTGTTTGTTTGCAGCGAATATAGCGAGGAAGCTCAAAATAGGGATATTGAGCTCACCTCTCACGCGGGGCAGGAATGTGATATTATCATCGATGGCTACCTAAAGGTGCAAATCGGCGAGCATATTGAGGTATTGGGCCCTGGCGATAGCATTTATTATAACAGCTCAACCCCTCACGGTATGATAGCTGTAAACGGTGGCGATTGTCGCTTTTATGCTATCGTTTTAAACCCAACGGGTGAGCCGGTTCCCGAGCTTCAAAAGCAGCCCATTTTAAATACCAAGCCTCGTGACCGCGACCGCGAGGAACGCGTATATAAAAAATTTATTGATAGGGTTGAGGATGAAAACGGAACTCCTATCTCGATTAAATTTAAAAATACAGAAAACTTCAATTTCGCCTTTGATATTATAGATGAGATAGCCAAAAAATCTCCCGATAAGCTCGCGATGCTTCATATAGACAAGGATAAAACCGAAACTCGTATCAGCTTTTCGGATGTTAAGAAAAACTCCTGCAAGGCAGCTAATTATTTCAAGTCCTTGGGTATTAAAAAGGGCGACCGCGTTATGCTTGTTTTAAGCCGTCACTATCAATTTTGGTATGCGGTTTTAGGTCTTAATCGTATAGGCGCAATTGCGATTCCTGCAATGAATCAGTTGCTCGACCACGATTTTGAATACCGCTTTAATTCCGCGGGCGTTAATACTATCATCTGCACCGCTTTCGGCGATGCCGCAAATCAGGTTGATATAGCCGCAAAGAAATGCCCTCAGCTTAAAAATAAAATTGTTGTGGGCGCCGCTCGAGAGGGCTGGCGTAGCTTTGATGATGAGTGCAGCTTGTTCAGCACCCATTTTGAGCGCACCCCCGATTCACCGGGCGGAGACGATACAATGCTTATGTTCTTCACCTCGGGAACAACCGGTTATCCCAAAATCGCAGTTCATAATTATAAGTATGCCTTAGGTCATTTCCATACCGCTAAATATTGGCATAATGTTGACCCCGATGGTCTGCACTTTACCATTTCCGATACGGGCTGGGCAAAGTCTATGTGGGGCAAATTCTATGGCCAGTGGCTTTGCGAGGCGGCAACCTTTGTTTATGATTTTGAGCGCTTTAATGCGGCAGATATATTGCCGATGTTTAAAAAGTATAATATAACTACATTTTGTGCGCCCCCAACTATGCTTCGTATGATGGTGAAAGAGGATATTTCAAAATATGATTTGTCCTCAATTAAGCATATGACTACGGCGGGTGAGGCGCTTAATCCCGAAATTTATCGCCAGTTTGAAAAAGCGACAGGGCTTCAAATACTCGAGGGCTTTGGCCAATCCGAAACCACTATGGTTATCGGCAATCTTACAGGCGCACCCCATAAGCTCGGCTCAATGGGTAAGCCTGCCCCCATTTATGATGTTAAGCTTTTAGATGCTGACGGTAATGAGGTTCCGATAGGTGAGCCCGGTGAAATCGTTATAAGGGTTGCCGATGGCGCACCTTGCGGACTCTTTACAGGCTATTATAACGATAAAGAGAAAACCGATGAGGTTTGGTTCGATGGCTATTACCATACAGGTGATACAGCTTGGCGCGATGAAGATGGATTTTATTGGTATATCGGAAGAGTCGATGATGTTATTAAGTCGTCGGGCTACCGTATAGGACCGTTTGAAATTGAAAGCGTTATTATGGAATTACCGTTCGTTCTTGAATGCGGAGTTTCAGCGGCACCGGATGAGGTTCGCGGTCAGGTTGTAAAAGCAAGCATCGTGCTCGTTAAGGGCACCGAGGCCACCGATGAGCTAAAGCGTGAAATTCAAGAGTATGTTAAACAGCACACTGCGCCCTATAAGTATCCGAGAATAGTTGTCTTCCGCGATGAACTGCCCAAAACAATAAGCGGCAAGATTCAGCGCAGTAAGCTATAAGGGGAATATATGGAATTTAAACGAATAACCATTATATCAGGGCATTATGGAAGCGGCAAAACAAATATTGCAGTTAATCTTGCAAAAGATTTAAAAAAGCTTTATAATAAGGTTGCTCTTGCCGATATTGATATTGTAAATCCTTATTTTCGCAGTAAGGATAGCGAGGAAGAGTTAAACAAATTCGGCATAAAGCTTATCTGCTCGGAATATGCCAATTCAAATGTCGATATCCCCGCACTGCCTCAAGAGATATATAGTGTAACCGATGATAAGGAGCTATATAGTATTCTTGATGTGGGCGGAGACGAGCGCGGAGCCTTGGCGCTTGGCAGAATTTCCCCTATGATACGCGATGAGAATAATTTTTCAATGCTTTATGTAGTGAATTTCTTTAGACCGCTCACGCGCGACTTGGATTCTGCAATCGAGGTTATGCGTGAGATTGAGGCCGCTTCGGGACTTAAATTTACAGCTATTATAAACAATTCAAATTTAGGCCTTGAAACCACTATGGAGGATATATTGAACTCGGCTCAAAAGGCAAACGAGTTGTCAAGCAAAACGGGCTTGCCAATTATACTTACTACGGTTGAACAATCTCTGTTCGGTCCGCTAAAAGATAAAATCAAATTTTTGTATCCACTTCGGATGCAAAAGAAACTTTAAGGAGTATGTGATATGGCTGTTTTAACTTTTAAAACTGACAAGTGCAAGGGTTGCGGTTTATGCGTTGATGCCTGCCCAAAGGGCGTTCTCGCACTCGCAACCGATAAGATTAACCAAAAGGGACATCATCCCGTTGAGGCGGTAAATCCCGATGATTGCATAGGCTGTGCCTTTTGTGCAACTATGTGTCCCGATTGTATTATCAAGGTAGAAAGGTGAGGAAGAAAATGGCAGAAAAGGTTTTAATGAAGGGTAATGAGGCTATTGCCGAAGCTGCTATTATTGCAGGCTGTAGGCATTATTTTGGTTATCCTATAACCCCTCAAACCGAGGTTGCGGCGTATATGGCAAAAAGAATGCCTAAAATCGGCGGCACCTTTTTACAAGCAGAGAGTGAGATTGCCGCTATTAATATGGTATATGGTGTTGCGGCAACAGGTAAAAGGGTTATGACCTCGTCTTCAAGCCCCGGAATTTCACTTAAGGGTGAGGGACTTTCATATCTTGCAGGTGCAGATTTGCCGGCGCTTGTTGTTAATGTTCAGCGCGGCGGCCCCGGTCTTGGCGGTATTCAGCCGTCACAGTCGGATTATTTTCAGGCTACCAAGGGCGGAGCTCACGGAGATTTCCATATGATAGTTTTGGCTCCCGCTTCGGTTCAGGAAATGGCAGAGCTGACCGTTAAGGGCTTTGAACTCGCCGATAAATACCGTATGACCTCTATGATTTTGGCTGATGGCACTATGGGACAAATGATGGAGCCCGTTTGCCTTGATTTTGAGGTTTCAACACCTTGTGAAAAGTCTTGGGCAGTAACAGGCACCAAGCTTGAGCGTAAGCATAATATAATTAATTCACTTTTCTTAAAGCCCGAGGAGCTTGAGCACACCAATTTCGAGCGTTATGAGCGCTATAACAGTATTAAGAAAAATGAAGTTTTATATGAAGAATATATGATGGAGGATGCCGAAATTTGTGTTGCGGCATTCGGAATTGCGGCAAGAGTTGCTAAAAATGCAATAAATGAGGCAAGAAAGCAGGGAATAAAGGTTGGTATGATAAGACCTATTACCCTTTGGCCATTCCCCGAAAAGCAGTTTGCAGCCGCCGCCGAAAAGGTTAAAGCATTCGTTTCTGTAGAACTATCTATGGGACAAATGATTGAAGATGTTAAGCTCGCTGTGGGCGATAAGGCACCCGTTACCCTGTGTAATAGAACGGGCGGTATGATACCCACTCCCGAGCATGTTTTAGAGTCGATTATTGCGGCTAATAACGGAGGTGACAAGTAATGGTAGTATTTGATAAACCAAATGCACTTGCAGATGTTCCGCTTCATTATTGCCCCGGTTGCACCCATGGTATAGTTCACCGCTTGGTAGCAGAGGTTATTGATGAGCTTGGAATAGAGGGTAGAACAATAGGTATTGCGCCTGTTGGTTGCTCGGTTATGGCGTATGATTACTTCAATTGCGATATGATTGAAGCAGCGCACGGTAGAGCACCCGCTGTTGCAACGGGCGTTAAGCGCTCCGACCCCGAAAACATCGTGTTTACATATCAGGGCGATGGCGACCTTGCTTCTATCGGTATGGCTGAAACAGTTCATTCTGCGGCAAGAAACGAAAATATAACCATTATCTTTATAAATAACGCGATTTACGGTATGACAGGCGGTCAAATGGCACCCACATCGCTTCCCGGTCAGGTTACTCAAACCTCACCCTACGGTAGAGATGTTAATGCCTGCGGTTTTCCGATTAAGGTTTGTGAAATGCTTTCACAGCTTGATGGTCCCGAGTATTTAGAGCGCGTTGCTGTTAACAATGTTAAGAATGTTAAAAATGCAAAAAAGGCAATCAAAAAGGCGTTTGAAAATCAGGTAAACGGCAAGGGCTTCTCTCTTGTTGAGGTTGTTTCAAGCTGTCCGACCAACTGGGGTATGACTCCAAAGGCTGCTCTTGAGTGGATTGATGAAAAAATGATTCCTTACTACCCCTTAGGCGTATATAAGGATAGGTCGGCTAATAAGGAGGCAGAATAATGAGCACAACACAGTATTTGTTCGCAGGCTTTGGCGGTCAGGGTATCTTGTTTTCGGGCAAGGTGCTTGCGTATAAGGGCTTAACCGATGGCGCAAATGTAAGCTGGCTTCCTTCCTATGGTCCCGAAATGCGTGGCGGCACGGCAAGCTGTAGCGTTATTATAAGCGATTCTCCCGTAGGCTCTCCTATTGTTTCAAAGCCTGATGTCTTAATCGCTATGAACCTGCCCTCACTTGATAAATATGAAGAAACAGTAGCCCCCGGCGGTATGATATTCGTTGATTCCTCGCTCATTGAGCGTAAGGTTAAGCGTAGCGATGTTAAGGCGTTTTATATTCCTGCAACCCGTCTTGCTTCGGAAAATAATACACCAAAGCTTGCTAATATGATTATTATGGGTAAGGTTTTGGCAGAAACCAAGGGCTTTGATAATGAGCAAGGCGTTATTGACGGCCTTAAAAAGGTAATATCGGCAAAGCATAGCGATATGCTTGAAATTAACCTTAATGCTATGCGTATAGGCAGAGATTATTAAAGGAGATTTTTAAAATGGAAATTTCTATTACAAAAACAACTGCACCCGCTATTAAACCCGATAGCAGTGTTTTAGGCTTCGGTAAATATTTTACCGACCATATGTTTATAATGGATTATAATGCCGATGAGGGTTGGCATAATGCTCGTATAGTTCCTTTCGGCAAGCTTGAAATTCATCCGGCTTCAACCGTTTTGCATTACGGCTCTGAAATATTTGAGGGATTAAAAGCATACCGTAAAGCAAACGGAGATGTTCAGCTTTTTAGGCCAATTGAGAATATTCGCAGAATGAATCGTTCGGCAGTTCGTATGTGTCTGCCCGAAATTCCCGAGGATATTGCACTCGAAGTATTAACAAAGTTTGTCGAGTTTGAGAAGGAGTGGGTTCCTGCAGCTGAAGGCACATCCTTGTATATTCGCCCCTTTATGTTTGGAAATGATGAGTCCTTGGGTGTTCATTCGGTTAAAAATGCAACCTTTATGATAATAACCTCTCCTGTTGGAAGCTATTATAAGGAAGGCATAAACCCCGTTAAGATTATGATTGAAACCGAGGATGTTCGTGCAGTTCGCGGCGGAACAGGCGAGGCTAAGTGCGGCGGAAACTATGCCGCAAGCAATCGTGCAGGTGACCGTGCAGAAAAGCAGGGTTATTCGCAGGTTTTGTGGCTTGATGGCGTTCATAGAAAGTATATCGAAGAGGTAGGCGCTATGAATGTTATGTTTAAAATTAACGGTGAGATTGTAACTCCTATGCTCGCAGGCTCTATATTGCCGGGAATTACGAGAAAATCTTGTATTGAATTGCTTAAGAGTGAGGGCTATAAGGTGAGTGAACGCCTTTTGAGCGTTGATGAGCTTAAGACTGCACTCGAAAACGGCACTCTTGAGGAGGCTTGGGGCTGTGGAACGGCAGCTGTTGTTTCTCCTATCGGTGAGCTCTGCTACGAGGGCAAAAAGTATACAATTAATGAGTGCAAAATCGGCGAGATTACTCAACACCTTTATGATACTTTAACAGGCATTCAGTGGGGTAAAATTGAGGATAAGTTTGATTGGGTTTACCCGATTGCATAGAATTTAAAATTTTTGTTGACAAATCAAATCGAGCGTGATATAATATCAAAAAATTTCAAATGCGTTGAAGGAATTATTTGTTATTTCGGGTGCATTAAAGAGAGTCGGGTTGCTGTGAGCCGATATGCATGTAATAATAAAGTCTCGTTCCGGAGCAGAGCCTCCTAAGTTATAGTAAGAGGCTACGGCAGGTTCCGTTATCAAACCAAAGGCTTGCTTGAGCCTTGTTAAGCGACTGCTTCTTTGCAGTAATCACGGGTGGTACCGCGGATTTTATTAATTCGTCCCTGAGGTCTTTTAATGGACCTTAGGGACTTTTTATTATTCATTTTTTTACCGAAAGAAGTGTTTTTTATGAAAAAAATCAGATTATCAGATGCAACTGTTGCTGCCGCAAAGGCGCTTTCCTTTAAGGAAAAAATTGAAATTGCAAGACAGCTTGAAAAACTAAATATCGATACCATCAAGCTACCCGCTATTTCAAATCTAAAGAGTGATACCTTGCTGGTTAAAACTATTGCGTCGCTTGTTAAAAACAGCGTGCTTTCGGTTGGAGTAGGCCTTAGTGTTGATGATATTGATGCCGCAGCAGAAGCGCTTTCTAATGCAAACAAACCGAGCATTAGGATTGAAATGCCTGTTTCAACGGTGGGTATGGAATATAGCTGTCATATCAAAGCCCCCAAAATGCTCGAAATGACCACAGCGCTTATTTTGGCGGCAAAGGCGAAGGGCGTTGAGGTAGAATTCTGTGCTTTAGATGCAACCCGTGCAGAAGAGGATGTTTTAAAGCAGGCAATTATTGCAGCGGCTGATGCAGGTGCGGATATTATAACCGTGTGTGACTCTGCGGCTGAAATGCTTCCCGATAAATTCGGTGAGTTTGTTGCAAAGGTGAATTCCTATGTTGAAAATAGCGGTGCTTCGCTTGCTGTATGCTGTGATAACCGTAATGGGCTTGCCGCTGCGAATGCTATAATTGCTGTTGAAAACGGTGCCGATGCGGTTACTACTGATAGCACGGGCGAGGGTGTCAGCCTTCAAACAATGGCAGAAATCATTCGCAATTGCGGTGAAAGCGGAGGATTTTCAACCGAAATTAAATATACCAAGCTCAATAACATAATAAAGCAGATAGATTGGATTATGTGCAACTCTCAAAACGAGAGAAGTGTTGTAACTGTTAAGGATGTTGATAATGGCGCTATAAGCCTTGATATCAACGATACCAAGGAAACGGTTATTAGCGGCGTTAAAAAGCTGGGTTACGATTTAACCGAGGAGGATGCCGTAAAGGTTTACGAGGAATTTTTGCGTGTTGCTAAAAAGAAAAATGTAGGAGCAAAGGAGCTTGAAGCAATTGTTGCAAGTGTGGCGTTGCAGGTTCCGCCTACCTATAAGCTTATCAGCTATGTTATTAATAACGGCAATATTATATCGGCTTCAGCTCAGATAACGCTCGAAAAGGATGGCGAAACCTTGCAGGGAATCTGTATCGGTGATGGCCCTGTGGACGCATCATTTTTGGCAATAGAGCAGATTATCGGTCATAGATACGAGCTCGATGATTTCCAAATTCAGTCCGTTACCGAGGGTAAAGAGGCTATGGGAAGTGCCGTTGTAAAGCTTCGCTCAAATGGTAAGCTTTATTCGGGCAACGGAATTTCAACCGATATAATGGGCGCGTCTATTAGGGCTTATATTAATGCTGTTAATAAGATTGTTTATGAGGAGGGCAACCGATGAAATTATCTTTTTCAACAAAGGGTTGGGATTGCTCCTTTGATGAATACTGCTCAATAGCAAAGGATTTAAAATTCGGCGGCATTGAGCTTCACGATATTCATAATAAGCTTTTTAGTGAAAAAAGCGGTGCGTTTTACGGCCATTTGGCGCATGCCACCGTTCGCTATCTTTATGAGCAAAATTTGAGCATACCTTGTATTGATACCGTTTGTGATATTTCGGACATCGAAAATAAGAATGACGCTGTTTTGGAGATAAAAGATTGTATCAAAATCGCCGAAAAACTTAAAATACCGTCGGTAAGAGTAAGGGCAAAGGGCGAAGAAAATCCCGATAAGCTCATCGAAAACAGCGTTGCGGTTATATCTGAGGTTTTAAAATTCGCCGAAGAAAAGAACGTAACCTTAGTTGTCGAATCATCGGGTATTTTTAGTAATACGGCACTCCTTCGTGACCTTCTTGAACGTTTTGCTTGCGATAACCTTGCGGCACTTTGGGATATGTATTGGACATATTTCGGAGCCGGCGAGGATGCGGAAACCACTATTAAAAACTTGGGTGCTTATGTTAGCCATGTTCATATTAAGGACTCTAACCATTTGGGTGAGTTTAGCCTTATGGGTGAGGGCGAAATGCCCATTGATGAGATGATGGCAGCGTTGCGCTCGGTAAATTATGATGGCTTTGTGTCTTTAGAGTGGGACCCCGAGTGGTGCCGTGAGCTTGATGATATGGAGATAGTTTTATCTCAGTTTGTCAACTATATGAAGCAGTTCGGCGATACCTCTAAAAATAAAGCAAGCCTTTATTATAATCGCGCACGAACTGGTAGATATGTATGGGAGAAGGATAGACTTATCGACGCAACCTTCAGCGATGTGCTCGATAAAATGGTTGAGGAGTTTCCCGACCAGTATGCCTTTAAATATACAACACTTGATTATACCCGCACATATAGCGAGTTCCGTGATGATGTTGATACCTTTGCCCGTTCTTTAATTGCACTTGGCGTAAAGGCGGGAACCCATGTTGCCGTTTGGGCAACCAATGTTCCTCAGTGGTATATTGCCTTTTGGGCAACGGTTAAAATCGGTGCGGTTTTGGTAACTGTAAACACCGCTTATAAAATTCACGAAATAGAATATCTTTTGAGGCAGTCTGATACCCATACTATTGTTATGACTGAGGGCGCAAGGGATTGTCGCTACGGCGATATTATTTCAGAGCTGTGCCCCGAGCTTAAGGATAGAAAAGCAGGGGAGAGCCTTCACGCAAAGCGTCTTCCGTTTTTAAGAAATGTTATCACTGTCGGTTATGAGATTAGCGGTGCTATCACTTGGGAGGAGGCAATTGAGCGCGCTTCCCAAGTGCCCGTAAGCGAAGTGTATCGTATGGCAAGTATGGTTGATAAGGACGATGTTTGCAATATGCAGTATACCTCGGGAACAACAGGCTTCCCCAAGGGCGTTATGCTCACGCACTATAATGTCGTTAATAACGGCAAATATATCGGTGACCGTATGGAGCTTTCTACGGCAGACCGAATGATGATTCAGGTGCCTATGTTCCATTGCTTTGGAATGGTGCTTTCTATGACCTCATCTATGACTCATGGTGCTACTATGTGTCCGTTGCCGTATTTTTCGGCAAAATCGGCACTTGCTTGTGTTAATGCAGAACGCATAACCACCTTTAACGGCGTCCCCACAATGTTTATTGCTATGATGCAGCATGAGGATTTTGCGAAAACCGATTTCTCTCATATTAGGGTTGGAATAATGGCGGGAGCCAATTGTCCGGCTGAGCTTATGAAAAAGGCAACCGATGTTATGAATATGAAGGAAATCGTTTCGGTTTATGGTCAAACCGAGGCTTCTCCGGGTTGCACTATGAGTAGCTATTTCGATTCTCTCGAGGTTAGAACCGAAACGGTTGGTAGTGCATTCGCAAATGTTGAATGTAAAATAATTGACCCCGAAACAGGCCTTGACTGTCCGAATGGTGTTAATGGTGAGTTTGTAGCCAGAGGCTATAATATTATGAAGGGCTACTATAAAATGCCCAAGGCGACTGCCGAAACCATTGATAAGGATGGTTGGCTTCATACGGGTGACCTTGCTTGCCGCGATGATGACGGAAACTATCGCATCACGGGTAGGCTTAAGGATATGATTATCCGCGGCGGCGAAAATATCTACCCGAAGGAAATCGAGGAGTTTATTTATACCTGTCCTAAGGTTCGCGATGTTCAGGTTATCGGTGTCCCCGATAAGCAATACGGCGAGGAAATTATGGCATCGATTATTCTTAAGGACGGCGAAAGTATGACCGAAGCCGAAATGAAGGATTATATCGCTGCAAATATGGCAAGACATAAGGTTCCTCGATATATCGAGTTTGTTGATGCTTTTCCGATGAATGCGGCAGGAAAGATACTTAAGTATAAGATGCGCGAGGAAGCAGTAAAAAAATTGGGTATAAGCATAGATAAATAGGGGTTTTAATATGGTTAACGATAAATATTTTGTTATTGATTCGCATTGTCATATATATCCCGAAAAGATTGTGACTGCCGCCGTTAGCGCCACCGATAGATTTTATGATGTTAAATCCGAGCGCATTGGCACGGTTGAGGACCTGCTTAATAAAGAGCATACGGCAGGGATTGATAAATTTATAGTTCAGTCGGTTGCCACCACACCTAAGCAGGTTAATAGCATAAACGAGTTTATTGCAAGAGAGGTTTCAGAGCATTGTGAGCTTGTAGGGCTTGGAACAATGCACCCCGATTCCGCAGATTTAAAAGGGGATATTGAACATTTGATTTCTCTTGGCCTTAGAGGCGTGAAACTGCACCCTGATATTCAGGATTTCAAGATAGACGATTATAGGTGCCTTAAAATCTATGAGCTGTGCGAGGAACGGGGCTTGCCCATACTTATGCATACGGGGGATAATAGGTATGACCGTTCAAATCCCAATAGATTACTCCCGATTCTTCAAATATATTCTTCCTTGAATATTGTCGGCGCACATTTGGGAGGCTGGTCGATTTGGGATACGGCGTGCGATGCTTTGGCAGGACTTCCCAATTTGTATGTTGATTGCTCCTCAAGCTTTCATTATATGGAGAAAGAAAAGGCGAGAGAGGTTATTTTGAAATATGGGGTAGACCGTGTTCTGTTTGGAACAGATTATCCTATGTGGCGCGCTGATAAGGAAATAGAATATCTTTTGTCACTCGGTTTTTCAGATAATGATTATAAAAAAATATTCTCTGAAAACGCCAAAAAATTATACAATCTTGAATTTTAGCATAATTATGCAAAACGGAAAACAGGGCTTTACATAGGTGAAAGCCCTGTTTTTTGCGGCGAAATGCCGTTTTTTAGGCAAAATATACAAAAACATTGTTGAGTAGAATAGATAATTTGTTACAGAAAAAATAAAAAAATGTTTGCATAGTTATTCATAATGTGCTATAATTTATGCATAGCCAATAAATTTTATGCATTTTTTGCATATTAGATAGGGAGATATGAAAATGAGTGAGAAAAAAATCAAAAAAATAGTTTTGGCGTATTCGGGCGGCCTTGATACCTCGATAATAATTCCTTGGCTTAAGGAAAATTATGATAACCCTGAAATTATTGCAGTTTCGGGTAATGTTGGTCAAGCAGATGAGCTTGAAGGCCTCGAGGAAAAGGCAATTAAAACGGGTGCTTCAAAATTATATGTTGAGAACCTAACCGAAGAATTCGTTAATGATATGATTATTCCTACCGTTCAGGCAGGTGCTAAATATGAGGAATATCTCCTCGGAACCTCGCTCGCTCGTCCGATTATAGGTAAGCGCCTTGCCGAGATTGCAATTGCCGAGGGTGCAGATGCTATCTGCCACGGCTGCACAGGTAAGGGTAATGACCAGGTTCGTTTTGAGCTTGCCATTAAGGCATTTGCTCCTAATATGAAGATTATTGCTCCTTGGAGAGAGTGGGATATTAAATCCAGAGAGGAAGAAATAGAATACGCAGAGGCGCATAATGTTCCGCTCAAGATTAATCGTGAAACCAACTATTCAAAGGATAAGAATTTGTGGCATTTGTCCCACGAAGGCCTTGACCTTGAGGACGCGGGCAACGAGCCGCTTTATGATAAGGAAGGCTTCTTAGAGATGGGCGTTTCTCCGATAAAGGCTCCCGATAAGCCAACCTATGTTGAGCTTGAGTTTGAAGCAGGCGTTCCCGTAGCGCTTAACGGCGAGAGAATGACCGCTAAGGAAATTATCCTAAAGCTTAACGAGATTGGCGGAGCTAACGGTATCGGCCTTCTTGATATAGTTGAGAATAGACTTGTAGGTATGAAATGCCGCGGCGTATATGAAACCCCCGGCGGCGATATTTTGTATTTCGCGCATAATTATCTTGAAACCCTTTGTCTTGATAAAATGACTATGCATAAGAAGCAAGAGCTCGCAATAACCTTTGCCGATTTGCTTTATAACGGTCAGTGGTATACCCCGCTTAGAGAAGCGCTTTCTGCCTTTGTTACTAAAACCCAAGAGCATGTAACAGGTAAGGTAAAGGTTAAGCTTTATAAGGGCAATATGATTAAAGCTGGCGCTTGGAGTGATTGGTCGCTTTACAGCGAGGAAATCGCAACCTTCGGCGAGGATAATGTGTATAACCAAAAGGATAGCGAGGGCTTCATAAACCTTTGGGGACTTCCTATTTCCGTTCAAGCGCAGGTTAACGCAAAAAATAAGAAAAAGTAAGGAAAACGAAAATGGATAAAATGTGGGCTGGAAGATTTGAAAAAGCCCTTGATAGAAAGGCTGATGATTTCAATTCTTCCATTCATTTCGATAAACGAATGTTTTCGGAGGATATAAAGGGCTCTATGGCGCACGCCGCTATGCTTTCGGCGCAAAATATAATTACCGCCGATGAAGCGGATACGATTATATCAGAGCTTCAAAAAATCCTTGAAGATATTTTAAGCGGTGATTTGCTTATCGATATGTCGGCTGAGGATATTCATATGTTCGTTGAGGCTGAGCTTACAAAGCGAATAGGCGATGTGGGCAAAAAGCTTCATACCGCGCGAAGCCGTAACGACCAGGTGGCTTTGGATATAAGATTGTATCTTCGTAAGGAAGCAAATGAGATTATTGAGGGTATAAAAAATCTTATTGATGCGGTCGTTTATCAAGCCGAGCAGAATAAGCAGAGCATAATGCCGGGCTATACCCACCTTCAGCGTGCTCAACCTATAAGCTTTGCGCACCACCTTTTAGCGTATGGTATGATGCTTTCGAGGGATATTTCGAGAATAGGCGATGCTGTCCGAAGAATGAATGTTTCACCCTTAGGCTCGTGTGCTCTTGCAGGAACAACATATAATACAAACCGTGAGCTTGTCGCCGAGAAGTTAGGCTTTGACGGCATAACACTTAATAGTATAGACGGTGTTTCGGATAGAGATTTCTGTGTCGAATTGCTCTCTGCCTTTGCAACGCTTATGATGCATCTTTCGCGCTTTTCGGAGGAGATTATCCTTTGGTCAAGCTGGGAATTTAAGTTTATAGAGCTTGATGATTCGTATACAACCGGCTCAAGCATTATGCCTCAAAAGAAAAATCCCGATATAGCCGAGCTTGTTCGCGGAAAAACGGGTAGGGTATATGGCGACCTAATGGCGCTCTTGACCACCCTAAAGGGCTTGCCGCTTGCATATAATAAGGATATGCAGGAGGAAAAAGAGGCAATTTTTGATGCCGTTGATACGGTTAAGCAGTGTCTCGATGTGTTCGCACCAATGCTTAAAACCGTTAAGGCATTACCTCAAAATATGCTCAGTGCGGCTCAAAAAGGATTTATAAACGCTACCGACCTTGCTGATTATCTTGCAAAAAAGGGAATACCCTTTAGAAGCGCTTATAAAACCGTCGGTCAAATTGTTGCATACTGTATTTCAAATAATAAGGTGTTAGAGGAAATTAGTATTGAAGAATATAAAGGCTTTGATGCAAATTTCGATACAGATGTGTATAAATTTATTGATTTAAAATATTGTGTTGAAAGCAGAATTTCTGCGGGCGGCACTAATATAGCTTCAATCGAAGCGCAAATAAAATTTTTAAAAGAAATTAAGGAGTAATTATTATGAAAAATTTTAAGAAAATTGTAGCAATCGTTTTAGCACTTTGCTTGTGCTTGGCACTTTCAGCTTGCGGTAGCAAGGGTAAAAGCCTTGATGATATTAAGGCTGCAGGTAAGCTCACAATAGCAACCAGTCCCGACTTTCCTCCCTTTGAGTATCTTGAAAACGATAAGGTAGTAGGTATTGAGATTGAAATTCTTGATATGATTGCCAAAGAGTTGGGCGTAGAGCTCGTTATTGAGGAAATGGACTTTGAATCAGTAATGCCCGGTATTCAGGCAGGTAAATTCGATGTTGGTGTTTCGGGAATTACTATCACTCCGAAACGTCTTAAGAATGCAGATTTCACCAAGCCCTATTTTATGGCTTCTCAGGCTATTGTTGTTTTAAAGGATAGCCAAATCAAAACAAAGGCTGACTTAGAGGGCAAGAAGATTTCCGTTCAAACCGCAACAACCGCTGAGGAATATTGTATGGAAAACGGCTATCAGGTTTCTGCTTTCCAGGCAAATAACGATGCTTGTAATGCACTTACTTCAGGCAAGGTTGATGCTTGGGTAGTTGATAACGAGGTTGCTTTAGACCTTTCTGCTAAGACCAATGGTGCTACTGTTGTTCTTGATGAGGCTATGACAAGCGAGCCCTACGGCTTTGCATTTGCAAAGGGTAGCGATACCTTGGTAGCAGCTATAGATGAGATGATTGATGGATGGGTTGCCGATGGAACAATCAAGGGTATTTTCGATAAATATGATGTTCCGTATGTAGCTCCTGAAAAATAATTAAGGAAACTAAGAAATGTCACAAATAATTAATTTTTTTGAAAATTGGGGAGCGCAATTATATAGCACCTTCATTGAGCAAGACCGTTACATGTGGTTGATAGAGGGCCTTGTTAATACCATAATAATAACCCTCGGTGCGTTAGTTATAGGTGTTGCTTTGGGTGCCGTAATTGCCATAATTAAATATTTTTCCGAAGATTCAAAAAAGCTGAAAATCGCAGGTAAAATCTGCGATTTTTATGTAACAACCATCAGAGGAATACCTGTAGTTGTTCTGCTTCTAATCTTCTACTATTTGATTTTGCAGTCATCAGAGGGAATAGTTGTCGGAATAATTACATTCGGTATAAATTCTGCGGCTTATATGGCAGAGCTTATCAGAAGTGGAATTAATGCCGTTGATGCGGGTCAAATGGAAGCGGGAAGAAGCTTGGGGCTTTCAAAGCTTCAAACAATGAAGAAAATTATTTTCCCGCAGGCAATAAAGAATATTCTGCCCGCTATCGGTAATGAAATGATTGCGCTTCTTAAGGAAACCGCCGTTGCAGGCTATGTTGCAGTTCGTGATTTAACAAGAGCCGGTAATCTTATAAGGAATAACACTTATGATTCCTTTAATCCGCTTATGATAGTAGCGGTAGTATATTTAGTTATAGTTATAATACTCACAAAGAGTTTAGGTCGTCTTGAAAAGAGGTTGAACAAGAGTGATAAGCGTAAAAAATCTGCATAAAAGCTTTGAAGAAAATGAAGTTTTAAAGGGCGTTAGTGTAGATATAAATAAGGGTGACGTGGTATGCGTTATCGGCCCATCAGGCTCGGGAAAATCAACCTTTCTTCGCTGCCTTAACCTGCTTGAAATCCCAAGCGACGGCGAAATAATTTTCAGCGGTGTAAATTTAACTGCTGATGGTGTTGATTTGAATTTGCATCGTCAAAAGATGGGTATGGTTTTTCAGCAATTCCATCTTTTTCCGCATATGACCGTGCTTGAAAATCTCACAACAGCGCCCGTAATGCTCAAAAAATACACTAAAGAGGAAGCCACCGAAAAAGCAATGACCCTGCTTGCAAGGGTTGGGCTTGATGATAGAGCCGCTTCCTATCCCGAACAGCTCTCGGGCGGTCAAAAACAACGTGTTGCGATTGTCAGAGCGCTCTGTATGGAGCCTGATGTAATGCTCTTTGATGAGCCAACAAGCGCGCTTGACCCCGAAATGGTCGGCGAGGTTTTGGATGTTATGAAGGAACTCGCCCAAAGCGGAATGACTATGGTGGTAGTAACTCACGAAATGGGCTTTGCACGCGAGGTTTCGAATAGAGTGCTCTTTATGGATGAGGGCATTATTATGGAGCAGGGCACTCCGAGCGAGGTTTTTGATACCCCTAAGAGTGAGCGCCTTAAGAGCTTCTTATCAAAGGTTTTATGAGGTGTTGTATGAGTTTAAAGGGTAAAGATTTTCTAAAACTTCTCGATTTTGAAGCCGATGAAATATTATCGTTAATTGACCTGGCTGCCGAGCTTAAGGCACTTAAAAAATCGGGCACACCCCATAAATATTGTGAGGGTAAAAATATAGCCCTTATTTTTGAAAAAACAAGCACCAGAACCCGTTGTAGCTTTGAGGTTGCCGCTTATGATTTGGGAATGGGTGTCACCTATTTAGACCCGAGTGGCTCGCAAATCGGCAATAAAGAAAGTATTGCCGATACCGCAAGGGTGCTTTCGGGCATCTATGATGCTATAGAATATCGTGGCTTTGAGCAACTAAAGGTTGAGGAGCTCGCAAAATATTCCTCTGTTCCTGTTTATAATGGTCTTACCAATGAATTTCATCCAACCCAAATACTTGCAGATATGCTGACAATTCGTGAGCAGTTCGGCAAGCTTAAGGGTGTAAATTTCGTGTATGTAGGTGATGCTCGTTATAATATGGGTAATTCACTTATGGTTGGTTGCGCTAAATTGGGGCTCAATTTCACGGCTTGTTGCCCCGAAAAGTATTTTCCCGCTAAAGAGCTTAGAGATATATGCGTGCTTGAGGCTCAAAAATCGGGGGCAAAGCTGTCCTTTGAAACCGATATAAGTAAGGCGGTTAAGGATGCCGATGTTATTTATACAGATGTTTGGGTTTCTATGGGTGAGCCAAAAGAGGTTTGGAAAGAGCGTATTGAGGAGCTTTTGCCTTATCAGATAAATTCTGATTTAATGCAGAAAACAGGTAAGGAAACAACCGTGTTTATGCATTGCCTGCCGGCCTTCCACGATTTAAAAACCACTCTCGGTAAGGAAATCGGAGAACAGTTCGGCCTTCAAGCTTTGGAGGTTACCGACGAGGTGTTCGAAAGTGAGCAGTCGATAGTGTTTGAGGAAGCCGAAAATAGAATGCATACAATCAAGGCGGTTATGGCTGCCACATTATAAAGTAATGAAAAGCACCTTAGGGCGTTGGTATTAGGGATAAAATGCCTAAAAAAGCAAATTTTTGCGAACTAATGTGTTAAAAAGCCGCGGCACGCGTCAGCGTTACCGCGGCTTTTCGCCTTTTATTTCACTAAAAATTTATCTTTTTTAGGTGCAGAGCAGTTTTGTAGGAATAAATTTACTTCGATTACGGAGATGCAAAAGTTAAGCAATACTTTGTGTCTTGCTTTGCTTTAAAGCAAGTAAGCGTGTAAATTTATCCGAAAAACCAATTAATCCCTAATACCAACGCCCTTTCGGGTGCTTTTTGTTTTTATTGAAAAATATTTCTTTTAAATAGATAGGCTTTATGCTATAATTGAAAAGGTAAACGGGTAATACTTCCTTTAGTTTTAACATATAATTTAAGGCTATACGGAGGTGTGCTGTGTCTTTATTTAAAGTGTTTCTACCAAGAATTTTAATAGTTTTGGTCGTGTGTGCTGTCGCTTCCGTTGGCTTTCTAAGCGGAAATATCGCAAAAACAGATGCTAAGTATTCCTCTGTGAATAAAATTATCCTCGATGCAGGCCACGGCGGGTTTGATGGCGGCGCTGTAGCGTCAGATGGAACGGTTGAAAAGAATATTAATTTGCAGATTGTGCGTAAAATGCGGGAATTTTTGCGCTTTTTCGGATGTGAGGTTATTCTAACGCGTGAGGCGGATGTCGGCACGGAGGATAATCAAGAAGCATCTATTGCCGCCAGGAAGAAAAGTGATTTAACAAACCGCCTTTTTATAATGGAGCATAATCCCGATGCAGTTTTCGTCAGTATTCATTTAAATAAGTTCACAACCTCGGCGGCAAGCGGAGCTCAAGTTTTTTATACCCCTAACTTTCCCGCCGCAAAGATACTCGGTGAGAATATTCAGTCATCAATTGTCAGCTCATTACAGCCCCAAAACAATCGCGTTGTAAAACAGGGCTATAGTAGCACCTTTTTGCTAAAAAATGCTAGGGTGCCCGCCGTGCTGGTTGAGTGCGGCTTTTTGAGTAACACAGCAGAGCTTCAAAGGTTAAAAACAGATGAATATCAATCTCAAATGGCTTTTTCGATAGCAATGGGAATTTTAAAATATTTTGAAGGAGAAGATTATGGCAGCGAAAACAAAAACGGTCTATATTTGCAGTGAGTGTGGATATGAAAGCGTTAAATGGATGGGGCAGTGTCCTGCCTGTAACTCTTGGAATACACTCAACGAGGAAATTGCAGTTCAAAAAAGCGGCGCTGTCAAAGAATTTACGGCGAGCAAAAAAATATCGGGTAGCATTGTTCTTTCGCAAATAAATACAACCGATGAGCCTCGCTATATAACGGGGATTTCGGAGCTCGACCGTGTTCTCGGCGGAGGAATTGTTAAGGGCTCGGTCGTGCTATTAAGCGGTGACCCGGGCATCGGTAAGTCTACTATTTTACTCCAAATTTGCGAGAGCTTTAATCAAAGGCTTAATATACTTTATGTTTCGGGCGAGGAATCAGCAGTTCAGATAAAATTGCGTGCAAAGCGCCTTGGCGTTTCGGGTGATTCAGTAACCGTAATCACCGAAACCGATACCCAAGCCGTTTGCGAATATATTATGAGTAATAAGCCTGATATAGTTATGATTGATTCAATTCAAACAATGCAATTAGACCAGCTTTCATCCTCGGCAGGAAGCGTTGTTCAGGTGCGCGAATCGACCAATATGCTGCTGCGCGTTGGTAAATCGCTTGATATTCCGATATTCTTAGTAGGCCATGTTAATAAGGGCGGCGAAATTGCAGGCCCTAAGGTTCTTGAGCATATCGTTGATACAGTGCTGTATTTTGAGGGCGAAAAAAATCAATCGTATAGAATACTTAGAGCTATAAAAAATCGTTTTGGCTCAACGAATGAAATCGGTGTGTTTGAAATGGGGGATAGCGGTTTAAGTGTTGTAGAAAATCCTTCTGCTATGATGCTCTCGGGCAGACTTAATAATATTTCGGGAGGTTGTATAACCTGCGTTATTGAGGGCACCAGACCTATTTTAGCCGAGGTTCAAGCACTTGTTACAACAACGGGATTTGGCAATCCGCGAAGAATGTCAACAGGCTTTGATTATAATCGTTTAAATATGTTGCTTGCAATTTTGGAGAAAAGACACGGCTTGTATTTTTCAAATCTTGATACATATTTGAATGTTGTCGGTGGTATTAAGCTTGATGAGCCTGCAGCCGATTTGGCGGTATGTATGTCACTCGTATCGGGACTGCGCGATGTCCCCTTAAATGACAAAATGATTGCCTTTGGCGAGGTTGGCTTATCCGGAGAAATTCGTAGTATTTCGCGTGCGCAAGCAAGGGTGACCGAGGCGGTAAGGCTCGGCTTTACCGAGTGTATTCTTCCTAAGAGCTCTTTGAAGCAGGTTACGAACATCCCAAGCGGTATTAAGCTTATTGGTGTAAAAAGATTGAGTGAAGCGATAGATCTGATAAGATAATTTTTTGAATATACTATAAAAACACCCCGTTTAAACTACTCAAACGGGGTGTTTTGATTTATTTTTGTTCAATTTTATCGGGATCGCTATATATAGTTTTTAGTCCTGTTGTATGTATTTCCGATGTGATTAGGCGTTTGATTTTTCCCTTTTTACCGAATTTAATGAGCGTTCCGTTTTCCTTTTGGTCCTTAAGAATATAAAAATTCTTTAAAATCATATTTTCAATTTTGTCATATATACAAATGTAATCGGTATCTTCGGGTTCGCCATCCTTCTCGATTATGGTGAGGCCGTCTATAATAATGTTTTCCATTTCTTGCGGAAGAATATCCATTTCATCAATGGTGTTAGGATGGGTTGTATAAAACGGCAAACCAAATTCGAATAAGGTCCTTGAATCGTAGGCATTATGATGACGGAAATTTTTAAGGGTGAGGCATTCAACATTACCGCCAACCGAAACTAATACCGGCGGATGATAGGTGAAAGTGTTTTTTTCTTCCTTTAGGTCAACATTTTCAATTAAAATATTGCCGAAATTGCCCATTTTGCCTTCGGGAAACCAAGGGTCAATATAAAAACCGTAACTTCTGTAGCGACCGGTTACATTACGAATGGTAACCCTATCCAATCGGCCTTCTCCGCAACTTAAAAGCCTAACAGCCTGTTCTGCATCATCAAGAAACAATCCATCAACTAACACATCTGTTATAGATGAAATTTTATCACATTCATCAGGACCTATATTCATTATGTCGTCACTAACCTGACCACCGCTGTTTCTTACCGTTAAAAATTGACCGGGTCCCCAAAAATGAAAGCCATCCTGATTGCCGTTCATATGGTGGGTTAAATCAAACCAAACATTTTCTATGGTAACATTTTTAAAATTACCCACAGTGAACGCAAAGGTTCTGAAGGCCTTCACTGTTATATCGCGCACCAAAAGATTTTCAATTCCGAAAAACTCAATGCACAAATTAAACAGCGGTTCGTCCTCAGGGCTTTTGCTTATAAAACGTTCAAAAGGTGAAGGTTTAAAAGTGTCGTGAGCTTGGTTTAAGCAATTTTGATTATATGTGCCGCCGATTAATGTAATATTCTTTGAAATTCTATTATAGGATGCTTCGTTATCATTAGAGACCATAGGGGAGTCGGTGTGGTCAATTTGGAAAAACCCACAGTCTTTGTTAAGGCACTCGATAGTGGTGTTTGAATGAATATAAATGCGGCTGATTAACGCGGCTCCATCCATAATAAGATGAATACCGGTGTTTTGGTCTGCCTCATCTAATATTGATTGTATTGCAGCAGTATCATCTGTTCCGCCACCGGTTACAACATCGCTGTCAAGCACGGCGCGGCTACTTGCATAAATTATCTTTGTCTTCACAGGTGTGTCTCTTTCATTGAATTATTTTGTGCCGAAAATTCTGTCACCCGCATCACCAAGACCGGGGAGGATATAGCAGTTTTCGTTTAAGCAGTCGTCAAGTCCTGCGCAGTAAACAGGCACATCGGGGTGAGCCTTTGTAAAGGCCTCAAGTCCCTCAGGAGCGGCAATTATACATAAAAATTTGATTCTCTTGGGGTTAAATTCCTTAATTCTCGTAACGGCGTCAATTGCACTTCCGCCGGTTGCAAGCATTGGGTCTAAAAGGAAAACGTCGCGGTCCTCTAAGTCAGAGGGAAGCTTGCAGTAATAGTCAACAGGCTTGTGAGTTTTAGGGTCGCGATACATACCGATATGACCTACTCTTGCGGCAGGGATAAGACTTAAAATGCCGTCAACCATACCAAGACCTGCGCGGAGAATAGGAACGATTGCCATTTTTCTGCCGGCTAAAACCTTGGTTTTTGCCATCATCATCGGTGTCTTGGTGTCAACCTCCGTAAGAGGAAGGTCACGTGTGGATTCATAACACATAAGCATCGCGATTTCGCTTATCAACTCGCGAAATTGCTTTGAGCCGGTGTTTTCATCGCGAAGAATAGTGAGCTTGTGTTGAATTAACGGATGGTCCATAATGAATACATTGTTTTTCATATTAATTTGCCCCCTGATTATTTTCAATTTCTGTTATTTTGTCTATCCTTCTTTGGTGACGGTCACCCTCGAACTCGGTGTTCACAAATAAATCGACCAGCTCTATTGCGGTGCCGATACCAATAACTCTGCCGCCGAGACAGAGGATATTTGAATTGTTGTGCAGTCGGGTGTATTTGGCGGAAAAATGCTCGCTGCATACGGCGGCACGAATACCCTTAACCTTGTTTGCCGCAAGGGACATACCAATACCCGTTCCGCAAACCAATATTCCGAGTGTGGCTTCGCCATTCTTGATTTTATCGGTTACTAAAAGTGCAATATCGGGATAATCCACCGATTTGTTTTCATAAATGCCGCAATCGAATACTTCGTGACCGCAGGCTCTTAAATGCTCAACTATGGCATTCTTATGTTCAAGACCGCCGTGGTCACAACCTACTGCAATTTTCATCATCTTTCTCCTTTTTAGCTTTTAATTCTCGCTCGGCTTGAGGCAATCTTAGATAGGTCGGTAAGAGCTCAGAAGCCGAAATTATTTTATCTCTCAAAAAATCCTTTTCAGCGCAAAGACCTACAGCCGCCGCATTTTGATATTTCAAAATGGGATTTGCAAGCACAATACCCTTAAATTCAGATACATATTCATAGAACAAATCTGCACCGTCACCGCAGATTATTATTTCTTTTTGCTTTGATTTATAAAGTAATGTCACTTCCTTTGCAAGCTCGTCACACATAAGTGCGCGGTCCTCGCAAACGCGGGTGATTTTATCACCGCCTATTTCAAAAATAGCATTATATACTTGGTTGCAGCGTGCATCCATAACGGCGCAAACATAGCAATCTTTACCGCGAAACATCTCGGCCATAGCTCGTAGCGTTGAAACCGCAACACAGGGGAGATTTTTTGGTGCAGCAAGACCTTTTACGGCGCTGATACCTATTCGTATTCCCGTAAAAGAGCCGGGGCCCGAGGCAACGGCTATACCTTCAATATCCTCAAAAGAGGTCATCGAGGCAGATAATATATCCTTAACCATAGGCATAAGTGTTTGCGAATGGGTAAGTCGAGTGTTGATAAAACTGCTTGCAATTACCTTGCCGTCATCGATTATAGCGGCAGAAGCGGGGGAAGCAGAACACTCAATGCTCAGTAACTTCAAATAATTTCACCCCTTGTAATTATGATGCTTCGTTCGTCGTCCGAAACACGCTTTATAGTTATGCGTATAACATCGTCAGGTAAAGCGGCTTCAATGTTTTCGCTCCATTCAACCGCAGTAACTCCTCCGCGTTCTATACATTCAAAATAACCGGTGGAATACAAATCATTCCAACCGGCAATTCTATACATATCAAAATGAAATAAATCGAGTCTACCGCCAAGGTATTCGTTAATAATAGCAAAAGTAGGAGAGTTAACCTCTCCTTGGTATCCTAAGCCCTTAGCAAGACCGCGAACAAAGCAGGTTTTACCCATACCGAGCTCACCGCAAAAGGCAATAACCTCGCCGCCTTGAAGCGTGAGGGCAAAATCCTCGGCGATTTTTTCGGTGCTTTCGGGGGAAAGAGAAATATATTCTTGCATATTTTTTACCCCCTATGTCATTATTTTATATAATAAATTTTATCATAGTATCACTAGACTGTCAAGGCAGAAAAAATTTTTAGAGCATTTTGCATTAAATGTGATATAATTACTTTAAACCCACGGCGGTGGAGCGCCGCGGAGATTTGGTTTTATGATATAATATCTAAAAAGGTGTAGGTGATTGAGTTGGTTACATTTTTTATAATAGTGTCGGTAATAGCATTTTTAGTGCTAGCTTTTGTTTTGCTGTTTTGCTTTGTATTTGTAAGAAGGCAGGAGAACCTCTCGGCTTTTGAGTATAATTTAAATGCTTATTTAGAGCCTTATTCGCAGCAGATTTCGCGAGGTGTTAAGGTTTTTGATACGGCCGAGCATAAAAGGGTTTGCATAAAAAGCTTTGATGGGCTTAAGCTTTCTGCGAGGCTTTATGATAACAATTCAAAATCCACAATAATTTTAGCGCACGGCTACCGTTCAACCGCAAGGCGAGATTTTTCCTGTGCTTTGGAATTTTATTTAAAATTAGAACTTAATGTTTTGGTTATCGACCAAAGAAGTCACGGAGAAAGCGAGGGTAAGCTTATTACCTTTGGCGTTAAGGAAAGCCGAGATATTGTTAGCTGGGTTAAATATTTGTTGGCAAAAGATCCTCAAAATGAAATATTTTTGAGCGGTCTATCTATGGGTGCATCAACCGTGCTATTTGCCGCAAAATATAGCTTTCCAAGTAATGTTAAGGGAATAATAGCGGATTGCGGCTTTAATTCCCCAAAGGAAATTATTGCAAAGGTTTCGAAGCAACAATTTAAAATCAAAGGCCGCGTTATTATACCGATTTTAGATTTAATGTGCCGATTTTTCGGAGACTTTAGTATTTATAAAACCTCTACCGAGGAAATTCTAAAAAACAATAAGCTTCCTATCTTGTTTATTCACGGTCGGGAGGATAGCTTTGTGCCCTTTGAAATGAGCGTAAGCTCTTTTGAAGCCGCTTCGGGTGAAAAAAGGCTTTGCATAGTTGATAATGCAGATCACGGGCTAAGCTTTCTTGTTGATAATAAAAGGGTTTCTGAAGAAATTTCAGGCTTTCTGAAAAGGTATAGTGAATTTTATTAACAATTTGTTAAAAAATATTGAATTTTTCTAATAAATGTGGTAAGATATGTTGGTATGAAAGAGGGGATTTTATGAGAGCCGATGGTAAAAAACTCAGAAATGCAGACCCAATGTATACAGTTGCGGCTTATATAATGAATAAGCGAACTGATGCAATGAACGCAATAACTATTGATATTCCGGTTGAGCCGATTCACGAATATCTTAATAAAAAGCGTAACGAGGGGATAACGCTCAGTCATATGGCAGTTATCTTAGCGGCTTATGTGCGGGTGGTTGCAGAATATCCCGAGCTTAACCGTTTTATTGTTAATCGTAAGATTTATGCAAGGAATGAGCTTTCTGTTGCTATGGTTGTTTTAAAGGCGGGTGATACCGGCCACGGAACAATGTCTAAAATGTATTTTGATTTGGATAATACCGTTTTCGAGGTAAACGATATCATAAATAAGTATGTTGAAGAAAATCGTGACCAGCCTGATAATAACGGCACCGAGAAGATGATAAAATTCCTGTTAAGCCTTCCGGGAATACTGCCTGTCGGCGTTGGAATTTTTAAGCTTTTGGATAGGTATGGCCTGTTGCCTAAAAAAATAATTGATGTTTCTCCCTTCCATAATAGCTTGCTCATTTCAAACCTTGCTTCTATTAGAACAAACCATATATATCATCATATTTATGAGTTTGGAACAACCAGCCTCGGTATTACTATGGGTAATACCCGTGAGGTTCCCAAGCGTAAGGGTAAGGAAATCGAATTTGTAAAATCCATTCCCTTGGGTGTAGTTATGGATGAGCGTATTGCTTCCGGCAGTTATTTTGCAATTGCTTTTAGAAGATTGCGCCAATATTTGCGTAATCCTGAGCTGCTTGAAAGTCCTCCCGAGGTGATAAATCCTGACCCGTGCGTAAAAGTTAAGAAAATTAAGAAATAACGCTTGATTTTACATAGTATTTGTTATACAATATATTGGTAAATTTTTAACAATATAAAGGAGTTTTTTTAATGTTAGTTTCCGCAAAAGAAATGCTTACAAAAGCAAAGGCAGGCAAATATGCCGTAGGTCAATTTAATATCAATAACCTTGAGTGGACCAAGGCAATCCTTTTAACCGCTCAGGAATTGAATTCACCTGTAATTCTCGGCGTTTCAGAGGGCGCAGGTAAATATATGTGCGGTTATACAACCGTTGCCAATATGGTTAAAGCAATGATTAATGAGCTCGGTATCACCGTTCCGGTTGCTCTCCATCTCGACCATGGCTCTTATGAGGGCGCAAAGCAGTGCATAGAGGCAGGATTTTCTTCGGTTATGTTTGATGGCTCTCACTATCCGATTGAGGAAAATATTGCTAAAACTAAGGAGCTTGTTGCGATTTGTGATAATCTTGGTCTTTCACTTGAGGCTGAGGTTGGCGCTATCGGCGGCGAGGAAGATGGCGTTGTAGGTAGCGGCGAGGTTGCTGACCCCGAGGAATGCAAAATGATTGCTGATTTAGGCGTTACAATGCTTGCAGCAGGTATCGGCAATATCCACGGTAAGTATCCTGAAAATTGGGCAGGCCTCAGCTTCGATACTCTTGATGACATTCAAAAGCTCACAGGCGATATGCCCCTCGTTCTTCACGGTGGAACAGGTATCCCCGAGGATATGATTAAAAAAGCAATTTCTTTAGGCGTTTCAAAAATCAATGTTAATACTGAGTGCCAGTTAAGCTTTGCTGCGGCAACAAGGGAATATATTGAGGCAGGAAAAGACCTTCAGGGTAAGGGCTTTGACCCAAGAAAGCTTTTAGCACCCGGTGTTGAGGCCATTAAGGCGACCGTTAAGGAAAAAATGGAGCTCTTTGGTTCTGTAAACAAGGCATAAAAATATATAAGTTTTTTTGGCGTTGGTATTGGGCGTTTTATCCCTAATATCAACGCTTTTTAAATATAAGCCCTCTTAATAACTCTATTTTTTAAAAAATCATTGTAATTAATATAAATTTGTTGTATAATTATTATAACTATTATGAAAATTGTGGGGTTTAACGATGAAAAGAATTTTATCGGCGTTGCTTTGTGTTGTAATTTTAATGGCGGCTGCTCCAATTGCTTTTGGCGGTATGTATGTCAGTGCCGCAACAAATGGTGTGTATACCTATGATGTTTTAGATAATGAGGCAATCATCACAGATTGTGATTCTTCAGTTAGCGGTAACATCACTGTTCCTTCAACACTGGGTGGCTATCCTGTAACCAAGATTGAAAATAATGCCTTTCTAAATTGCTTTTCTTTAACGGGAGTGGTAATTCCGTCAAGCGTAAAGCAGGTCGGTGCATATGCCTTTTCTTCCTGCATGAGCTTAACCACGGTTGAGTTTGCCGATGGCGTTGAGTCAGTAGGAAATTATGCTTTTTTAAACTGTATCAATCTTTCTACTGTAACAATCCCCAAAAGCTTAATTGTAATAGGCAATGGTGTTTTTCCGTCACTTGACACTCTAACCTTACAGATAGACACAAACAACATTTCGGCAATCACTTACGCCAATACTAACGGCTGCAATTATCAAGCATATGGCGTTCGTGTTATTGATACCCCTGAGGATTTTTTCGCATCACTTCATAGGGTTAACGGAATAACGCTTGAGTGGTCGAGTGTTCTCGGCGCAACCGGCTACGAGCTTTCATATAAGCTTGCTTCAAATGAAAGTTGGAATTTGCTTTTGAGCGATAATGTGACTACATATAAGCTCGACGATTTGGAGTATGATAAAAAATACGATTTTAAGGTTGTGGCGTATGATGATAGTGGCGTTGAAAAGATAATAAGCGAGCCGCAGTATACAGCCTGCTTTACCTCACCAAAGCTTGATAACCCTGAAAATTTGCGTGTAAGATTAGAAAACGAAACAAATGCTGTTTTAACTTGGGATTCAATTAAGGGCGCTGATAAATATCGAATATATTACAAAAAAACATCTGATGTAGGCTTTACGGTGGCGGACATTGTTGCCGAAACAACCTATACGATAAATAAGCTTTGCTGTAACACGGAATATGAAATAAAAGTAGTTCCTTGCATTTATTTGGATTGGGAATATATTGAGGGTGAAGCTCCGCAGAGCATTACTGTTACTACCGGAGTTAACCATTGCTTTGACAAAAAAATCAAGTCTAATGACACATTAAAATCAGAAGCAAATTGCATTACCGATGTCGCTTATTATTATAGCTGTGAGTGCGGTGAAATCGGGGATGATGCTTTTTTCTATGATTTAGGCACGGCTAACAACGACCATTCAACAACGAAAATAAAAGCAAATGATTCTACCTGCGGTGAGACTGGGAATATTGAGTATTGGCGTTGCGAAAGATGTCTAAAATGCTTTAACGATGAGGATGCAACGGTAGAAATAGAACTTGCCGATACGGTTGTCCCATCAAAAGAGCATAAGAGTAAAACATTTTTCTCCGCCACTGAGAATGACTGCAAATACGACGGTAATATAGAATATTGGTATTGCTTGGATTGTGAAAAATATTATGCCGATGAGGCTTGTGAAATTGAGCTTTCAAAGGCTGATACAATTATTCCCGCAACAGGCGACCACGATGGCGGCAAAAGCACCTGCTGCGAAGCGGCAGTATGCGAAATCTGCGGCGACACCTACGGAGTCATTGACCCGAATGTTCACGTAGATACCACACCTTATGCTGAGCAGGGCGCAAGCTGCACCGTTGATGGTTATACTGCAGGCGTATATTG
>JAZNOY010000028.1:0-2337 GCA_045589375.1 Acutalibacteraceae bacterium | reverse complement strand
AAAAGAAGGGGGAAAAGCCATGCAAATGATAACCACAATGATAACGCCTTATAAGAGTGACGGCAGTATTGACTACGAAGCTGCCGAAAAATATGTCGATTGGTATTATAAAAACGGGCTTGACGGGATTTTTGCGGTTTGCCAATCAAGTGAGATTTTTAATCTTTCTTTAGAAGAGCGCATAAAACTTAATCGCAGGGTTTATAAGCGGGCAAAGGAGCTTGATAAAAACTTTTTGGTCTTATCCTCGGGCCATATTTCCGATAATATTGAGGACCAAGCAAGAGAGCTTAATGAGATATACCGTTCGGGCACAGATGCGCTTATTTTAATAACCAATCGTCTTGATATAAACAACCAAGGTGACGATGTTTTTATTGCCAATGCCAAAAAACTGCTTTCTCGGCTTCCCGCCGATGCAAAGCTCGGGCTTTATGAATGTCCCCACCCTTATAAGCGGCTGGTAACACCTAAAATATTGGATTGGTGTTTGTCTACAGGTCGGTTTTATTATATGAAAGATACCTGCTGTGATATAAAAACGATTGCCCAAAGGGCAGAGCAATTAAAGGCAAGCGAATTCAGGCTTTATAACGCGAACTGCCAAACCCTGCTTTCGAGTATGCGCTTGGGTGCAGAGGGATACTGCGGCATTATGTGCAATTTCCATCCAAGGCTTTATGCATGGCTTTCTAAAAATTATAAAAGCGAGCAAGCAGACCTTGTTCAATCGGTTATAGGCACCTTTGGCTTTACCGAAAACGCGCTTCCCTATCCGCTCACCGCCAAATATAATATGACACTTTGCGGAATAAAAACCGAAAACATAGCCCGCAACCGAAAAAGCGAGGAGCTCGGGCAATACGAGCGCGAAGCCATAAAGCAAATGAAATTTTTTACAGATACACTTCAGGAAAAATTGGAGGAAAAGTTATGAAGGGTTATAATTTTTGGAGCTATGCTCCTTATAAACCGTTGTTGCGAAATGTGGGCGATATTTATATTTGCCGCATTGCGCCGAGCGAAGCGGCCATTCATTTTGAATGGCTATCGATAGGTGATGAGGAATATTCGGTGTTTTATAAGCCTGTAGATAGCGAGGAATGGTCGCTTTATGAAAAAACCCATAAAACCGAATGTGATATCAAAGCACTCAAAACCCAAACCGATTACGCTTTTTATGTTGAGGCTGGGGATAAAAAGAGCCTTGTCCGACTTGCTCGCACAGGCGAAACGGTTGGAACGGTTGTTAATTATCTGCATCCCGATGATAAGGCATATTCCTTTTCGGGCAGATATCTTTGCTCGCCCTCGCTCCTACGGCACCCCGATGGTTTTTTGCTCGCTTCAATGGATGTTCATGCCGGCGGCCACCCGCAAAACCTCTCGCTTATTTTTCGTTCGGACGATAACGGTGAGAGTTGGCACTATGTAAGCGAGCTTATGCCGTGCTTTTGGGGCAAGCTGTTTGTTTTAGGCGGCGCGCTTTATATGCTTTCCTGCTCCACCGAATACGGCGATTTGCTTATAGGAAAATCCACCGATGGCGGCAAGACCTTTTCTGCACCCGTTTCACTGCTTCGCGGCTCAAACGGCAAGAACGGCAACGACGGCGTTCACAAAAACCCTCAAAACATGATTATCTATAAGGGCAGAATTTGGACTGCTTTGGATTGGGGCTCTTGGGGCAACGGCGATTATTGCCACGCTTCGATGGTTATGTCCTGTGATATTAACGACGACCCTCTTGTGCCTGAAAATTGGAGCTTTTCCGAGCCTTTGAAATACAACCCCGCTTGGAAGGGCACGGTTGACGGTCACGCCAACGGCACAATAGAGGGAACGCTCTGCATTGCGCCAAACGGTAAGCTTTACGATGTTATGCGCTATAATATAGAGGACGCCGTTCCGAAATACGGACTCGTTTTGGCGTATGAGGTCAACGATAAGGACTATGACGCGCCGCTTATCTATTCCCATTCGATAAAGATGCCCTGCAACTACTCTAAATTTATGATTAAGTATGACGAGATTTCTAAAAGATATTATTCGGTAGTGACGAGAATCGACTGCGAGGCGCGAATCAGAAGAAGAAATCTCCTATCACTTATGAGCTCTGCCGATATGGAAAATTGGGAGCTTGTTTGCGACCTCATTGATAAACGCGATGAGGATATGGAGAAGGTGGGCTTTCAGTATGTTGATTTTGAGATTGAGGGCGACGATATTATATATCTTTGCCGCACCGCCTATAACAACGCTCACGGCTTCCACGATTCAAACTATTCTACCTTCCATAGAGTTAAAAACTTCAGAAAGCTATAATAAAAAGCGAGG
>JAZNOY010000027.1:0-33802 GCA_045589375.1 Acutalibacteraceae bacterium | reverse complement strand
ACGATCCGACTTTTGAGGATGCGGTGCAGGAGGGCGTCTTGGCGCTCTTTTCGGCCGTTAAGGCCTATAATAGTAAAAAGTCGAGCTTTAAAAGTTTTGTGCAGTTGTGTATAAGGCGTGCTATGATTGGTCAGGTTCGCTCGGCTAATGCAGTTAGGCGTATTCCTGTTGGTTTAATATCTCCTATTGAAGATATTGAAATTTCGGATAATCAAAATCCGGAAAGCATTTATATTGAGCGCGAAGCTGTCTTATCGCTTGATAATGAATTCAAGAATAAGCTTTCAAGGCTCGAATATAATGTTTTATCTGAATTTTTGGCGGGAAAAAGCTATTTAGAAATTGCCAGTGGGCTTTCTATAACCGAAAAGTCGGTTGATAATGCTCTAAAAAGAATTAGAAATAAGCTTAAAAGGTGAAAGCCTTTATATATGCCCAAGTAGCTTAAAAGCAGAGCGTTGAAACCAAAGATGGCGGTGCAACTCCGTCCGGGGCGAAAAACCAATCAAGAGAGGTAAAAGAGAGATGTTTGAAGACAAAACATTAGTTTGCAAGGATTGCGGTGCGGAGTTCGTATTCACTGCAAGAGAGCAGGAATTCTATGAGTCAAAGGGCTTCGAGAATGAACCGCAGCGTTGTAAACCTTGCCGCGATAAGCGCAAAAATGCAGGCAGAGCTCCTCGTGAGATGCACGAAGCTGTTTGTGCTGCATGCGGCGGTGTTGCTAATGTTCCCTTCGTTCCGCGTGATGATCGTCCTGTATATTGCAGCGAATGCTTTGCAAAGATGAAGGAAGAAGCGAATTCTGCTGAAGCTGAATAAGTTTTGCAATTAAAGCGCCCAAGGGGCGCTTTTTTTGTTTTGATTTATTGAAAAAAATAAGCATTTGTGTTATAATATTCTTGCTAATTTCACGTAATTTCAATCTTTCCGTAAAATGTATTATGGAAGGGTGTGATTTTATAAAAAAGCGATTTAATAACTGCGGCTTTGTTTTGGGCAGATGGTTGATAATGGCGGCGGTTTTGTGCTTGTGTCTGTTCGCTTTGATTTATAGCGTTAAGCCTTTGGTTTTTGTTTTTGCAAAAAGCAGGGCAGAAACAATCATTTTAAATGCCGCGAATAGGGCGATTATAAATATTTTGAATGATAATGATATTACATATTCCGATATTGCCGTAATATCGCGTGATAGTCAAAATAACATTACCGGCATTGAAATAGATATCAATAAGATTAATTTGTTAAAGAGCCTGGTTTCAATAGAGATGTCCGAGAATATTTCCGATGAGGATACATATGAGCTAAATATCCCTATAGGAACGCTAATCGGCAGCGAGTATACAACAGGCTTCGGCCCTAAAATAAAATTCAAAATGCAGCTTACCGAAACGGCGGTAGTCGATTTTGAAAGCCGTTTTGAATCCTCGGGGATAAACAGCGTTTTGCATCAAATACTTATAAATATTGATGTTACCGCAAGCGTTTTAATGATGGGTTTTACGCAGGGCTTTAATATTTCAACCTCGGCAATTGCCGCTCAAACCGTCATTTCGGGTTATGTTCCCGATAACTTCACAAATGTTGATGAATATCCCGGCGGAGATATTGCTGATGAAATTTTCAATTACGCGGAATTAAATTAGTAGGAGGAAGTTATGCAGTTTAATGAGGCTAAGCTTCGAGCAAAGGAGCTTATTAAGCAGATTCGTCATCATAATGAGCTTTATTATAATCAGGATGCGCCCGAGATAGAAGACTTTGAGTATGATGCCTTGATGCGTGAATTAAAGTCGCTCGAGAAAGAGTTTCCCGAGCTTATAACCGCCCATTCGCCTACTCAAATGGTTGGCGGCGCGGCGCAAAGCCTTTTTTCTCCGGTTGAGCATACCGTTAAAATGGAAAGCCTTCAAGATGTTTTCAGTATTGATGAACTGCGTGATTTCGGCAGTAAAATAGATATCGGCAAAACTGCTTTTTCGGTTGAGCCTAAAATTGATGGGCTTTCGGTGTCGCTTGAATATCAAAACGGAGAGCTTGTCCGTGGCTCCACCAGGGGTGATGGTGTAACGGGTGAGGATGTAACCGCAAATATTTTAACAATAGCCTCAATTCCCCAAAAAATCGCCTTTAAAGGTGATTTAGAGGTCAGAGGCGAGGTATATATGCCTAAAAGCTCTTTTTTGAGGCTTGTGGAGCGTCAGGAGCTTATGGGTGAAAAGGTAGCCAAAAATCCGAGAAACGCCGCTGCTGGCTCGCTTAGGCAAAAGAATTCGGCAGTTACGGCAAGCCGCGGCCTTGATATTTTCATATTTAACATTCAAAAAATCAGTGATAGGGAATTATCCTCTCATATCGAATCGCTTGATTTTCTAAAAAGCCTCGGCTTTAGCGTTTTGCCGTCTTATAAGCTCTGTCGAACAATTGATGAGGCTATCGGCGAGGTCGAGCGAATAGGGCTCACTCGGGGCGAGCTTGAATTTGATATTGATGGCGCCGTTATTAAAGCTGATAATCTTTCTTACCGTGATGAGCTTGGAAGCACCTCTAAATATCCAAAGTGGGCGGTTGCCTTTAAGTATCCGCCTGAGGAAAAAGAAACGGTGCTTCGTAAAATTGAAATAAATGTCGGCAGAACGGGTGCGCTCACTCCTACCGCCGTTTTTGACCCCATTCAGCTTGCGGGAACAACCGTAAGCCGAGCCGTGCTTCATAATGAGGATTTCATTAAAGAAAAGCAAATCGGTATCGGAGATACAATTGTTGTAAGAAAAGCAGGGGAGATTATACCCGAGGTTTTGTCAGTTAAAAGCCATTCGGTAACCTCATCGGTTTTTGAAATGCCGAGATATTGTCCGTCTTGTAATTCACCCGTTACGCGCGAGGAGGGCGAAGCGGTAATCCGCTGCACTAATGCCGATTGCCCCGCGCAGCTACTGAGGCATTTGATTCATTTTACCTCTCGCGATGCTATGGATATTGAGGGCCTCGGCCCCGCAGTATTAGAGCAGCTTTTAGATGCAGGGCTTATAAGCAACATTGTCGATTTATATACCCTTGATTTTGATAGCGTGAAAAGTCTCGAGAGAATTGGCGAAAAATCCACCTCTAATTTGTTCGCGGCAATCGAAAAATCAAAGTCTAATGAGCTTTATAGGCTGATAACGGCACTTGGTATCCGCCATATCGGAACGGGTGCGGCAAAGCTCTTGTGCGCGAATTTCGATGATATAGATGCGCTTATGTCTGCAAGTAAGGAAGAGCTTGAGGCAATAGATGGCTTCGGTGAGGTTTCGGCAAGCTCCGCTTTTGATTTTTTCTCGCTTGAAAGCACTAAAATTTTAATTGAGCGTCTAAAAGAGCTTGGGGTTAATACAAAATCTAACCGCAAAAATAATAACGGTAAATTCAGCGGTTTAACCTTTGTTCTAACGGGAACGCTCCCAAGCTATACCCGTCCGCAAGCTGCAAAAATCATTGAAGAATTGGGCGGTAAGGTTTCTTCCTCGGTATCTAAAAAAACAGACTATGTTTTAGCAGGCGAGGAAGCAGGCAGTAAGCTTGATAAAGCAAACGCCCTCGGCGTAACAGTAATAGATGAAAATGAGTTCATAAAAATGTGTGAGTAAAAATTAAGCCTTAAGGTTATACCTTAAGGCTTAATTTATTACTTAAATATTCTAAAAGTTCATCGGGGTTATCGGAAACAAAAAACAAATCGAGATTTTCTTTTGGCATAAATTTTTGCGTGACCGCCGCCCCTAGCATATCTATCATCGGGTTAAAATATCCGTTGATATTGTATAGTGCGATTGGCTTGCTGTGGACCTTTAATTGCAAGAGTGTTATCGTTTCAAAAAATTCATCAAAGGTTCCAATACCGCCCGGCGTTACAATAAAAGCATCGGCTTTTTCTTCGAGTAATGCCTTTCTGCTGCTCATAGTTTCGGTATAAATCATTTCGGTGCATTTATCAAACAAAACGCCGTCAACATTGAAAAAAGAGGGGGAAATACCTATTATCTCACCATTTTTTTCGCTCATACCTCTGGCAACTGCTCCCATCATACCGTTGGCGCCGCCGCCGAAAATCAGGGTGTGATTATTTTCTGCCATAATTTTTCCGAGTGCTTCACCTGCCCAAATGTAACTATTATCAATTTCGTTTGAGGCGGCACCGTAGATACAAATATTCATAAAAACTCCTAAATTATTAGTTCTTTATTATCGAGAATTGCGCTTACTAATTCTTCACCCTTATATTCAAGCCGAAGGGAGAAAAAAGGTGTGGAAGGATTTTCAATCAGCTTTAGGAAAATCTCATCGCCCTTCCAAAGCGGTAGCTTTAATAGCTCTTTTTTATCGATCCATTCGAGGACACCTTCGTCACATTCTTTTATTTCTCCGATGAATCTATCACTTGTGAAAATATGCATATATTCGGTTTCCCAAACATCTGAAACAAAGGTTACAATGCCTCTAAGCCGACTGTTTAAAAGCGTGAGGCCGGTTTCCTCGAAAACCTCGCGGAGATTACATTGTTCGGGGCTTTCCTTATCCTCGAATTTGCCGCCAATTCCCACCCATTTATCGTGGTTTAGGTCGTTTTCCTTTTTAATTCGGTGAAGCATCAGATATTTGCCGTCTTTTTCTATATGGCAAAGAGTGCTATTCCTCATCACTTTCCTCCAAGCCTACAAATTCATCAATATCATAGCCCTCTAAATAGAAGATATTGTTATCCTTATTTTTAGTTTCAAAAATATTGTTATATTGGATTTTTTCATACTCGTTAAGCATAGTTGTGTAATCGCTTTTATCGCTCCATTTAAAATGATTTCCCTCATTATCAATGTAACCAACAGTATCTATTACGGGCAAGGTTTTTGCTATTTTTAACAAATACTTATTGTATTCTGTGAGATTAACATTAGCAATATCTAAAACATAGCTTGAAAGGTAGTTAGAGCTTAGTCGCTCAATATATTGCTCCTCAATATCATAGTTTGCCCAAATGAAAAACGGAGTCATATGACGCTGCTGTTCCTGCTCAACGGTGAGATTTGATAAATCCTTAACGCCAAGCAAGGAGGCTATAAATTCAGGCTCAATTGTTGGCTGATGGTCGCCGAACATACAAATAACGGTGGGCTCATCAACCTTTTTGAAATATTCAATTAAACCCTTGAAAGCATCATCACTTGCCTTGACTAAGGAAAGATACTTAGTTGCCTTATTATAATAAACATCGGTTGAGGTGATAGAAATACACTCATCAAAATTTGAGGCGCTTACAGTATATCCACCGTGATTTTGCATTGTAACATTAAAGGCAAAGTAGGGAATATCCTTATCTCTTTTCTCAAAATCCTTTATTAAAACATCATAATTATATTCATCGCTTATATACTGGCGGATAAACATATTTTCTCTATCTGGATAATATTGCTCTACAAGGGCTTGCAGATAATCGGCATTACTGCCGTTTGCGACATATTCCGTCATTATAGAGACATCAATAAGATTTTCGAGGCTTACGAAATTATCAAAGCCCAAGTGATTATATACCTCAACTCTATTCCAACCGCTTGAGTAATACGGGTGCATAGTGTAGGCGTGATAGCCTTGACCGTCAAGGGTTGAAACAATAGAAGCAATCGGATTTTTAATATAGAGCATATAGGCATTACTGCCCGATGGGAGAAATGCAGTGGTATGACCTGTTAAAAATTCAAATTCGGTATTTGAGGTGCCTGCGCCGATAACGGGAACGAAAAGATTGCCCTTTACGGTGTTTTCGGTAAGGCTATGCATAAAGGGCATATAGTCCTCATTGGTTGTGAAATCGCCGAGCACCTTTAAATCTGCGAGTGATTCATTCATAATGCAGATAATATTTGGTGCATCTTTATTGACAGGGGGAGTGCTTTCTTGATTGTTATTCTCTTCATCAACCGTTTCCGAAAGAATTTCGCCGATTTCATCAGGGTTGTATCCCTCGGGTGTGGACATATAGAGATATTTGGTGTTGCACAAGAAATTATAAACAAAGCCGTAGTTTTTATAGCCTCTTGCCTGATTCCAAAAGTCCGGCTTAACACCGAGATTGGTCAAGATATTTGTGAAATAAAAAATTAATATAATCATCGATGAAAAAACGCCTAAAAACACCCTTGAAAAAAGCTTCTCGATGTTTTTGAATTTAGGAGTTCGGGTTCTAAGCGCAAGAACAATGCTGAAAATAAAAATTAATGCGGCGATTAATACGGTGTGCTTTAGTCGATATTCATAGGTGTTTGCAACGCCTGCAGCGGTAGTTATGCTCAAAAAATCCATTGGAATAAAGGGGGTTCCCCTAAATTCTGAAATAAAATTGTGAGCTACAGCGAGACCGAATAAAATTGGGTTTATAATCAAAATGGGCAGTCTAAAGCTACCGCTCAACGCGAAAACTAAAAAATACAGCAAAGCAATTGTTACATAGTTTCCGAAAAAGCCGAGGTAGGTCATATCATAAATAAATACATTATTTAAACACTCGGTAAAGGACATAGTTACAATTGGCATTAAGAGGAATAAAAGAAAATGCCAAATTTTATTTAACAAATCGTGTTTAATGGTTATCCTATAGGCAATAATGAAGCCGATTGCAAAGGGGAAAACAAGGCAAAAAGCCAAGAGCAGCCATTTTGCTGAAAAATTCAAACTGACAAATTGCTTATGGTCTAAAATGGCTATAAACATTAAAACTAGCGAAACGGCAAAGCCAACTCTTTTAGAGCGCTTCGACTGCTCAATTTCAAAATTTTCCTTGATGAATGCGGGGATTATAACAAAGAATAGCTTTTTAATCGCTAATGTAACTTTGCTTCTCGCATTAACGAGCCAAATGCGCACCCTTTCTAAAGCCTTTGAGGTATCCATATAAACATTGTCCTTTCTGACAAGGTAAATTTAATCAATTAAAATAATTATACCATATTTTATCAAAAATACAAGTTTTATATATAAATATAAAAGCAATCGGCAGATTCTCTCCGCCGATTGCTTATTTTCACCTTGATTAAATTTTCTCAACGCCGATTTCGAGTGCTTCGCCGTTAATATCCCATTGCTTTACAAAGCCGGTTGGATTTTCTGCAACAATTGCATCTGAAAGCGTATCCAAAGCGATTTCTGAAGCGTTATCAAGCGCAATTTTTATTGCTTTATCACTGCCCGACAAGGTAACTTTGATATGGTCGATAACATTGAAATCTGCTTCCTTGCGCATTGTTTGAATTTTACTTACAATCTCACGAATAAAGCCTTCTTCAATTAATTCCTCGGTCAAATTAGTATCGAGAGCCACCGTTATACCGTGGTCATTTACAGTATAGAAGCCTTCCTTTTGAGTGGCTTCGATGAGAAGGTCATCGGCTGAAAGCTGAACCTCACCTGAGGGCAAGGATAAAACGAGCATTCCGTTTTGGTCGAGCTCGCGCTTAGCCGCATTGCCATCGAGATTAGAAAGAGCGGTGCGGATTTCACCAAGCTGTTTACCATATTTCGGACCAACCGTTTTTAGCTGTGGTTTAAACAGATAGGAAACGAAATTATCTACCTCATCTGTGAAGCTGACATTCTTAATATTGAGTTCCTCTTTGATAATATCGGTATAGAAGTCCTCAAGTCCCAAATCGCACTTAACGAACATAGTATTAAGAGGCTGACGGTTTTTAATTGCCGAGCCGTTTCTAGCCGAACGACCGAGAACAACAATCTCTAAAACGCTTTCCATCTTTTCTTCGAGTTCTTTGTTGATTAATTCCTCATTAACATTTGGGAAATCACAAAGATGGATACTTTCGGGCGCGGACTTATCAACATTAACCACAAGGTTTTGATAGATATTCTCACTAAGGAACGGAATCATAGGTGCCGCAGCCTTTGCGGTAGTTACCAACGCTTCATATAAAACCATATAAGCGGTTTCTTTATCATCGGTCATACCCTGAACCCAATATCTCTCACGGCCTCTGCGAACATACCAATTGCTTAATTCATCGACGAAATCCTGCAGTGCGCGCGCGGCCTCGGGTATTCTATAGTTTGCGAGGTTTTCGTCGACCTCTTTAACCATAGAGTTAAGCTTTGATAAAAGCCATTTATCCATAACGGTCAGACATTCGGACTTTAATGTATGCTCTAATGGATTGAATTTATCAATATTGGCATAGAGAACATAAAAGGCATAGGTGTTCCAAAGCGTTCCCATAAACTTGCGCTGACCTTCAACTACAGCTTTGCCGTGGAAACGGTTTGGTAACCAAGGAGCAGAGTTGGTATAAAAATACCAACGAATAGCATCAGCACCATAGTTTTCAAGAGCATCGAACGGGTCTACGGCATTGCCCTTTGATTTAGACATTTTTTGACCGTTTTCATCTTGAACATGGCCTAAAACGATAACATTTTTATAAGGAGCCTTATTAAATACGAGGGTTGAAATCGCAAGCAGCGAATAGAACCAGCCTCTCGTTTGGTCAACGGCTTCTGAAATAAAGTCAGCAGGGAATTGGGCTTCAAACAGCTCCTTGTTTTCAAAGGGATAATGATGCTGTGCAAAAGGCATTGAGCCCGAATCAAACCAGCAATCAATTACCTCGGGGACACGATGCATTTGCTTGCCGCAATGAGCACACTTGATAGTAACAGCATCAATATGAGGGCGATGCAGTTCAATTTCATCGGGGCAATTATCGGACATTTGCTTTAATTCTTCAATACTGCCGATTGAATGTAGATGTCCGCAATCGCACTGCCAAATATTAAGCGGGGTTCCCCAATATCTATTTCTTGAAATGCCCCAATCCTGAACATTATTAAGCCAGTCGCCGAAGCGGCCCTTGCCAATGCTTTCGGGAATCCAATTTATAGTGTTGTTATTGCGTATAAGGTCATCCTTAACATCGGTCATTTTGATAAACCAAGATTCGCGGGCGTAATAGATAAGCGGAGTATCACAGCGCCAGCAATGAGGATAATCGTGCTCAAATTTAGGAGCATCAAACAAAAGCCCCATTTTATCAAGGTCAACCAAAACAAGCGGGTCGGCATCCTTTACGAATTTGCCTGCATAGTTTGTTTCCTCAGTGAGCTCACCCTTGCTGTTAACAAACTGAACGAAAGGAAGGTCATATTTTCTGCCAACCTTTGAATCGTCTTCACCAAATGCAGGCGCGATATGAACGATACCTGTTCCGTCAGACATAGTTACATAGCCGTCACAGGTGATAAAGTGAGCTTTTTTGTTCTGCTTTTCACAAACAGGCTTTACAAAATCGAATAACGGCTCATATTCCTTATATTCAAGCTCGGCTCCCTTATAGCTTTCAAGAACTTCATAAGCCGCGTTTTCTTCGGTTGCAAGCGGACCGATAACCTTATCGAGCAGGGCTTCTGCCATATAATAGGTGAAGCCATCAGCCGCCTTTACCTTACAATAGGTTTCATCGGGATTAACGCAGAGCGCAACATTGGAGGGCAGAGTCCACGGAGTAGTGGTCCAAGCAAGGAAATAAGCATCCTCACCGACAACCTTAAAACGAACAACCGCACTGCGCTCCTTAACGGTTTTATACCCTTGGGCAACCTCGTGAGAGGAGAGAGGCGTTCCGCAACGGGGACAATAGGGAACGATTTTAAAGCCCTTATAGAGTAAGCCTTTTTCAAAAATTTGCTTTAAGGCCCACCACTCAGACTCAATAAAATTGTTATCATAGGTTACATAGGGGTCATCCATATCAGCCCAAAAGCCAACGGTTTTTGAAAAGTCCTCCCACATTCCCTTATATTTCCAAACACTTTCCTTACAATGCTCAATGAAAGGCTCAAGACCGTATTCCTCAATCTGCTCCTTGCCATCAAGACCTAAAAGCTTTTCAACCTCAAGCTCAACGGGAAGGCCGTGAGTATCCCAGCCTGCCTTTCGAGGCACCATACAGCCCTTCATTGTGCGGTATCTCGGAATCATATCCTTGATAACACGGGTTAGAACATGACCGATATGTGGCTTTCCGTTAGCGGTAGGAGGGCCATCATAAAATACATAAGGCTCGCCCTTTGCACGCGAGGCAATACTCTTTGAGAAAATTTCCTTCGAGTCCCAAAACTCTTTGATTTTCTTTTCCTCTTCAACAAAATTAACATTTGGCGTTATGCTGTTATACATAAATTTGCTCCCTTCAAAGCAGTAATAAAAAATCCCCGTCCATAATAGGACGAGGATAGAAGCCTCAAAAAACCACCTATTAGAACGGACTGACATCCGCACTCAAAATAACGGTTGAGTTGCCGGCAAGTGTTAATAGTTATTCGTTCACACCGCAGCTCAGGAGTGATATTCAAGCTACCGTTACCGCCAATCTTACACCATCATTGACTCGCTTTAGATAACATTTGATAACTCTACTGTCTCCGTCAAGGCCTTTAACAAAGATAATATATCATATTAATAACAAAAAATCAACCTTAAAAATATTTTTGTTTAAAAAGAACACAAAAGGGAAAAATAGGAATTAAGGAGTGAGCAAAATGAAGAAAAAAACGACAATCAGAATTATATCCTTTCTTTCGGCAGGAATAGTTTTTTGTTTAGGTCTATATTTTAAAGAGCTTGACAAATCTAAAAGGTATGCTCTTGTTATTGAAAACGAGTTCAGCGGTGCGCTTAATGAGCTTAATGCATCGCTTAATAATATAGCAATGGTTATGAACAAGTTTGCCCATACGGATTCGGCAGGGCTTTTAAGCACCTATACGACCGAAATTTACGGTGAGGCAGAAATTGCCAAAACTGCGCTTTCAAAACTGCCTTCAGGTGAGGGTGAGCTCAACACGATTTACCGCTTTTTATCGCAGGTTGGAAATTACGCGCTATCGGTTTCAAAGGATGTAATCGAGGGTAAGGAAATATCCAAAAAGCAATCTGAAGAAATCAAATCTCTCGGAGAAATTGCGACACTCATATCAGACACGGTCTCAGAAACCCAAATAAATTTTAACAACCCTTCATATTGGTCTAAAGAGGTAGAGGAAGGTCTATCGGATAGTATTGACGACGAAAGCCTTGCAACAACACTTACACAGCTTGAGGAGGATTTAAGCGATTATCCAAAGCTTATTTATGACGGACCGTTTTCCGACCATATTCTTGATAAACAACCGCTTATGACCTCTAATGCTCAAGCCCTTAACAAGCAAGAAGCACAACTGAGGATAAAGGAAATTTTCTCGGTTGAAAACATTGGTTATGACGGTTTAGAATCGGGTAAAATTATGGCGTATCGCTTTAAAAACGATACACTAACCGCAACAATCAGCAAGCAGGGCGGATACCTTGTGTATATGAGAAAAAACAGGCAGGTGGGTGACAGTCATTTAAGCTATCATCAAGCGTTAGCAAAGGCAAAGGAGTTTTTGTCCCTAATCCAAATTAAAAATATGATTAACACTTACTACTACACAGACGGCGGTATTTGCGTTATAAATTTTGCCTATTTAGATGGACAGACGATTTGTTATACCGACCTTATAAAAGTAGGAGTTGCACTTGATACGGGAGAAATAATGTTTTACGAGGCAAGCGGTTATTTGACAAATCACACCGACAGGGCATTTGAAACCCCGAAGCACACGGACGAGGAGGCATTTGCAACCTTAGGTGAAAATCTGACATTAAAGCAGACTGCTATTGCGCTTATTCCAACCGATTCGGGCGGGGAGGTTAGGTGCTACGAGTTCTTGTGTGATACCGAAGAAGGCAGGGAAATCTTGTTTTATGTAAACCTAAAAACGCTTGAGACCGAGGATATAATGATTTTATTAAAATCAGACGGGGGAACACTTGTTAAATAGTTTGACAAGAAAATAAAATTATGGTATAAAACACTCGGTGATATTTATGGCACTTGCTTTAGAAATTAAGCATATATTTGAAACCAATCCGCTTGCCTGCGGGCAGGCGGTGCTCGCTATGCTATCGGGAAAATCGGTTGAGGAAATTTTCAGCCTTGTGGGAACACAACGCGAGACAACTCTTTTACAGATGAAAAATGCTCTTGATGAATTGGAAATCCCTTATAATTCCGAACGAAAAGCCTTTGAGCATATTTCGGAATTACCGAGTGTTGCGCTACTGAGCCTTGAAACGCCTAAATGCTGGCATTGGTCGTTATATTTCAAAGGAAAATTCTATGACCCCGAATATGGAATTTTAGACGAAATTCCACCTTCGGCTCGTCGGTATTTTTGGCTTATTAGCGCTTGACAAACATTTATCGCGGTGCTATCATATCTTACAAAGAATTTTTATGGTTTTTCTGGGAGATGTTTTTATGGATTACAAGAGAATTTTAACCATACAGGATATTTCGTGCGTGGGCCAATGCTCGCTCACCGTTGCGCTTCCTATTTTATCTGCATGCGGAGTTGAAACGGCAATTTTGCCGTCGGCAGTTTTATCTACTCATACTGCCGGCTTCAGCGGATACACATTCAGAGACTTAAGCGATGATATTCCCAAAATCAAGGAGCATTGGGTTAGTGAAAATATTAAGTTTGATGCGATTTATACCGGCTATCTCGGTAGCGAAAAGCAGGTAGATTACATAATCGATATTTTCGATGAGGTTTCAGCTGACGGTGCGGTAAAGGTTGTTGACCCTGCTATGGCGGATAACGGCGCGTTATATCCGGGCTTTGATATGGATTATGTTGCCGCTATGCAAAGACTTTGCTCTAATGCCGATTATATTGTTCCAAACATAACCGAGGCGGCTTTTTTGACCGGAGCAGAATACAAAACCGAATACGACCGAGCATACATTGACGAGCTACTTAACAAATTAAGATTAATGGGTGCTCAAAATATAATTCTTACCGGTGTTTCTTACCAGGAAGGCAAAACGGGCGTTGTTGTAAGCGAAAACGGCAAATACAGCTATTATGAGCATATTTTCCTTAAGAATAGCTGTCACGGCACGGGAGATATTTATGCTTCGGCCTTTGTGGGAGCTTTGGTTCGCGGAAAGAGCGCCTTTGAGGCTGCAAAAATTGCGGCAGATTATACGGTTTTATGTATAAAGAATACGGCAAGTGTTGATAACCATTGGTATGGCGCGGCATTCGAGCCGGTTTTAGCCAAGCTTATTGAAATGCTGTGAGGTTTAATATGAATGAAATGAAATACATAAAGCTCGAAGAAAATGCAATCACACCGAGCTATGGAAGCCTATGTGCCGCGGGTGCTGATTTATATGCCTTGCCCTGTGGAGACATTGAAATTATGCCACACGAAACCGTTTTGGTTAGAACAGGCATAGCGCTTCAAATTCCTGACGGCTATGTGGGTATGATATGTGCGCGCAGCGGCATCGCCTTAAAGCGTGGACTTGCCCCGGCTAACAAGATAGGAGTTATAGACAGCGATTACAGAGGCGAGATAATGGTCGCCCTGCATAACCACTCAAATGACTTGCAAAAAATTTCTTCGGGTGAGCGAATAGCACAGCTTGTCATTATGCCATATTTACAAATGAATTTTGTTGAGGCCGATTCTCTTGACGAAACCGAGCGAGCGAATGGTGGATTCGGCTCAACGGGCACAAAATAATTTTGACCGCACTGAATTTTCAGTGCGGTTTTTGTTCATAATTTTATTATTATTAATTATAAATATACTTGACAAGGCATATCTATTCATTGTAAAATAATGTCTATATTGTGGCATTTTATTTTTTGAACTTTTATCGGTGCGGTGCAGTGCCGAATACATACTAAATTAATTTATTGTTTTAAATCGGAGGAAAAGCTTTTAATGAATGAAACAAAGCAAAATAAGAAAAAATCAAACCCTTCTAAAAGAGGAAAGGGTTTTACTTCAGAACAAAAAAATGCGGTTCAAAGCGTTGTTAGCGGAAATTTTAAGGCTAAAAACAGTGCTGTAAAAACCAAAAACACACAAAAAGGCAAGAACACAAAAACAAAAAATCACAACTCAAAAAAGCCCAACAATCAAAGGCCTGTTAAAAATCCTATAAAAATAATTCCTTTGGGTGGCCTTGGTGAGATTGGAAAAAACATTACCCTATATGAGTATGAGGGCGATATGCTCCTCGTTGATTGCGGAATGTCCTTTCCCGATGAGGACACCCCCGGTATCGATATAGTTATTCCTGATTTTGCCTATATTCTTGAAAATCGCGATAAAATTCGCGGCTTGGTTGTTACGCACGGTCACGAGGACCATATCGGTGCAATTCCTTATCTGCTACGCAATTTGAATTTGCCGATTTATGCAACGAGGCTTACGATTGGTTTGATTGAGGGTAAGCTTAAAGAGCACAAGCTTTTAGCAGATGCGCATCTGAACACGGTGAAGGCAGGAGAAAAAATTAACATTGGTAAATTCAGCGTTGAGTTTATTCATGTTAATCACTCCATACCCGATGCGGTTGCCTTTGCAATTTCTTGCGGCGGCGGGACAATTGTTCAAACGGGTGACTTTAAAATTGATACAACACCGATTGATGACCAAGTAATAGATTTGGCGCGCTTTGCCGAGCTTGGCAAGAAGGGTGTTTTGGCGTTACTTTCTGATTCTACAAATGCCGAGAGACCTGGATACACCTCATCCGAGAGGATTGTCGGCGAATCGCTTTCAAATCTGTTTAAAAAGGCGGAAGGACACAGAATTATAGTTGCTACCTTTTCGTCTAACATTCATAGAATTCAGCAGATTATTGATGAGGCGGTAAATTGCGAACGCAAGGTTGCCGTTTCTGGCCGAAGTATGATAAATGTTGTTTCTGTGGCTTCAGAGCTTGGGTATTTGAATGTTCCTGCAGGTGTGCTAATTGATATAGAAACCATAAAGAACTATTCGCCTGATAAGCTTGTTGTTGTGACAACCGGAAGTCAAGGCGAGCCGCTTTCAGCGCTTCATCGAATGGCTTATTCGGACCATCGTCAAGTTGAAATTATCCCCGGTGATATGATAATTATTTCGGCTACACCAATACCCGGAAATGAGAAGCTTGTAAGCCGTGTTGTAAACGAGCTTATGAAGCGTGGTGCAAATGTTGTTTACGAAAAAATGTATGATGTTCATGTTTCGGGACACGCGTGTATGGAGGAGCTTAAGCTGATGCTCAGCATTATTAAGCCTAAGTTCTTTATTCCTGTTCACGGTGAGCAGAAGCATTTATACAAGCACGCGAGGCTTGCGAGTGCGATGGGTATTAAAGACGACAATATTTTAATTGCTGCAAACGGAAATGTTATTGAGGTTTCAAAAAACAGCATTAAATCCACAGAAATGGTTCAAGCAGGCAGAGTGTTAGTTGACGGGCTCGGTGTCGGCGATGTGGGCAGTATTGTTCTTCGCGACCGCAAGCATTTGGCTGAGGACGGAATTATCGTTGTAAATGTTGCTATCGACAGTGTTACTCGCGAGGTGGTTTCAGGGCCGGACGTTGTTTCGCGCGGATTTGTTTATGTTAAAGAATCTGACGAGCTTATGAACGAGCTTAAGGATGTTGTTTGCGATGTTTTAGAGAATTGTTACATTCACAATGTTCGAGAGTGGAACACGATTAAGACAAGGATTAAGGACGGTGCCGCTAAGTTTTTATATTCAAAAACACGCCGCAGTCCGATGGTTTTACCGGTTATATTAGAAGTTTGATTAAAGGGAGAATTTGCTATGAAGGTAATTTTACTTGCTGATGTTAAGGGAAAAGGTAAAAAGGGCGAGCTTTGCACGGTTTCTGATGGTTATGCTCGAAATTTCTTATTCCCGAAAAATCTTGCTATAGAGGCCGACAGTGCGGCAATGGCTGAGCTAAAAAGCCGCGAGCAATCGGCCATTCATCACAAAAACGAGGAGATTGCTGCCGCCAAGGCCACGGCGGCCAAGCTCAGCGGTAAAACCGTTAACATTTCTGCCAAGGCAGGAAGCAACGGAAAGCTATTTGGCAGCATAACCTCAAAGGAAATCGCGGTCGAAATTCAAAAACAGCTCGGTATTGAGGTTGACCGCAAAAAAATGCAGGTTGCAGATATTAAAAACTTTGGCGAATATGAGGCTGAAATCAAGCTTTATCAGGGTATTTCAGCAAAAATTAATGTAAAGGTAGCGGAATGATATTATGAGCGAAGAAAAGCTTATTTATGATTTTGATGGCGGCAGACAGCCGTATTCGGTTGAGGCTGAGCAGGCGGTTTTGGGTGCGATGATTATGGACCCTGCTTGTATCAGTGAGGTTGCAACCGAGCTTGATGCAAATAATTTTTATATTCCACAGCACAGGGAAATATACTCTGCAATCACCTCGATGTATGAGCTTAATCAGGCGGTTGATTTTGTATCGCTGCTTGAGCGCTTAAAGAAAAGCGGGACATACGATGAGGCGGGGGGAAAGGCGTATCTTACGAGCCTCGTTCAGTCTGTTCCTTCATCGGCTAATGTTGATACATATATCGGAATTGTCAGAGACCGTTTTTATGCTCGTTCGCTATTATCGGCGGCAAAGGAAATTATAAATGATGTTAATGAGAATGTTCTTGATTCGGATAAGCTGCTTGAAAGTGCCGAACAGAGAATATACGATATTCGTGACAGAAACGATGTTAAAGGGCTTATGCACATCGGCGATGTAATTCAGGGTGAAACCTATGACCGTCTTACTAAAATTGCCGACCCTGCTACCCACGATGACTATGTTGGTATTCCTTGCGGTATAGGTGCTCTTGATAAGATGATAACCGGTCTTAATAAGTCCGACCTTATTATTTTGGGCGCTCGTCCCGGTATGGGTAAAACCTCATTTGCACTTAATATTGCAAGAAATGTGGCTGTAACCGCGGGTAAAACTGTTGCCTTCTTTTCACTTGAGATGACTCGTGACCAGTTAGCGCAGCGTATGCTTTCAAGCGAGGCGGCTATAAAGAGTGAGAAGCTCCGCACGGGTGACCTTGACAGTAACGAATGGACAAGGCTTACCCAAGCAGGTGAGAATTTATCTAAGGCACAAATTTACTTTGATGAAACCTCGTCTATAACTGTTCCTAAAATGAAGGCAAAAATACAGCGTATGAAGAAAAAGGCTGATTTGGTTATTATTGATTACCTAGGTCTTATGCACTCGGCGCGTAATATTGATAACCGCGTTCAAGAAATATCGGAGATTACCCGTAATCTTAAGATTATGGCAAAGGAGTTAAAAATTCCGGTTATTGCTTGTGCGCAGCTTTCCCGTGCGACCGAAGCTAAGGGCAAATCGCACCGTCCCGCGCTTTCTGACCTTCGTGATTCGGGCTCTATTGAGCAGGATGCAGATATTGTTTTATTCCTTTATCGAGAGCAGTATTATGATTCGGAGAAGCAACAAAGTGAGGATATGGGTGACCCCAATAAATCAGAATGTATTGTTGCAAAGAACCGTCACGGTGAAACGGGCACGGTTGAGCTTCATTGGGATGGTCAATACACGAGATTTACCTCGGTGGATGTGTTTAGATAATGCTTGAAAAGATTTTAAATGCCATAAGGCAGTTTTCCATGCTTTCAGGCGGAGAACGCGTAACGGTTGCTTTATCAGGTGGAGCTGACTCTATGTCGTTGCTTTACGCATTAAGGCATCTATCAAAGCGGTTGAATATTTCGATTACAGCCGTGCATTTTAACCACAATATCAGGGGCGAAGAAGCAAACCGTGACGAGAATTTTGTAAGGCTTGAGTGTGAAAAACTTAACATACCGCTGTTTATCGGCAGCGGCGATGTTCTAACTTATGCAAAACAGAAAAAAATCAGTTTAGAGCTTGCCGCAAGAGAAATGCGATATGAATTCTTTAATTCTCTTGATACTGACCTTATTGCAACGGCGCATACTGCAAGCGATAACCTTGAAACGATTATTTTTAATCTCGCGAGGGGGACCTCGCTTTCGGGTTTATGCGGAATTCCGCCGAAGCGTGATAAATTAATCAGACCGCTTATTTTCTGCAGCAGGGAAGATGTTGAGAAATTTTGCGCCGATAACGATATTGCATATGTTACCGACAGCACAAATTTATGTGACGAGTATTCGCGCAACAAAATCAGGCATAGCGTTATCCCTCATATTAAGGAAATTAATGAAGCAGTAGAAAAAAACATTTCTAAAACCGCGGCTTCGCTTTTAGAAATTGAGGATTTTTTATCTCAAATCGTTGAACAAGAATACAGCCAGCGTGTTACAGCTGAGGGGCTTTCGCTTGAGGGTGCCCAAAAGCTTCATTCGGCACTCGTTAAGCTTATGATAATCAAATTTTATCAAGGCTTTTTTGGTGAAAGGCCCGATAATTATCATATAAATGAAATATACGGCATTGTTCTCTCGGGCGGAAAAACGAGCGTGCAAGGCAATATGCAGGCGGTAAACGATAATAATATTCTTCGTTTTTTACCTATTTCCGATTATGAAGCAGAAACTGAGTTTACGGTAGAAATTTCAAAAAAAGATAACGATTTATTTAATAATACAAAAAAAGTTCATAATTTGTTTTTAAAAAATGTTTTAGACTGTGATAAGATAGTAGGCGAGCTGTGTATAAGGACTCGCCAAGAGGGCGATACAATTTGTCTTAAAAACAAAAATTGCACTAAAACTCTTAAAAAGCTTTATAATGAATATAAAATTCCGCTTATAAAAAGAAGGCTTCTGCCTGTGATTTCAGACGACTGCGGCGTTGTTTGGATATATGGTATTGGCGTTGCCGATAGGGCGGCGGCCGATGAAAAAACAAAAAGAATTTATAAAATTCAAGTATATGAGTCTTAATAGGGGATAATAAAATGAGAAAAGAAGATATAAAAGGCGTTTTGGTCAGCGAGGATGAATTAAAGGAAATTTGTCGCAGCTTGGGTGAACAAATCACCGAGGACTATAAGGATAAAAATTTACTGCTTGTAAGTGTTTTAAAGGGTGCGGTGGTATTTTTGACCGACCTTATGCGCGAAATTAAGTGCGATTGCAGGCTTGATTTTATGTCGGTTTCCTCATATAGCGGTGCCAAAACCACGGGCGTTGTTAAGTTTAAAAAGGATTTAGACATTAACCCCGAGGGTTGCGATATATTGCTGGTTGAGGATATTCTTGATTCGGGAATTACCCTTGCATATCTTAAGGATGTTCTTAAAAATCGTAATGCGGCGAGCATAAGGGTTTGCACCTTGCTTGATAAGCCTGCTAACCGTCGTGCTGATATAAAGGCTGAATACATCGGAAGGGTTATTCCTGACGAGTTTGTTGTTGGCTATGGTCTGGATTATGATGAAAAATACAGAAATTTGCCTTATGTGGGTGTGCTTTCTCCTAGCGTTTATAATAAGTAAAGCACATTCATAAAGGAAAGGAGCTTTTTACTTGAAGAAAAACATTAGAAATTTGTTGCTTTATATCGGAATACCGATAATATTGATTATTTCATTTATGGTGGTATCCGAGGTAAATAAAACAACTGCCGAAACGAAATATTATGAAATCGTTGATATGATTAAGGAAAATGAGATTTCCGAATTTGAGCTTAATTTATACAGCGGCGAATTGACTTATACTATGAGAGATACGGGTAAAAAGTATCACTATACCGTGGCCGATGCATCGCTTTTTTATAATGATGTAAATGAGTCTGTAGCCAAAATCAACGAGGAAAACAGAAATACCGATAAAATAATCAAGTATGATTACAAAAGCGGTGGAGAAGCCTCTTGGCTTATGAGTATGCTGCCGACCATTCTCCTTATCGGCATAATGGTTGTGTTCTGGATTTTCTTTATGAAGCGAATGAACACAAGTATGGGTGCAGATAAGACGATGGGCTTCGGCAAGGCAAAGGTAAAAAAAGCAGACGAGCGCAAGAAAACCACTTTTGCCGATGTTGCGGGTGCTGACGAGGAAAAGGAGGAAATGACAGAAATTGTTGATTTCCTAAAGGACCCCAAGAAATTTAATGAGCTTGGTGCGCGTATACCCAAGGGTGTTTTGCTTGTTGGACCTCCCGGAACGGGTAAAACCTTACTTGCGCGTGCTGTTGCGGGCGAGGCAGGTGTGCCTTTCTTCTCAATTTCGGGCTCAGATTTTGTTGAGATGTTCGTTGGCGTGGGTGCCTCCCGCGTTAGAGATTTATTCGGGGAAGCCAAGAAAAATGCTCCTGCAATTATTTTCATTGACGAAATAGATGCCGTTGGTCGCCAACGCGGTGCTGGCCTCGGCGGCGGTCACGATGAAAGAGAGCAAACGCTTAACCAATTGCTCGTTGAGATGGATGGCTTTGGTATTAACGAAGGCGTAATAGTTATGGCGGCTACAAACCGTCCTGACATTCTTGATAAGGCACTTTTGCGCCCCGGTCGATTTGACAGACAAATTACCGTTAACTATCCCGATGTTAAGGGCAGAGAAGAAATATTAAAGGTTCATTCTCGCGGAAAGCCATTGGGACCTGATGTTAATCTTGCAACTATTGCTAAATCTACCTCGGGCTTTACCGGTGCTGACCTTGAAAATCTGCTAAACGAATCGGCGCTTCTTGCTGTTCGTCACGGTAAGAAGGCCATTACCCAAGAGGAAATAGAGGAAGCGACCATTAAGGTTGTTATGGGAACTGAAAAGAAATCACATGTTGTCAGCGACAAGGATAAGATGGTTACTGCTTATCACGAAGCAGGTCACGCCGTTGTTTCATATTTCTTGCCAACCCAAGACCCTGTTCATCAAATTTCTATTATTCAGCGCGGTATGGCCGCCGGATATACTATGTATCTTCCGACCGAAGAAAAGGGCCATGTTTCTAAAAATCAAATGCTTGAGCAAATCTGCTCGCTTCTTGGCGGCAGAGCGGCTGAACAGCTTACGCAAGACGATGTTTGCACAGGTGCTTCTAATGATATTGAACGTGCAACCGACCTTGCGCGCAGAATGGTTACAAAGTTTGGTATGAGCGATAAATTAGGACTTGTGACCTACGGACACGACAATAACGAGGTGTTCTTAGGCCGTGATTTCTCATCAACTCCTAACTATTCCGAAAAGACTGCTGCAGCAATCGATGAAGAAATTGAATCGGTTGTTATGACACAGTATAAGAAGGCGCTTGAGCTTATAAGCGGTGCTATGCCTAAGCTTCACGAGGTTGCGAAGGTTCTGTTTGAAACTGAAAAAATCAGCGGTGAGGACTTCAGGAAGATTATGGAAGCCTAATTATAAACGGTATGAAATCGTTTAAATTTCATACCGTTTGTTATATTTCTTGACTTTTATAAATATATTGGTTAAAATACTTAAATATATTTCGGAGGGCATTATGGACTTTTTAAATTTTATTTTTAAAGATTTTAATATTTATTCGGTTGTTATTAGATTGTTGCTTGCTGCGCTAGCGGGCGGATTGATTGGCGGTGAGCGCGGCCGTCACGGCAGAGCTGCGGGTTTACGCACGCATATTGTTGTTTGTATCGGTGCCGCCATGACATCACTTACAAGCTTATTCCTATCATTTGAATTGGGCTTTAACGGCGATGTTGCAAGGCTTTCGGCACAGGTGATTTCAGGCATAGGCTTTTTATGTGCCGGCACTATTCTTATTAGAAACAGTTCGGTAATTACAGGTCTTACTACAGCCGCAGGAATATGGACTACTGCCGCAATAGGAATTGCTTTGGGTTATGGTTTTTATATAGGCCCAATTATTGCTACCGTTATTGCTATAATAAGCTTTACCGTTCTTGGCAGATTTGAGCAAAACAAGAATAAGGCGGTAAATATTTATATTGAGGTTTCAAGTGCAGCAATTGTTAATGAGATTGTGGCTGTTTTAAAGAAAAATCCAAGTATTGTTTATGATATTACACCTGCGAAAAGCGGTATATGCGGGAATGTTGGAATAATTTCGAGCGTTGGTGACGAAAAAGAGTTTGAGGAAACTAAAAAATTAATTAAGGCAAAAGAAGAAACGGTAATATTTGTTACAAATATTAATCAGTAGGGGATAATATGGAGAATAACATAAAGGAAATTGAGCTCTTTTTGTTTGATATGGATGGCACAATTTATCTTGGAAACAATTTGTTTGATTTTACAAATGAACTTTTAACCACTATCAAGCAGCAGGGTAAAAGGTATCTTTTTATGACCAACAATTCCTCAAAAAGCGTTGAGGATTACATTAAAAAGCTTAAAAAGCTTGGAATAGACGCTCAATATGATGATTTTATCACCTCATCGCAGGCGACGGCATTATATCTAAAGGAAAATCACAAAAATGCAAAGCTATATGTTTGCGGAACGGTCTCCTTTAAGCGAGAGCTAATTAAAAACGGCTTTAGCTTGACTGAGGTGGCAGATGAAGCGGAATGTATAGTTTTAGGCTTTGATACGGAGCTCAATTTTAAAAAGCTTGAGGATATTTCTTATCTGCTTTGCACAAAGGATTTGCCCTACATAGCCACCAATCCCGACTATGTTTGCCCAACTGAATTTGGCAGCGTTCCCGACTGCGGAAGTGTATCGGATATGCTGTTTAATGTAAGCGGAAAAAGACCGATTTTCATAGGAAAGCCTTCGCCCTTAATGCCTAAGCTTGCTATGGAAAAATACGCCGTTTTACCCAATAAAACAGCGGTTATCGGTGACAGAATATATACCGATATTAAATCGGGTATTAATGCTAATGCGGTTACAATATTGGTTATGAGCGGAGAAACAACCGAGGAAATTCTCAATAAATCTCCCGATAAACCGGACCATGTTTTTGAAAGCGGGAAAACAATTTTAGAAATTCTCAAGGCATAAAAATGACGCTACTGTGTTATTACTTAATGGAAATGACACGGCAGCGTCTATATTTATATGAAATTTTTATCTTTTATTCCTCGATTATCCCATGCTTAATTAGAGTTTTAACAAATACATCTATATTATTGAGCGCAAGAACGGTTGAAATATCAAAGCTTGAAAGTATAGCGTTTAACATTTCTTCTTTGGTAACATCGCCCTTTTCTAAAAGCTTCCATAAAAACACGGATGTTTCACTAAGCTCAATACTGCTTGTGAGCGCACAATTCTTCGGCTCATCACAAACCACAATGAATTTTTCGTGAATTTTTTTGAGCGAAAAGCCCTTCTTCAACCTCATAAAAACACCCCGTTTAATAAACTTTTTATAGATACTTGCTTTTTTGTTAATTATATAATAGAATGTATTATATTGCAAGGAATTATCTTAGGAGATTGCTATGGATACTTTTTTTGAGCAAATTATTGCTGTTAAAAAAACCACTAAGGATTGGCTTAAACTTTTCGGTATAATTGCTTTAGCTGTGCTAATTATTTATTTGGCAGTTATATTTTTAAACTCACTTGCCTTTATTATTACAGTTGGCGTGATTTTTGGCGCATACAAGCTTATAACAATGTTGATGGTGGAATATGAATATATTGTAACCAACGGAACGATGGATATTGATAAAATCATTGCAAAAAGTTCAAGAAAGCGCATAATTTCTTTTGAGTTATCTGATGTTCAGCAGCTCAGTCGGTATAATCCCAAAGCAAAACCTGTGGGCAATTATAAAAAAACCGTTATTGCTTGCGACGAGAATGACTCAAATGCGTATTTTATGGTTGTGTGTCGCGAGAATGAGGGCGCGAATTTAATTGTATTTTCACCAAACGACAAAATGTGTAAATCTATTATTAAGTTTTTACCGAAGTATATAGCCAATAGCGCTTTTTCAGATAAATAAAGGAGAATATATTTGATATGAAGATTTTAACCAGGCTTCAAATCAAGGAAACCGAGGAGAATGCCGTTAAAAGCGGCATTTTTTCATATAAGGCCTTGATGGAAAATGCAGGCGCTGCCGCGGCAAAAATAATTACTGACCGCTATGATATAAGCGGTAAAAAGGTTTGTATTGTTTGCGGAAGCGGTAATAATGGCGGCGACGGGCTTGTTATCGCATCATACCTCTTAAAAGCGGGTGCTGAGGTTTTTATCCATTTTCCGCTTGGACTACCCAAAAGTGAAACTGCGCTTTTCTTTTTTGAAACAGTAAGAGGTATTCCGATTGTCAGTGAGGTCTTGACGGATGCGGATTTTATAATTGACGCCCTTTTCGGCATTGGACTTGAAAGACAGCTTTTCGGTGACGGTGCCAAGGCGGTTGAAGCTATGAATGATGCCGCCGGCATCAAAATAGCCGTTGATTTGCCAAGCGGACTTCTTTGCGATTCGGGCGAATGTGATTTAACATTTAAGGCGGATTTGACCATATCATTTATAGCCTATAAATTGTGCGAGCTTTTACCGCCTGCCTGCGAATATTGCGGTGAAATTGTAATTGCTGACATTGGTGCTAAAATTAGTGATTATTCTTATCTTACTATAGAAAAACCAAAATTATGCAAAAGAAAGAAAAATTCACATAAAGGCACATATGGCACGGCACTATTGTTCTGCGGCAGCTATGGTATGTGCGGTGCCGAGATTTTGGCGGCTAAAGCCGCGCTTCGCAGTGGAGTGGGCATTGTTAAGGCACTCGTTTGCGATAAAAATTATGCCGCTTTTTCTTCGAACGTGCCCGAAGCGGTCACCATACCTGTTGAAACGGCATTATCGGGTGCACCTGCGGTTTACACAAAATTAATTTTATCAAGTATTTCGAGCAGCGACGCGTTACTGCTCGGTTGCGGGCTTGGCACCTCTGACGAGGCAAAAATGTTTGTTAGAAAAACCATTGAATACGCTAATATTCCCACAATCATTGATGCGGATGGCATAAATGCTGTTGCAACAGACATAAATATATTAAGGAAACTGAAGGCTCCTTTTATATTGACTCCGCATCCTGCGGAAATGGCGCGACTGTGCGGCACTACAACAGATGAAATAGAACGCCACAGGGTTAAGTATGCAAAGCGTTTTGCTACTGAGTTCGGGTGTGTTTTAGTGCTGAAGGGCTCTAATACAATCGTGGCACTTCCAAACGGCAGTGTCTATTTTAACACCATTGGTAATTCGGGTATGGCAACAGGCGGCAGCGGCGATGTTCTTGCGGGAATGATTGTATCGCTTTTGGCGCAGGGCTATGATACGGTTGAAGCGGCACTTCGTGCCGTTTGGTTTCATAGCGAAGCTGCCGATAATGCACTTTCTAAAATTACCGAGAGCGCGTTAATACCAAGCGACATAATTGAGGAGCTGAAAACGCAAAACATTTAGAGGTGATTTGCTTGAGGCTAAAGTCGTTGCTTCTGTTGGCAGTTATGCTTGTTGTATGTGGATGCTTGGGCAGAGGTGAGCTTATTCCAAGGCTGAGTGGCATTGAGTTTGTCGCAAAAATGACATATTATAATGAGTCCTACTCCGCAAGTGTTCTTATTACCGAAGACGGAAGCATTAATATCAATATGCTTTTGCCCGACGAAATTAAGGGGCTGAAAATATGTTATGAGGCGGGTGAGTTTGAGGCCGAATATTTGGGCGTGAAATATAAGCCTGATACGCAAAAAATGCCTATGGGGTTTGTTTGCAAGACTTTTTGCGAAATTTTATCCGATTCAATAGGGAAATCGGCATTTGAGAGTGATGGCAACTTCAAGATTTGCGGCGAATTTCAAAACAAACGCTATGATTTCTACTTTTCTCCGGCCGCTTTACCGCTATATATTGTCTTTCCTGATGACAATCTCAGAATTGAGTTTTCTAAGGTTACACTTAAATAAAAAATCGGCAGTAAATTGCCGATTTTTTATTTTTAAAAGACTAATTTTAAAAAAATGTAACCAAAATTCGCATTTTTGATTATTATGTAATAACGGAGGGATGAAAATGCGAAGATGCAATAAGCTTAATAAGGGGATAGTTGCAATAACCTTTGCGGTGGGATTGCTGATAAGCTGTTTTTGTCCGCCTCGTTTTCTCGTTGCCGTATTGGCAATTTGGGTGATTATATTAGGATTATCAAGCAATAAATACTAAACGGAGGCAGCGCTATGAAGGTTGTTTTGATTAAGAGTCCCAAATTTTTAGGTGGTTTTTTACGAATGATATTTGGCATCAAAAAACAGAATACATAAAAAATCCCCCCCGAACACATCGGGGGGATAATTTTATTTAATTGTTCCGAGTGAGGTTTCTTTTTGGATAACATCGTGAGCGCCGCCCTCAACAATACTTGTTGCAGAAACGAGCGTGAGCTTTGCTTTATCACGGAAATCAGGTAAATTTAAAGCGCCGCAGTTGCACATAGTTGATTTTACCTTACTAAGCGATAATGCCACATTATCCTTAAGGCTACCGGCATAGGGAACATAGGAATCAACGCCTTCCTCAAAGGAGAGTTTTTTATCTCCACCAAGGTCATAACGCTGCCAATTGCGAGCACGGTTAGAGCCTTCGCCCCAATACTCCTTATAGTAGTTGCCGCCAATTGCAACCTTATTGGTCGGGCTTTCATCGAAGCGAGCAAAATATCTACCAAGCATCATAAAGTCAGCGCCCATTGCAAGAGCAAGGGTCATATGGTGGTCGTGAACAATGCCGCCGTCCGAACATACGGGGACATAAACGCCTGTTTGCTCAAAATATTCATCACGAGCCTTACAGACCTCGATTAGCGCGGTGGCTTGTCCGCGGCCGATTCCCTTTGTTTCGCGGGTGATACAAATAGAGCCGCCGCCGATACCAACCTTAATAAAGTCAGCACCGCAATCTGCAAGGAAGCGGAAGCCTTCTGCATCAACAACATTACCTGCGCCCACCTTAACGGTATCGCCATAGTTATCGCGAATCCATTTTATTGTGAGCTTTTGCCACTCGCTGAATCCCTCAGAAGAGTCGATGCACAAAACATCTGCGCCTGCCTCTATAAGAGCGGGAACGCGAACGGCATAGTCACGGGTGTTTATGCCTGCGCCTACAACATAGCGCTTTTGGCTATCAAGAAGCTCGTTCGGGTTTTCCTTATGAGCATCATAGTCTTTTCTAAAAACAAAATACTTTAGTTTACCGTTTTTATCAACAATCGGCAGAGAATTAAGCTTATTATCCCATATTATATCGTTTGCCTTTTTAAGAGTTGTATCCTCATCACCTACAATAAGATTTTCAAGCGGAGTCATAAATTCCTTAACCTTGGTATCAAGAGACATACGGCTAACGCGGTAATCGCGGCTCGTGACTATACCTAAAAGCTTACTGTTTTCAGTTCCATCGGAAGTAACGGCAATCGTTGAATGGCCGTTTTTCTCCTTAAGGGCTATAACATCTGCCAAGGTGCCTTCGGGTGAAATATTAGAGTCGCTGACAACAAAACCTGCTTTATATGCCTTTGCGCGTGCAACCATAGCGGCCTCGTCCTCAACGCTTTGAGAACCGTATATAAAGGAAACACCACCCTCGCGTGCGAGTGCTACTGCAAGACGGTCACCCGAAACGGACTGCATAATTGCAGAGGTCATAGGTATGTTCATTGTGATTGCACTTTCTTCGCCGCGCTTAAATTTAACAAGCGGAGTTTTTAAAGTTACATTTGCGGGAACACACTCGGATGAAGAATACCCCGGAACTAAAAGATATTCGTTAAAGGTGTGAGATGTTTCAGAAAAATAATAAGCCATAATTTGCCTCCTGATAGAAATATTTTTATAATTATATACTTTTTAATAATTGATGTCAAATAAAATAATTAATTTAATGCAAAAATTAAAATAAAACTTCAAATAAATTCTTGACAAAGGCGTTTCGTAATTATATAATGTAATTCGTGACTAAATGTCATAGTGCGAGGTGCAGTATGATACTTGACTTAAAACGGATATTTGCAAATGAAAACTCATGCTTGCAGATTGAGGAAAGTTTGGATATGTCGGCCGTTGAGGTTTCGGGTAATTTTCCGCTCAAAAATCCTGTTATCTTTAAAGGCTCGGTATTCAACAAGGCAAGTGTTGTATCGCTAAAGCTTGATATTGAATATCAGTTTTCCGCGCCCTGTGACCGCTGTGGTTGTGATACTGGGCACAAGCACTCCGTTACGATTGATAAATTGCTGGCAACGGCTCTTCAGAGACAGGAGAGCGACACAATTATCACCGTTCCGGATATGAAACTTGATGTGGACGAGCTTGTGTATACAGAGGTAATTTTATCACTTCCTTCAAAGCATTTATGTCACGAAGCTTGCAAGGGGCTTTGCCAAAAATGCGGCAAAAACTTAAATGAAGGCTCGTGTGAATGCTCTTTTGATGAGCCTGACCCACGCCTTGCGAAGCTTAGAGAATTACTTGAAAATTAAATTCATATAACTATTATTTAAGGAGGTGCTGAAAATGGCAGTACCGAAGAGAAAAACATCAAAAGCAAGAAGAGATAAGAGAAGAAGCAATGTTTGGAAGCTTTCCGCTCCGACACTTGTTAGATGCCCTGATTGCGGAGCATATAAGCGCCCGCACAGAATTTGCACCGCTTGCGGTAAGTATAACGGCCGTGAGGTTATTAAGGCTGCAGAGTAAGATTTAGGAAGAGGAGGGGGAAATTAATCCTCCTCTTATTTTTTAGTTTAGGTGGTGAATTGTCTTGTCGGTTATTATTGCTTCGGTTGAAAGGGGAAGTCCTGCATACAAAGCGGGGATTAAAGCGGGTGATACTCTTGTTCGCCTTAACGGAAACGATATTGTTGATGTTCTTGATTATCGTTTTTATCAAAGTGAAGAAAAGATTACCGCCGAGATTATTAATTCAAAGGGTAAAATTCGCCATGTAAGGATTAAAAAACAGGAGACCGAGGAGCTCGGTATGCTGTTTGATACATATTTGATGGATAGCAAGCATTCCTGCCGCAATAAATGCATTTTTTGTTTTATTGACCAATTGCCGCGCGGGCTTCGCGAAAGTCTATATTTTAAGGATGATGATTCGAGACTTTCGTTCTTATTCGGCAATTATATAACGCTTACAAACATTACGGAGCACGAGATTGAGCGAATTATTAAAATGCATATAAGTCCAATTAATATTTCTGTTCATACCACCAACCCCGAGCTTAGAGTTAAAATGATGGCTAATAAAAATGCGGGAAAGGTTTTGGATATTATTAAGCGTTTTGATAACGCCGGAATAAAAATGAACAGTCAGCTTGTTTTGTGTCCCGATTATAATGACGGCGATGAGCTTCAAAGAACGCTTACTGACCTAACGGCGCTTAGAAATATGGAGTGTATTGCCGCGGTTCCCGTTGGAATTACTAAATACCGCGAGGGACTGCCAAGTCTTTCTTCCTTTGATAAGGAAACGGCAAAGACGGTTTTAGATACAATAGATGAGTTTGGTGTTAAATGTATCGAAAAATACGGCAATAGAAGGGTTTACGCTTCTGACGAGTTTTATATCCTCGCCGGCAAGGAAATGCCTGATGCGGCCTTTTACGGCGATTTTTTGCAGCTTGAAAACGGCGTAGGACTTTGCGCTTTACTAAAAAGCGAAGCCTTTGATGCTTTATCAGATGCTAAGGGATTTTCTAATGCGGCTCGCCATATTTCAATTGCAACAGGTGTTGATGCGTTTGAGCTGATAAGAGAAATTGTCGATAAATGTGAAGAGCTTCGACCAAGTCTTAGGTGTGATGTTTTCGCAATAAAAAACAACTTTTTCGGCGAGAAAATTACAGTTTCGGGACTGGTTACGGCTACCGATATAAAAGAACAGCTCAAGGATAAGGATTTAGGAGTGGCGCTTTTGATTCCTTCGGCAATGCTACGCGCTGAGGGTGATATGTTCTTAGATAGTGTCACCTTAGATGAGCTATCTGATTTCTTAAATGTTCCGATAATTCCTGTGAACAATGATGGCTTTGAGCTTGTGAATATGATTTTAGAAACAAACTGATTTTTACCGAGGTGAGAATATGGCAAAACCGATAATTGCAGTTGTTGGGCGACCTAATGTGGGCAAATCAACGCTATTTAACAAGTTAATCGGTCAGCGTTTATCGATAGTTGATGATACTCCCGGTGTTACACGTGATAGAATTTACGGTGATACCGAGTGGCTCGGTCGCAAGGTAATGCTTGTTGATACGGGCGGTATTGAGCCTAAAACCGATGATATTATCCTTTCGGGTATGCGCTCTCAAGCACAGCTTGCGATTGATACGGCAAATGTTATTATAATGGTTACCGACCTCCAAACAGGAGTTACCGCAACCGATATGGAAATCGCTGCTATGCTTCAAAAAAGCGGTAAGCCGATTGTGCTTTGCGTTAATAAATGCGACAAAATTGGTGATATTCCTCCCGAATTTTATGAGTTTTACAATTTGGGACTCGGGGACCCTGTTGCTGTATCCTCGGTGCACGGTCACGGAACAGGCGATTTACTTGACGCCGCCTTTGCATTTTTACCTGCAGACGATAGTTCGGATAGTGACGATGAAATTATAAATGTTGCAATCATAGGTAAGCCCAACGCCGGCAAATCGTCTCTTGTTAATAAGATTTCGGGTGAGGAGCGTTCGATTGTTTCGGATATTGCGGGGACAACCCGTGATGCAATAGACACTCTTGTAGAAAACAAATTCGGCAAGTTTAATTTTATTGATACGGCGGGATTGCGTCGCAACAGTCGAATTGATGATAAGATTGAAAAATACAGCGTGTTACGCGCTAAAATGGCTATTGAGCGCTCGGATGTTTGCGTTATTATGATTGACGGTGTTGATGGTTTTACCGAGCAGGACTCTAAGGTGGCGGGACTTGCGCTTGAGCAGGGAAAGGCCTGCATAATTGCGGTCAACAAATGGGACATTGTTGACAAGGACGGCAAGACGATGGACAGCTACCGTAAAAAGCTTATGGTTGATTTTTCGTTTATGCCCTTTGCGCCTATAATTTTCATTTCAGCAAAAACTGGGCAGCGACTTGATAGATTGTTTGAGCTTATAAATTATGTTCGCACGCAAAATACAATGCGAATTTCAACGGGCAAGCTTAACGATATTTTGGCAGATGCGACTGCTCGAGTTCAACCGCCCTCGGATAAGGGCAAGCGGCTCAAGATTTATTATATGACACAGGCTTCGACCTGTCCGCCGACATTTGTTTGCTTTTGCAACAATGCCGAATTATTCCACTTTTCATACCAGCGGTATCTTGAAAATCAGATACGCTCCACCTTTGGACTTGAGGGCACTCCTGTTCGTTTTGTGATACGCGAAAGAGGCGATAAAAATTGATTTTGTTAGCAATTTCTTCTATTATTTGTGCATACCTAATCGGCAGCGTTAATTTTGCTGTTATTTTTACAAGGTTGTTCACGAAAAGTGATGTTCGCGATTACGGCAGCGGCAACGCCGGTGCTACTAATGCGCTTAGAATCGGCGGCGTTTGGTCGGGTGTTTTGACCTTTTTATGTGACGCGCTTAAGGGTATATTAGCCGCGCTTATCGGTAAAATGGCATTCGGCTATGTGTTTGAGCAAACAGGCGCTGCTTGGAGTATGGCAATCTACGGCGCTTATGCTTGCGGTCTTGTTTGTATGTTAGGTCATATTTTCCCCATATTCTTTGAGTTTAAGGGGGGAAAGGGCGTTGCTACAGGTGCGGGCATTTTTATTATTTGCTATCCGATGGCCTCGGTGATGGGCATTTTGGCATTTGCGCTTGTGGTTCTTTTGACGAGGTATGTATCTGCAAGCTCTATTATAGGAACTGTTACGGTGGTTACAGTAGCGCTTTTAAACTATGATAAGTCTGCTTTGCTATTGCCGCAGCTTATTTTGGGCGTTTCTATGGGACTTTTAATTATTATTAAACATAAGGATAACATTAAGCGCTTAATTGGCGGCAACGAGAATAAAATTAGTTTTAGGAAGTGAAATAAATGGCAAAGGTAACGGTGCTCGGCTCGGGCGGTTGGGGAATTGCGCTTGCAATCACGGCGTTTAATTGTGGCAACGATGTAACGCTTTGGTCGCCGTTTCCCGATGAGGTTGAGCTATTAAAAACACAAAGAACCAACGAAAAGCTTCTTAAGGATATTTATATTCCAAAAGAAATCTTAGTTTCAAATGACATTAACTGTGCCGAGGGCTCGCTGATTTCAATTATTGCAACACCCTCTATTGCCGTTCGCGAGGTCGCCAATAAATTGAGTGCAGTTTCAAATTGCGGAATAGTGGTTAATGTTTCAAAGGGGCTTGAAAAGCAAACTCTTAAAAGGCTTTCGCAGATAATTCGAGAAGAACTGCCTAACAGTTCTGTTGTGGTGCTTTCGGGTCCTTCTCATGCCGAAGAGGTTGCTCGCGGTATTCCAACATCACTTGTTGCGGCTTCAAGCAGTATTACAGCTTGCGAGATGGTGCAGCGCACCTTATCAAACGAGTTTTTGAGAATATATACATCGGATGATGTTGTCGGTGTTGAGCTTGGGGGAGCACTAAAAAATGTTATTGCCGTTTGTGCAGGCATTTGTGATGGCTTGGGACTTGGGGATAATAGCAAAGCCGCGCTCATAACTCGTGGACTTTCAGAAATGGCTCGCCTTGGTGTTCTTATAGGTGCTAATGAGCGCACCTTTGCCGGCCTTACGGGAATTGGTGATTTAGTTGTAACCTGTACCTCAAGACATAGTCGAAATAACCGCTTTGGTAATTTAGTTGGTAGTGGTGTTTCGGTTAACGAAGCGCTTAATCAGGTGGGCACAGTAGAAGGATATTATGCCGCCCTGATGGCTCATCAGCTTGGTCAAAAGTATGAAATTGATCTACCTATAATTAATGAATGCTATGCCATTCTTTACGAAAATAAGCCTGCTAGTGATGCGGTTAAGCATTTAATGCTTCGTCCAAATCACGCGGAAAACTAATTGAATAAAAAAGCAAATTGGCACTTGACTTTACACCGTCCATATAATATAATAATCAAGTCGCCAATATGCTGCTATGGCTCAGTAGGCAGAGCACGTCCTTGGTAAGGACGAGGTCACCAGTTCGAATCTGGTTAGCAGCTCCAAAAATCCTCATTCGTAAGAATGGGGATTTTACTTTTTCACTTTTCACTCTTCACTTTTCACTAATCACTACGCTTTTGTATAGAGGATTTTTGGAAAGTAATAAGTAATAGTGAATAGTGAAGAAGTTCGGTGTGCCTAACGGCACGAATTATATCTTGCCCTCAACCCTTTTTAGTGGTATAATTAAACATAGAGGTGAGTTTTTTGGGGCTGTTATTTGAATTATTAGGTGATGCAATCATTGATGGTTGGTTTTTCTTAATGGAATGGATAATTCCTGAGAAATATTTTTCTAAAACGTTTCAAATAGTATTGAAAATTTTTGTTGGAGTATTTTCTGCTTTGTTATTTATAATTATGGTGTGCGGGGTGTTTGCTATTATTTCATCTGACCCATACACACATCAAATAGGAAAATATATGCTTTTTATCCCTTTGGGAGTTAGTGCTGTTCAAATTGTTTTAGGCATTGTTGTTCGAATAACCACAAAGAAGAAGCATTGAAGAAATTCATCGGTTTTCACCGATTTACTTTTGGTTAGCAGCTCCATAAAAAAACCTCGTTCCGAAGAACGAGGTTTTTTAATGAAATTTGTTACTTACAGAACGAGTGAAATACCTTTGATGAACGAATTTTATTTCATATTCGTAGCAATGTTTCATTTATTCCCTTGTGCAATTTGCGGCACATCTAACGTAGCAAGCTAAACC
>JAZNOY010000026.1:0-114555 GCA_045589375.1 Acutalibacteraceae bacterium | reverse complement strand
CTTCCGGGCTTAAGCCCCGCTCCCACCGTTCTGCACATACCGAGTATAGCATTTTTTGCAAGAGAATCCATATATGGCTTACGGGCAAGCTCCATAGGGGTCTTTCCGCCTAAAATATCATTCGGCTTATCGGCCATACCGTCACAAAGAAGCACTATGTATTTCATAAGTATCAGTCCTTAAGGGTTAAATTATTATTGTCTATAATAGCACTTTTACGCTTTCAAGTAAAGGTATTTTTAAAAAACTCTTTTAATTTTGCCTTGTTTGATATATTATTATTGTATATTGAAAAAAGGGGGGTGAGTTCTTGGTTGAGATATTGGCACCTGTCGGCTCGTGGGAAATGCTTGAGGCGGCGGTCAGGAGCGGCGCAGACGCTGTTTATTTCGGTGCGCAAAATTTCAGTGCCCGTAGGAATGCGGAAAATTTCGATGATGATACGCTCAGGGCGGCAATAGAGTATTGCCATATTAGAGGTGTAAAGGCGTATTTAACACTTAATATAATGCTTAAGCAGGGCGAGCTTGAGGCGGCGGCTTCGTTGGTCCAACGGGTATATGCTTTCGGAATTGATGCAATTATCGTCTCGGATTTAGGTATGGCGGCTCTTATTCATAAAGCATATCCAAGCCTTGAACTTCACGCTTCAACGCAGATGTCGGTGCATTCGCCCGCCGCACTCACATTTCTTAAAGCTCTGGGCATTAGCAGAGTTGTTGCGGCAAGAGAAATGTCAGAAAAAGAACTGCAAAGCTTTTGTGCCGAAGCGCGGAGGCTTCAGATGGAGGTAGAATACTTTGTTCACGGAGCGCTTTGTATGAGCGTTTCGGGCCAATGCCTGTTTTCCTCTGTTTTGGGTGCGCGAAGCGGCAATCGCGGTCTTTGCGCAGGGCCTTGCAGACTGCCCTTTAGTGTTCATGGAGGCACGGGCTATGATTTAAGCCTTAAGGATTTATCACTTATTGATGAGGTAAAGACTCTTGAGAAAATGGGAGTTTATTCACTCAAGATTGAGGGTAGAATGAAGCGTCCCGAATATGTTGCCGCGGCTTCGGCAGCGTTTAGAATGGCGGCAGATACGGCCGCCGTTCCAATCGAGCTTAGAAACTCGCTTTTATCGGTATTTTCACGCTCGGGCTTTACAAAGGGGTATTTTGAGGGTAGGCTCGGCAGGGATATGTTCGGTATTCGCACCCGCGATGATGTTGAAGCCTCAAAGGATGCAATTGCTAAAATTCACGAACTGTATAGAAATGAGCGACAGGCAGTTTCGATAGATATTAAGATAGTCGCTAAGGCGGGAGAAGCCTTAAGCGTAGCCTTCTTTGATGGCGTTAATGAGGCTTTGGTCAAGGGGGATATTCCCGAAATCGCTTCAAATCGCGCGGTTGATGAAAACTTTATAAGAGATTCCCTTTCAAAGCTCGGTGGAACCCCTTATTTTGCCCGAAAGATAGATATAGAGCTTGACGATAATTTGTTTTTAAGAAGCTCGCAGCTTAACGCGGCACGACGCGAGGCGACCGAAAAGCTCAGTCTTATGCGCGCTCGCGCGTCAACCAAAAGGGCAGTGGGAATTAAAATCGAAAACGGTTTTGAATTAAGGCAGACCGCTTTAAAGATGATTGCAAGATTTGCAAAGGAATCGCAAATACCTAAAAATTTAGATAACATTGCTGCAATTATTTTACCAAGCAACCTTGATTTCCCCGATTTCTTGCCTACGGATATTATTAAAATCACGCAGGCTCCGAGATATATTTTAAACGAGCCGAAATTAAAAGCGCGATTTAAAGAGCTTAAGCAGCAGGGCGTCGAGGCGGTTTATTGCGACAATCTCTCGGCAGTTCAAATTGCTAAGGAAGCGGGACTTAAGGTGCTTGGCGGAATAGGGCTTAATATATGTAACAGTCAAAGCATAGCAGTCTTAACGCATAGCGGTATTTCGGCTGTTACGCTTTCAGCAGAATGTTTATTAAGCGATGCTGTTCGGCTTAAAAGTGATATACCTAAGGGCATTTTCGCCTATGGCAGACTACCGCTTATGCTTTTAAGAAATTGTCCGCTTAAGAATGGTAGGAACTGTAACGAATGTGATAAGCAGGGCTTTATTACCGATAGGCTCGGCAAGCAATTTCCCATTCGCTGTAGCGAGGGGTATTCTGAGCTTTATAATTGTGCACCGCTTTATTTAGGAGATAGGGTTAAGGAAACGGTAGGTCTTGATTTTCTGCTTCTTTATTTTACTACCGAACAGGCAAACGAGGCGGAAAGGATTGTTTTGGAATATCAAAACGAAGCTGTGCCGACTCGAGAATATACTCGCGGGCTTTACTATAAAAACTTGATATAAATAGCAAACAATTATGCTGCATTTAAACGCGGCATAATTGTTTTTTATTTTAGGAAAATTTTGCTTGACAAATTTTTTGCCTTGCTATATAATGAATAATTACTAATGATGATGGGGGATTTTGCGCCTTTTTTGAATTTTTGCCCTTAAAAAAGGTCTGAAATTGGCGAAAATTCCGCTCATTTAAGCTACGATTAGTAGGTATCGTAAAATATTTTTAGGAGTGATTATCAACCTATGGAGTCAACATCAATGGTAAAAGAAGTCCAATTGGGTAAAAACACTCGTATGACCTTCTCCAAAATCAATGAAGTTATTGATATGCCAAACCTCATTGAAATTCAGAAGGATTCATACAACTGGTTTATCACTGAAGGCTTAAAGGAAGTTTTTAATGATATGACAGCCATTACCGATTATAGCGGTAATTTGGTTCTCAGCTTTATTGACTACCGCCTTGATGAGCAGCCCAAATATGATGTAACCGAGTGCAAGGCAAGGGATACCACCTATGCCGCGCCTTTGCGTGTTACAGCAAGACTGCTCAATAATGAAACCGGTGAAATAAAGGAGAGCGAAGTGTTTATGGGCGATTTTCCGCTCATGACCGAATCGGGAACCTTTGTTATCAACGGTGCCGAGCGCGCAATTGTATCGCAGCTCGTTCGTTCACCCGGCGTCTATTTTGCCGAAAAGGCAGATGAAAAAACAGGTAAGCGCCTATTTTCATCAACCATAATTCCAAACCGTGGCGCTTGGCTTGAATATGAAACCAATCCCAACGATGTTCTTTTCGTTAGAATTGATAAAAACCGCAAGCTTCCCATCACCACCTTCGTTCGTGCGTTAGGTGTTAATTCTAATGAGCAGATTCGTGAGCTTCTCGGTGAGGACGAGCGTTTATCTGCAACACTTGAAATCGATGAAACAAAATCGGTAGAGGAAGCATTGGTTGAGGTTTATAAGAAGCTTCGTCCGAGTGAGCCTGTTACCGTTGAGGGTGCAAAGACCTACTTAGAGCAGCTTTTCTTTGACCCCCGTCGTTACGATTTATCCCGTGTTGGTAGATATAAATATACTAAAAAGCTTGCTATCGGCGCTCGTATTCGCGGCAAGGTGATTTCCCGCCCTGTAATAGACCCGATGACAGGTGAGATTTTAGCAGAGCCTAATACCAATGTTACCCGCGAGCTTGCAGAGCTTATCGAAAGCAAAGGTGTTAACGAGGTATTTGTTAATGTTCAAGACTTCGAGGGTAATGTAACCGAGGTTAAGATTCTTTCGAACTCGATGGTTGAGCTTAAGAACTTTGTAGATTTCACCGATGAGGAACTCGAAGAGCTTGATAAGGCAGGCATTAACGAGCGCGTAAGCTTTTCTGTGTTAAAGGAAATCTTAGAAGAATGTGAAAATAAGGACGCCCTAAAGGAAGCACTTTTGGAAAATGTTGATGCCCTTATTCCGAAACACATTACTCTTGAGGATATTTTTGCAAGCGTAAACTATTTCCTCGGCCTTCCGCACGATGTCGGTGCAACCGATGATATTGACCATCTCGGAAATCGTCGTATTCGCTCGGTTGGTGAGCTTTTGCAGAATCAGTTCCGTATTGGATTTTCTCGTATGGAGCGTGTTGTTCGCGAGAAGATGACGCTACAGGCTCAAGATGCCGAGAACATTACTCCGCAATCTCTTATAAACATTCGTCCCGTTGTGGCTGCAATTAAGGAATTTTTCGGTTCTTCACCGCTTTCGCAGTTTATGGACCAAACAAATCCTCTTTCCGAGCTTACACATAAGCGTCGTTTGTCGGCACTCGGCCCTGGAGGTCTTTCCCGTGACCGTGCTTCGTTCGAGGTTCGTGACGTTCACTATACCCACTATGGCCGTATGTGTCCTATCGAGACCCCCGAAGGTCCCAATATCGGTCTTATTTCCTATCTTGCAACCTATGCAAAAATAAATAAATACGGCTTCATTGAGGCACCCTTCCGCCGCGTAGATAAAGAAACCGGCAAGGTTTTAGATGAGGTTGTTTATATGACTGCCGATGAAGAGGACGATTATATAGTAGCTCAGGCTAATGAGCCGCTTGATAATAAAGGCTTCTTCGTAAAGAAAAAGGTAAATGCGCGTTATCGTGACGGCTTCCAGGAGATTGAGGCCTCCAAGGCTGACTTTATGGATGTATCACCTAAGATGGTGGTTTCGGTTGCAACCGCGATGATACCCTTCCTTGAAAACGATGATACCAACCGTGCGCTCATGGGCTCTAACATGCAGAAGCAGGCAGTTCCGCTTCTAAAGCCCGAAAACCCGATTGTTGCAACAGGTATGGAATATAAAGCCGCTGTTGACTCGGGCGTTGTTGTGCTTGCGAAGCGTGCAGGTGTGGTTACCTATGTTAGCGCGGATATTATTAAGATTCGTGCGAAAAACGGCGAGATAGATGAGTATAATCTCATCAAGTTCTTGCGCTCAAACCACGGCACCTGTATTAACCAAAAGCCAATCGTAAGCGTTGGTCAGGAGATAACCGAAAAAGAGGTTATTGCCGATGGCCCTGCAACCAGCAACGGTGAAATTTCCTTAGGTAGAAACGCCCTTATCGGCTTTATGACCTGGGAAGGCTATAACTATGAGGACGCAGTTTTACTTAACGAGCGTCTTGTTCGTGATGATGTTTATACCTCTATTCATATCGAAGAATATGAGCTTGAATCCCGTGATACCAAGCTTGGACCTGAGGAGATTACCCGCGATATACCCAATGTTGGTGAGGATGCCCTTAAGGACCTCGATGAGCGCGGAATTATCAGAATCGGTGCCGAGGTTAAGTCGGGCGATATCCTTGTTGGTAAGGTAACACCCAAGGGTGAAACCGAGCTCACGGCGGAGGAGCGCTTGCTTCGCGCCATCTTCGGTGAAAAGGCAAGAGAGGTTCGCGATACTTCTCTTCGCGTTCCGCACGGTGAATACGGCACCATAGTTGATGTTAAGGTGTTTACCCGTGAAAACTCGTCTGAGCTAAGCCCCGGCGTTAATGTTGTTGTTCGTTGCTATATTGCTCAGAAGCGTAAGATATCTGTTGGTGATAAGATGGCAGGCCGTCACGGTAATAAGGGCGTTGTATCCCGTATTTTACCGAGCGAGGATATGCCCTTCTTGCCCGATGGCACACCGCTTGATATAGTTCTTAACCCGTTGGGCGTTCCTTCCCGTATGAATATCGGTCAGGTGCTTGAGGTTCATCTCGGCTATGCTGCCCGTGCTCTCGGCTGGAACATTTGCACCCCCGTATTTGATGGCGCTCACGAGGCAGATATTCGTGAATGCTTCAAGATGGCAGGGCTTTCTGAAGACGGTAAGGTTCAATTGTTTGATGGTAGAACAGGCGAGCCCTTTGATAATAAGGTTACCGTTGGTTATATGTATTACCTTAAACTGCATCACCTTGTTGATGATAAGATTCACGCCCGTTCAACCGGTCCTTACTCATTGGTTACTCAGCAGCCGTTGGGTGGTAAGGCTCAGTTCGGCGGTCAGCGTTTCGGTGAGATGGAGGTTTGGGCACTTGAGGCTTATGGTGCGGCTTATACCTTGCAGGAAATCTTAACCGTTAAGTCGGACGATGTTGTCGGCAGAGTTAAGACCTATGAGTCCATCGTTAAGGGCCAAAATGTTCCGAAGGCCGGCATCCCCGAATCATTCAAGGTTCTTATTAAGGAATTGCAGTCTTTAGGACTTGATATTAAGGTTCTCGATAAGGAAAACAATGAGGTTGACCTTAAGCAGAATTTTGATGAAGACGATGATATCGGTCTTTCAAAGCATGAAATTGCAGAGAATTTTGACGGCGCGGCCGTAGAGGATGGCAATTTTGATGGCTTTAGCCTTCAGGATGAAAACGGTGAAGACATAGTTGAAGCCGTTGAAGACACCGATATTGACGACGGCGAAATTTAAGGAGGGCGAGAAATATGGATAATGAATTACAATTTGAATCAATAAAAATAGGTCTTGCTTCCCCCGAACAAATCAGAAGCTGGTCATACGGCGAGGTTACTAAGCCCGAGACCATAAACTATCGTTCATTAAAGCCCGAAACAGGCGGTCTTTTCTGCGAGCGTATTTTCGGACCCACTAAGGACTGGGAATGTCATTGCGGAAAGTATAAGAGAATTCGCTATAAGGGCAAGGTCTGCGAGCGTTGCGGCGTTGAGGTTACTCGCGCAAAGGTTCGCCGTGAGCGTATGGGAACCATTGAGCTTGCAGCCCCCGTATCTCACATTTGGTATTTTAAAACCATTCCTTCCCGTATGGGACTTGCTCTTGATATTTCTCCCAAAGCGCTTGAGCACGTGCTTTATTTCTCGCAGTATATAGTTACCGACCCCGGTAACACTCCGCTTGAAAAGAAGCAGCTGCTTAATGAAAAGCAGTATCGTGATGCGCTTGAAAAATATGATAATGATTTCACCGCCGAAATGGGTGCAGAGGCTATAAAGAAGCTTCTTTGTGAAATCGACCTTGATAAAACCTGTGAGGAGCTTCGCGTAGAATTAGAGGAAGCATCAGGTCAAAAGCGCGTTCGCCTTTTAAAGCGTCTTGAGGTTTTAGAGGCGTTCCGTCAGTCAGGTAATCGCCCTGAGTGGATGATCCTTGATGTTATTCCGGTAATTCCGCCCGATTTGCGTCCTATGGTTCAGCTTGATGGCGGTCGCTTTGCCACAAGTGACCTTAATGACCTTTATCGTCGCGTTATTAACCGTAACAACCGCCTTAAGAGGCTTCTCGAGCTCGGTGCGCCCGATATCATCGTTCGCAACGAAAAGAGAATGCTCCAAGAGGCAGTAGATGCCCTTATTGATAACGGCCGTCGCGGCAAGCCCGTAACAGGTCCTAATAACCGTGCGCTTAAGTCGCTTTCGGATATGCTTAAGGGTAAGCAGGGCCGTTTCCGTCAAAACCTTCTCGGTAAGCGTGTTGACTATTCGGGCCGTTCGGTTATCGTTGTAGGTCCTGAGCTTAAGATTTATCAGTGCGGTGTTCCGAAGGAAATGGCGCTTGAGCTCTTTAAGCCTTTTGTTATGAAGCGCTTGGTTGAAACCAAGTCGGTTACTAATATTAAAACTGCTCGTAAGATGGTAGAGCGTGCGTCAACTGAGGTTTGGGATGCACTCGAAATGGTTATAAAAGAGCATCCTGTTCTTTTAAACCGTGCGCCTACTCTTCACCGCTTAGGTATCCAAGCATTTGAACCGGTGCTGGTTGAAGGAAAGGCACTCAAGCTTCATCCGCTCGTTTGCACCGCTTATAATGCTGACTTTGACGGCGACCAAATGGCTATTCACGTTCCGCTTTCGGCAGAGGCTCAGGCAGAGGCTCGCTTCCTTATGCTTGCGGCAAACAATCTTCTTAAGCCCTCTGATGGTAAGCCCGTTACCGTTCCTACTCAGGATATGGTTCTCGGCTCTTACTATTTAACCCTTGTTAAAACCGATGAAGCGGGCATGAATAAGGTATTCCGCGATAAAGAAGAAGCAATTATGGCTTATAATGATGGTATTATAGGTCTTCACGCTCCTATTCGCGTTCGTATGAGCAATAATGAGGGTAAATCTGCTCTTATTTGGTGCACGGTTGGATTTATTCTTTTCAATGAGTCTATTCCGCAGGATTTAGGCTTTGTGGATAGAACTGACCCTGCGCACGAGCTTGACCTTGAATGGTGCTTCTCGCTTGCTGACCCCGATAAAAAGATAATAGAAAGCGAAGACGACATCATTCAAAGCAAGGTTGGCAAGAAGCAGCTTAGTAAAATTATTGAGCGTTGTATCGACCTTCACGGAACAAGCAAATCTGCAATCGTTCTTGATAAGGTTAAGGCAACCGGCTTTAAATTCTCAACCAAGGGCGCTATAACCGTTGCGGTAATAGATGCCGTTATTCCGCCTGCCAAGAAAGAAATTCTTGAGAAGGCAGAGCATAACATTGATGCGGTTACTCGTGATTATCGTCGCGGTCTTATCAGTAATGATGAGCGTAGCCGTCACGTAATTGAAATTTGGAATCAGGCAACCGAGGATGTTGCTGATGCCCTTAAGGGTAACCTTGATGAGTTCAACCCCATCTTTATGATGGCTGATTCGGGCGCTCGTGGTTCTATGAGCCAGATTCGTCAGCTTGCAGGTATGCGCGGACTTATCGCAAATACTGCAGGTAAGGTTATCGAGGTTCCGATTCGTGCTAACTACCGTGAGGGACTCAATGTTCTTGAATACTTCATTTCTTCTCGTGGTGCGCGTAAAGGTCTTGCCGATACCGCGCTTAGAACAGCCGACTCGGGTTACCTTACCCGTCGTCTTGTTGATGTGTCACAGGATGTTATCGTTCGTGAGAACGATTGCGGCACCGAAGAGGGCTTGACTATCTTTGATATCAAGGATGGTAACCATGTTCTTGAAACATTAGAGGAGCGTCTTGTAGGCAGATTCTTGCTCCACGATGCAGTTCACCCCGAAACAGGTGAGGTTATCTGCACTACCGACCGTATGCTCACCAAAGAGGATGCAAAGCGTATCGTTGATGCGGGAATTGAGCGCATTGAAATCCGTTCAATTCTTACCTGCCATAGCCATCACGGTGTATGTCAGAAGTGCTACGGCGCCAACCTTGCAACCAATAAGCCTGTAACGGTAGGCGAGGCAGTTGGTATTGTTGCGGCTCAGTCAATCGGTGAGCCCGGCACTCAGCTTACAATGAGAACCTTCCATACCGGTGGTATCGCATCTACCGAGGATATTACACAAGGTCTTCCTCGTGTTGAGGAGCTCTTTGAGGCTCGCAGACCTAAGCATTGCGGTCTTATCGCTAAGATTGACGGTCGTGTTCGCTTGGCAGAGGAAAAGAAGAGCAATGTTGTTTTCATCAACAATGAGGAAACAATGGAAGAGGTTAAGATTGCAATACCTTATGGCTCTCGTATTCTTGTTAACGACGGCGATTATGTAAAGGCCGGCGATATGATTGTTCCGGGCGCTAAGTATCCGCAGGATATCTTGGAAGCACAGGGACCTGAGGCTGTTCAGGAATATATTATTGCCGAAATTCAGAACGCATATAGAACACAGGGTGTTGATATCAACGATAAGCATATTGAAATCATCATTCGTCAGATGATGAGAAAGCTTAGAATTGAAGATGCAGGCTCTACCGATTTGCTTCAGAATGTAAGCTATGAATATAAAGAAATTGCCGATGCTAATGCCGCCGTTGAGGCTCGAATTGCCGCAGGCGAGGAGGGACTTAAGAAGGCAAGCTATAAGGCAACCTTGCTCGGTATTACCAAGGCTTCCTTGGCAACCGAATCCTTTATGTCGGCAGCTTCCTTCCAGGAAACAACCCGTGTTCTCACCGAGGCCGCTATCAAGGGTAAGGTTGACCCGCTCTTTGGCCTTAAGGAAAATGTTATTATCGGTCAGTTGATTCCTGCAGGAACAGGTATGAAATCCCCTGAAATCAATCCCGTTGAAGTAACCGAATCCGTAAATGAAAAGGTTGCTTTAGAGGAAGAAGTGGTAACTGTTGAGGCATAATCGGCAGTAACGGCTAATTAAAAAATATTATCTTGACACGGTGGTCATAGTTATAGTATAATAAACTTTGTAATTATGACCCCTGCAAATTTGCGGAGGGAGGGAATTTAATGAGTCAGGTTAAAGTAAAAGAAAACGAATCACTTGATAATGCACTCCGTCGTTTTAAGCGCCAGACTGCTAAAGACGGTGTTATCCAAGAAGTTCGCAAGAGAGAGCACTATGAGAAGCCCTCTGTAAAGCGCAAGAAGAAGTCGGAAGCTGCTCGTAAGAGAAAGTTCCGCTGATTTAAGGCAGTTTAAAAGGCGGTTGCTTTGCAATCGCCTTTTTTATTTTTTAAAGATTTTATAAGGGAGATTAAAATGCTTTTAAAACCTGATATAAAGCTTCAAAAAATCACCGATATAACCACTCGGTTGTTAAATGAATACAATATCAAAGCGCTTTTGTTAGATGTTGATAACACTATGTCTACTCACCACGGAACAGTGCTCACCGAGGGGCTTTTGGAATGGATAGCGCAAATGCAGTCTGCGGGTATTAAGCTGCGCGTGCTTTCAAATTCCAAGAAAAAAAGGGTTGAGCCCTTTGCCCAAAAAATAGGTCTTGATTATATAAGCCTCGGTTTAAAGCCACTTCCAAGCGGATATATAAGAGGAGTCAAGGCGCTAGGAGAAAAACGCCGTAACACAGCAATAGTAGGCGACCAAATATTCACCGATGTTTTAGGCGGCAATGCTGTAGGTGTTAAAACGATTTTGCTGACTCCCATTAAGGCGGAGAGCGGCTGGAGCTTTAGGCTTAGAAGAAGGCTTGAAAGGCTTGTGTTTAAGCTTTATAAAATTGAGGATATGAAGGGGTAGGGAGTATGTCGGCTAAATTCGGACCTGCGGGCAATTCTAATAGCTTTGCTCAAATGGGCTATAAGGGCAGTCTGGATGTTCCGCAATATATTGAAAAAATGGGGCTTGATGCCTTTGAATATCAATGCGGCAGAGGCGTTAATATAGGCGCCGAGAAGGCAAAAGAGCTGGGTCTTCGTGCCAGGGAAAAGGGAATAACCTTATCGTTGCACGCACCTTATTATATTTCTATGTCATCGACCGAGGAGGATAAGCGGCTAAATTCTATAAATTATATTCTTGCGAGTGCGCGCGCCGTTGATGCTATGGGCGGACAACGCATAATAGTTCATACAGGCTCTTGCGGAAAAATCAGTAGGGAAACGGCGCTTGATTTAGCTAAGGATACGATGCAAAAGGCTCTCGCGGCGCTTGATGAGGCGGGATTAGGCCATATTCATATCTGCCCTGAAACTATGGGAAAGGTAAATCAGCTCGGAACGCTTTTTGAGGTTTTGGAGCTTTGCGCGCTCGATGAGCGACTTATACCCTGTATTGATTTTGGGCACCTTAATGCGCGAGATTTGGGATATTTTAAAACCCTCAAGGATTATGAGTCGGTTTTTTCGGAGATAGAAAACAAGCTCGGCATTGATAGACTTCGAGTTTTTCATTCTCATTTTTCAAAAATTGAGTATACAACCGGCGGAGAAAAGAAGCATCTTACTTTTGCTGATGAAATTTACGGCCCCGATTTTGAGCCGATTATGGAGATAACGGCCAAGAAAAATTGCAGTCCCACGTTTATTTGCGAATCAGATGGCACTCAAGCCGAGGATGCGCGCAAAATGAAGGACTATTATAAAACTTTGATATAAAAAAAGACCTGCTTTGCAGGTCTTTTTTTAATTCACTTTATTTTGAGGCTTGCCGTTTAAAAAGGCTTCAATGTTATCGCAAACAATTTTGAATAATCGTTTTCTTGTTGTAAGCGGAGCCCAGCCTGTATGCGGGGTGATAATGATATTAGGCGCGTCCTTAAGCACGCAGTCCATTCTCATCGGCTCGGTTTCCAAAACGTCAATAGCGGCACCCGAAAGCTTGCCATTTGAAAGCGCATCAAAAAGCGCTTGCTCGTTTACTATACCACCGCGAGCTGTATTGATAAAGAAGGCGCCGTCCTTCATCTTGGCAAAAGTATCGTGCGAGAACATTTCTTGGCTTTGCGCGTTTAAAGGGCAATGGGGTGTCACTATATCGCTTTCGCGAAGCAGGGTATCAAGGCTCACAAAAGTAACAGAGTCGTCGACTTGAGGGCTTCTTGTGTGAACTAACACCTTCATTTCAAAGGCGAGGGCTATTTGAGCCACCCGTTTTCCTATACTGCCGTAGCCGATAATACCAATGGTTTTACCCAAAAGCTCATCTGTTGGAAAGCAGAGCTTTGAAAAGGTTGCAGAGGTTTGCCAGCCGCCTGTCTTTACAAAGGAATCATATTTACTAATAGCATTATAATGGGATAGTATATAAGCAAAAACTTGTTGCGCCACCGCCGAGGTGGAATAACTTCCCGCGTTGCAAACGGTAATACCAAGCTTAGTTGCCGCTTCAATATCAATATTGTTATAGCCCGTTGCGAAAAGCCCGATATATTTAAGCTTTTTTGCGGCATTCATAACGGCTGCGTCTATCAGCGTTTTATTGCATAAAACAATATCAACATCCTCAATATAACACAGTAGCTCGTCGCGGGTTATGGCGTCAAAATATAAAACCTCACCGAAGCTTTTAAAAACCTCTAGGCTTATATCATTATCATAATGAAGGGTTGAGCAATCAGTTAAGAGGAGTTTCATTTTTCATTTTAACCTTTCGTTTAGTGCCGTCACGCTCTACAATATACATATTATCAAGCTGTGACATAAGGCTTCGCTTATAGGATTCAATATATTCACGGCGGAGAGTGGCCTGTTCAGCTTTTTCTTCCTCCGTGAGTCCCTCTGCCTTTTGCTTTCTTGCAAGGGCGTTTATTCTGTCAATCTTACTTTGTTCCATAATTATATCTCATTTCTGCCCTCAAGCGCACGCGCGAGGGTGTATTCATCGGCATATTCCAACTCGCCGCCCACAGGGATACCGTAAGCCAAGCGCGAAACCTTAATGCCCATCGGCTTTATAAGACGGGAAATATAGCTTGCAGTAGCCTCTCCCTCAACCGTTGGGTTGGTTGCCATTATAATTTCCTTGACCTTGCCATCTGCAAGTCTTGCCATAAGCTCCTTTATGCGAAGCGCGTCAGGGCCTATATTGTCAAGCGGTGATATTGCTCCGTGGAGCACATGATAAAGCCCGTTGTATTCGCGGGTGCGTTCAAAAGCCCAAATGTCCTTTGGCTCCTCAACCACGCATATAACGCTCCTATCGCGCGCTTCGCTTGAGCAAATTTGGCAAAGCTCAAGCTCTGTAAGCGCTTGGCAGCATTTGCAAAAATGAATTTTCTCGCGCGCGTTAACAAGCGCCTCGGCAAACTGCTTTGCGCGCTCGGGCGGTTGCTCTATTATGCTGTAGGCAAGGCGCTGCGCGGTCTTTTTACCAATGCCCGGCAGTCTTGCGAACTGATTTATAAGCTCATTGAGCGGAACGATGTTGTAATTCATAAATTATAACAAACCGGGGATATTGAGCCCACCGGTGATTGCTCCCATTTCTTCTTCTGCCGTGCGAATGGCATTGGTTATAGCCTCGTTAATGGCAACTGTTATGAGGTCTTCAAGCATTTCCGGTTCATCGGGGTCAACGGCTTCGGGATTAATTTTGATTGATTTCACCAAATGCTTGCCGTCTACGGTAACGCTTATTAAACCGCCGCCCGAGGTGGCAGAATATTCGCGCTGCTCAAGGTCTTGTTGAAGCGTTGCCATATCCTCTTGCATTTTTTGGGCTTGCTTGAGCATTTGATTCATATTGCCGGCACCGCCGGAATTGGGGATTCTAACTTTCATTTTGATATTCTCCTATATTTAATTACTTTCAAGTTCCTTTAATTTTTCTGCAAATGCTGAAAGCGGGTCGTCCTCGGGCTCGGCACTTTTTTTATTATAAGGACCGAGCTTATAGCTTTTTCCGAGCACCTCTTTTGCGGCATTTCTTATTGAATTCTTGTAAACGGGGTTTTGCTTAATGAGCGAACGAAATTGGATACTGTCGGTATCTATCAAAAGCAGGTCGCCGTTTATATACGCATTTGAGCCTTGTAAAACACCGCCTATAATGGGGCAGGTCTTTTTAACAATTGAGAGGATTTCGTCCCAGCGCTCAACCTCACCGTCGCAAGCGGCGGTGGCTAATGGAGTCTCGGCAGTCGGAGTGGGAGCTTCATCATAGGGTGCTTCAAAGCAGACATCAATCGGTTGCTCGTCGGCAGTCGGTGCGGGCTCGGATGCTAATGAATTGTTCGAAACGGGGGTGGTGTTAACACCGCTTTCAAGGGCGGCAACTCTCATTTCAAGAGAGCTCAAATCCTGCCGTATTTGCGGGTTGCAAAGTCGTATAATCACCATTTCCATCTCACAGCGGCGGTTACCGTTTTGCATGGTCGCGGTGCTCTCCTGCAGGATTGAAAGGGTTGCCATAATCTCTCTTATATCAAGTGCTTCGGCTTGACGCTCCAGCAATTCGAGTTTTTTGCTCGAGCAGATAATAGGACGGGATTTCCCGCGGACTGTTTTAATAATCATAAGGTCACGGTAATGACGGATAAGCTCATTTAGAAGTCTTAACATATCTACCGATGAATTGTGAAGCTCGTCTATAAGCAGTAAGGCTGATTGAGTATCGCAAGCCTTAATAAAATCAACCATTTTTAAAAGGTATTCGTTGCCCGCCATAGAACAAACCGAGGAAACAACCGCTTCATCAATGGTTTTGCTGTTGGAGGCGCATAAATCAAGAATTGAGAGAGCATCTCTCATTCCGCCGTCTGCCGCAGAGGCTATAAGTGTTGCGGCATCCTCTGTTAGACTAAAGCCCTCGCTTTTTGCAACAAGCTGTAGTCTTTCACAAATTTCAGCACTGTCAATTCTCCTAAAATCAAAGCGCTGACAACGGGATAAAATAGTGGCGGGGAGCTTGTGAACCTCGGTTGTTGCCAAAATAAAGATAGCGTGCTCGGGTGGCTCCTCAAGCGTTTTAAGCAGAGCGTTAAATGCACCGATAGAAAGCATATGCACCTCATCGATGATATAAACCCTGTATTTCGCTGCGGCAGGGGAGAAGTTAATCTGCTCACGAAGCTCTCGTATGCTGTCGACACCATTGTTAGAGGCGGCATCAATTTCAACAATATCGGTTATTTCGCCGCTCGATATGTTTCGACACATCTCACATTCGCAGCAAGGGTTTCCGTTTTTAAGCTCGGTGCAGTTTACAGCCTTTGCCAAAATTTTAGCACAGCTTGTTTTGCCCGTTCCGCGAGTTCCCGTAAAAAGATAAGCGTGAACAATCTTACCCGAAGCCAACTCGTTTTTAAGCGTTTCGGTGATATGTTCTTGACCTATTACATCACAAAAGGTTTGCGGACGGTATTTTCGATATAAAGCTTGATAAGCCATATTATGCCCCCTTTTAAAAAGGCTTGTATACACGGTCGCACGAATGGACCGATTTACTGCGCGCACAGGAAAAACTGCTTAATGCTGCTCGGTTCCCCGCCTGACATGGTTCACAGCCTCCCATCGCACAGGACCCGCCCATTCGCACGACCTCGTATACAAGCTACTGTTTATTATAATATATATTTTTAATATTTACAATAGCAAAAATTCAAATTTATCAATTATATTTATTTTTATTGGTATAATAATATCGGTTGCCCTTGAAAAAGTGTTGTGTTGGTGTTATAATATTAGCGTGTATAACTAAATCTCGTATTAACGGAAAAGAAGGGTGCAAAATGGAAAATATTAAAATTTCGAGTATGTATTCGCTTGACAAAACTATAGCAAAGGAGCTTTTCTGCAAAGCGGAATATCCGTTTGAGGTGCTTCCCAAAATCAGCGCATTTATCCTTGAGCTTGCAAAAAGCTTAGATATGTCAAAATTTGAGAAGCGCGGTGAGAATGTTTATATAGCGCGCTCTGCTAAGGTAGCAGAGAGTGCAAGCATAACAGGTCCTTGCATTATAGATGAGGATGCCGAGATAAGACATTGTGCGTTTATAAGAGGCAACGCGATTGTCGGCAAGGGCTGTGTTGTTGGCAACTCAACCGAGCTTAAAAATGTGGTGCTTTTTGATAATGTTCAGGTTCCCCATTATAACTATGTGGGTGATTCAATTCTCGGATACCGCTCACATATGGGTGCAGGCTCTATAACCTCAAATGTTAAATCTGATAAAACCTTGGTTGTTGTTAAAAACGGCCAAGAGAAAATAGAAACAGGGCTCAAAAAATTCGGCGCAATGCTCGGCGATTTCGTTGAGGTGGGCTGTGGCTCGGTGCTTAATCCCGGAACAATCATAGGCAAGAACACAAATATTTATCCTCTTTCATCGGTTAGAGGCGTTGTTCCGCACAACAGCATATATAAAAAAGCCGGCGATATAGTGGAGAAGCGCTAATGCGGATTGAAAAGTGGGATATTTTGAATGCGGACGGCTCTAAAACGGGCAAGAAAACCATCAGGGGTAAGGGTTCGCTTCAAAGTGGAGAATATCATCTTGTAGTGCATATTTGGATAGTTTCGAGCAACGGAAAGCTTCTTATACAACGCAGGTCGGATAGTAAAAAGCTCATGCCGGGTGAGTGGGCCGCAACGGGCGGCGCCGCCATTTCGGGCGAGGATTCTTATACCGCCGCGAATAGAGAGCTCTATGAAGAGCTCGGGATACCCTCTAATAAGAAAAATCTTGTAAAGCTCACTCGAATAAAGCGCAGAAATTCTCTTTTGGATATATGGGCTCTTATGGCTGATATTCCGATTGAGCGGCTTGTGCTTCAAAAAAGCGAGGTGGCAGAGGCTCGTTGGGTAGAGCCCAAGGAGCTTAAGCGTATGATTAGTGAGGGTAAATATCATAATTACGGTGACGAGTATTTCCAAACCGTTTTTTCTAAAATTGAGGACTATCAAGGAGCCAGAGTATGAGTCTTAATATTGAGGGTGAGAAGTGTGCACTGTGCAAGTCTTATTTGTTTAAAGAGGACGACATAGTCTATTGCCCCGAATGCGGAGCACCTCACCATAGAGAATGCTATAATTCCATCGGAAAATGTGCATTTTCTGAAAACCACGGAACAGAATTTGAATATAAAAAGCCCAAAAGCGAGGAATCGGAGAGTGCTGCCGAAGCTGAGCGGGAGGGTAGTGTTAAATGCGGAATGTGCGGTGAAGCTTATCCCTTAGAGGAGGACTATTGCCCGAATTGCCACACTGTTAACGCTCTTAAAATAGGCGCAAGTATGCCCTTCGATTTGTTGGGTGGAGTGCCAAAGGATATGGATTTAGGTGCAGGCGTTAAAGCGCAAGAAGCTAAACGCTTTGTTTTCTCAAACACCCATAGGTATATACCTAAATTTGCCGCGATGACGATGGGCAAACGCGCCTCTTGGAATTGGTTTGCTTTTTTGATTCCTTGCGGATGGTTTTTATCTCGTAAAATGTATGGACTGGGTGCACTTATCGGTGCATTAACGGTAGCGTTTTCAATGCTGCTTTTTCCGTTTAATAATGCTTTAAATCAGCTTGATACGGCGTCACTTAACCCGTATGAGTTAATGCCGTTCATAACAGAAAATATGGAGCTTATAGGAAAAACGGCGTTTATAGTTGCTATAGTGGGCTCGGTTTTAAGCTTTGCGCTCAGAATTTTTTCGGGACTTTTTGGTGACTGTTTTTATCGCCGTCACACTATTGAGACCGTCAGCAGACTAAAGCGCGAAAGTGATGATTTAGAAACCGATATGCGCAAAAAGGGCGGAGTTAGTATCATATGGATGCTTATAGGCTTTTTTGCGGTGCAATATCTGCCTGCATTAATCGCTATGCTTACAGGAATATAAGAAGGAATGATTGTTATGGAAAAGAGAGTTTGTCCCGAATGCAAAACCGAGAATGAGGTTGAGTATATATACTGTAAAAATTGCGGTGTAAGGCTTGCTCACAAGCAGACACAAGCGGAAAATTCCAAAGAAAAAAGTGCCGAAGCCAACACTCGCACGGTTGATAATTTTGCAGGCCGCCGCAACGATGCGGGCTACACACCCGATAATTTTATAATTGATTTTATTGATGGAAATCCGGCCGAGGATGTTGCGGCATTTGTAGGCAAAAAGGCGGTTGTATACTTGCCTAAATTCTCAAAAATGGAGCTTTCGGGCTCAAAGGTGTGCTGGAGCTGGCCTGCGGCAGTTTTGGGCTTTTTGTTTGGACCTTTAGGTGCGGCAATTTGGTTTTTCTATCGTAAGATGTATAAAATCGCTTTAATTCTTGTCGCTGTAGGTGCAATTCTTTTAAGCGGCCTTTCGCTTTTAGGCTTGAATCCCAGCGCAGATGCTCTTTTAGAGGAGCAGCCTGCTTTAGATACATACGGCACCGTGACCGAATTTGAAGATATTTTCGGCGAGGCCTTAGAGAATATAACCCCGAGCTACTTTCTTTCATCGGCAATCAGCGATATAATAAGTGTTGCCACTATGGTTATTGCGGGTATTTTTGGTGTGTTCGCCTATAAGCGCTTTATATCCGAAAAAATTGCAAGATATAGGAATTCAAACATTGACCCGCGCTATTATAAGCTGGGACTTGCCGCAGTTGGCGGCACCTCGGGCGGTATGGCGGCGTTGGGTGTTGTTATTATGCTTGTGTTGCAGACAATTATTGATTCAATTCCTGCGCTCATTTAGGTAAAGGAGAAATTTTTGTGAAATATTCAACCCTTTATTTTGACCTTGATAATACTCTGCTTGATTTTTCTGCGGCAGAGCGCAACGCGATAACTCAGCTTTTAAAGCTTTATGAATTGCCCAGCGATAGTGCAACGGCGGCTCTTTACTCTAGCATAAATCGGAGCTATTGGGAGCGCTTTGAGCGCGGCGAAATTAAAAAACAAGAAATTTTCGCAGGTAGATTTGAGTCGTTGCTTGCCGCTCTCGGCCAAGAGCGTGATGCTGTGAGAATGGGTGATGATTATTTTAAGCTTTTATCTGAGGGCCACGATATGATTGAGGGTGCCGAGGAAATTTTAAAATATCTAAAGCTTAAAGGATATACGATTTGTATCACAACAAACGGTGTTTCCTTTACGCAGTATAAGAGGATAAAAGAGTCGGGACTTAAAAAATATTTCGATTATATTTTCGTTTCCGAGGATGCGGGCCATCAAAAGCCCGAAAAGGAATATTTTGATTATGTTTTGCAAAATTCTCCCGAAAAGGATACGAGCAAAATATTGGTAATAGGCGATTCTCAGTCCTCGGATATTTTAGGCGGTATTAATTCGGGGCTTGATACCTGCTGGTATAATCCTTCAAAGCAAAAAGGCAAATACCCAACAAGCTATGAAATAGATGATATTTTAAAACTTAAGTCTTTTCTTTAATACTTAAAAGAGCCTGCAAAACGGTTTTGATATAGTGCATAAAAGATGCTTATTTATTTGTGATTTATGCTAAAATATGCAATAATTTACTACCTGAATTCTTGACATATTCACTTTGGTATGGTAAACTATATAAAATATCATCATTGTATATTTAATATGTTGGGCTTAAAAGAAGAAATTTCGTTTTTCGGATTATATTATTTTTTAGGTCTTGCTTTTGCAAGACCTTTTATGCTCATAAAAAACAGGAGATGAAAGCTTTGGATTCAAAACTAGCACTGTATATAGTTAAGCGCATATTGCTTGCTATATTCACGGTATTTTTAGTAATCACAATAACCTTCTTTGTTATGAAGGCAATTCCCGGTGGCCCGTTCCTCAGTGAGAAGTCACCGAGCCCTGCGGTTACTGCGGCTCTTGAAGCAAAATATGGGCTTGATAAGCCGATTATGGAGCAGTATACCACCTATCTTAACGATATTCTCCACGGTGATTTCGGCCCTTCGATTAAGAATCGCGGCCGCAATGTTACCGACCTTATATTCGAAGGCTTCCAAACAAGCGGTAAGATAGGCCTTATTGCAGCCACTGTCGCAATTATTTTCGGTCTTATCTTGGGCGCTACAGCCGCGGTTTTCCATAACCGCTTGGCAGATAAGGTGATAATGGTTTTAACAACGGCATCTATAGCAATGCCCTCGTTTGTTATAGCAACGATACTGCTGTTGCTGCTGTGTGTTAAAATGCCGGTTTTCCCCGCTAACGGCAGCACCGCGTTGGGACTTGTTTTACCGATTGCTTCGCTTGCGTTCTATCCTATGTCCTATATTACTCGCCTTACTCGTTCTAGTATGCTTGATGTTTTAGGTCAGGATTATATCCGCACCGCTCACGCAAAGGGACTTTCCAATAATAAGGTTTTGTTTAAGCATGCACTTAAAAATGCAGTTACTCCTGTTATAACCTATGTTGGTCCTATGATAGCCTTCATACTAACGGGTAGCCTTGTAGTTGAGCAGATTTTTGCAGTTCCCGGTCTTGGTAAGTATTTCTATTCGAGTATTATAAATCGTGATTATCCGATGATAATGGGAACAACCATTTTCCTCGCAACCCTTATGGTAATTATGAACTTGATTTCGGATATACTTTATAAAGTGGTTGACCCACGCGTAGATTTATCTTAAGGGGGTTTTGAAGATGGATAAGAATATTGATAAAATGCCTAAAAAGAATCCCCTAAGCTTTCAGCTTGACCTTCAAAGCTTTGAGAAGGCAACTGATGAAGAAAAATATTTGCAACAGCGTATGCGCGAAAGCACCACCTTTTTTAAGGATGGTATGCGCCGTCTTTCTAAAAATAAGATTGCAATGATGAGTCTTATAACTGTTGCTTTGGTAGTTTTAATTGCTATCTTCGTTCCTATGATTTATCCCTATCAGTATGAGCAGCAGCTCGGTATTACTGCGGGTGAAAATGTTGATGCTTCCTATAAAAATTTGAAGCCCTTTGAATATGGCGAAACCGAAATGCAACGCATTGAAGCGGGCGAGAAGGTTTTTCCCCATATTTTCGGAACAGATGCTCACGGTCGTGATTATGCTATTCGCGTTATTTACGGCACCCGTGTTTCGTTGTTGGTTGGATTTTTTGCAAGTATAATAGTTTTGATAATCGGTGTTGTTTACGGCTCGATTTCAGGCTATTACGGCGGCAAGGTCGACCTTATAATGATGAGAATAGTTGATATAATCTATTCGTTGCCCGACCTTCTTATAATCATTCTTTTGTCGGTTGTTTTGAAGCAGACGATTACCCCCATTATAGAGGGAACAGTGCTTGAAAAAATCGGCGTAGGTATGATTAGTATTTTCATAGTGTTTGCATTGCTTTATTGGGTAAGTATGGCGCGTATGATTCGCGGTCAGATTTTATCTATTAAACAGCAGGACTATGTTTTGGCGGCTCGTTCTATCGGTGCCAAGGGCGGTCATATTATAAGAAAGCATATGCTTCCTAACTGTATAAGCGTTATTATTATCTCAACCGCACTTCAGATTCCTTCTGCGATATTCACCGAAAGCTTCCTTTCCTTCTTAGGACTCGGTGTTAATATCCCGATGCCTTCTTTGGGCTCCTTGGCTTCTGATGCACTTGCAGGTATTTACTCTTATGCATACCGCTTAGTTATTCCGGCAATTATGATTTGCCTTATAGTTTTATCGCTTAATCTTTTGGGTGATGGTCTTCGCGACGCATTCGACCCCAAGCTAAGAAAGTAGAGGTGCAAAAAATGGAATTATTAAAGGTATCCGATTTGCACACCTCATTCTTCACAGCAGCAGGAGAGGTAAAGGCGGTAAACGGCGTATCCTTTTCTTTAGATAGCGGAAGGGTGCTTGGAATCGTTGGCGAATCGGGCTCGGGTAAGAGCGTTACCGCATATTCAATTCTTCAAATTCTCTCAAACCCCGGCAAAATTGTAAAGGGTAGTATAAAATTTAAGGGCGAAGAGCTCGTTGGCATAGCCGAAGAGGAAATGGCCAAGATTCGCGGAAATAAGATTAGTATAATTTTCCAAGACCCTATGACCAGCCTTAACCCTGTTTATACAATCGGAAATCAGTTGATGGAAGCTATAATGCTTCACACCAACCGCAATCGTGAGCAGGCTCGTGCGCGTGCCATTGAAATGCTCGAGCTTGTTGGTGTTAATGAACCCGAAAAGCGTATTAAGCAGTATCCTCACGAGTTTTCAGGCGGTATGCGCCAGCGTGTTATGATTGCTATGGCGCTTGCCTGTGAGCCTGATATTCTTATAGCAGATGAGCCTACAACCGCGCTCGATGTTACTATTCAAGCGCAGATTTTGGATTTGATGAAGGACCTCCAAAAGAAGCTTGGAATGGCAATAATCCTTATCACTCACGATTTGGGCGTTGTTGCCGAGATGTGCGATGAGGTTATAGTTATGTATGCAGGCGAGGTTTGCGAACGCGGCACTGCAGATGAAATTTTTTATAATCCTAAGCATGAGTATACAAAAGGTCTTATGCGTTCAATACCGACAGTTAATAGCGGTGATAAGCGCCTTGAGCCCATCGGCGGAACTCCTGTTGACCTTCTTAATATGCCTGATGGCTGTCCCTTTGCACCAAGGTGCGAAAACGCTATGAAGGTTTGCCTTAATCATAGGGCCCGTGAAATTGATATAAACAGTGACCATCGCTCTTGCTGCTGGCATAATCTCAAGGAAGCTATCAGCAACGGTATAATGACTAAAGAACAAGTAGAGGAGATGTATTTAGATGAGTGAAAATAAAAATCTTCTCGAAGTTAGAAATTTAAAGCAGTATTTTAGCGTTCCGGCAGGTCCCTTTAAAAGCCTTAAACTAAAGGCGGTTGACGATGTTTCTTTCGAAATAAAAGAGGGCGAAACATTAGGTCTTGTGGGCGAGTCGGGCTGCGGTAAAACAACCGTTGGCAGAACTATTCTTAATCTTTATAAGCCTACCGCAGGTGAGATTATATTTGACGGTAAAAAGATTGAGGATAAGAAATCAATTCTTGAGTTTAGAAAAAAGGCTCAAATGGTTTTCCAAGACCCATATTCATCTCTTGACCCTCGTATGACGGTTAGTGATATTATCGGTGAGCCTTTAGATGTTCATAAACTTTGCAAAACCTCTGCAGAGCGTTCGGCAAAGATTAAACAGCTTATGGACCTTGTAGGTCTTTCCACCGAGCACGCTTCACGCTATGCTCACGAGTTTTCGGGCGGTCAGCGCCAAAGAATAGGAATTGCTCGTGCGCTTGCGGTTGATCCCAAATTTATTATCTGTGATGAGCCGGTATCGGCACTCGATGTTTCTATTCAGGCGCAGATAGTTAATATGTTTGAGGATTTGCAGCAGCAGCTTGGGCTTACCTATTTGTTTATCGCTCACGATTTGTTGGTTGTTAAGCATATTTCAACCAGAATCGCGGTTATGTATCTCGGCAAGCTGATTGAAATCGGTCCTTCTGATGAGCTTTATAATAATCCGCTTCATCCGTATACCATTTCGCTTCTCTCGGCAGTTCCGGTGCCCGACCCCAAGATTGCGCGTGCAAATGAGCGTATTCATCTTGAAGGCGATGTTCCAAGCCCGCTTCATATGCCGAGTGGCTGTCCCTTCAGAACGAGATGCCCCCGTGCAACCGCGGTATGCGCCGAAGTGATGCCCGAATTTAAAGAGGTATCTCCAGGCCACTGCGTAGCTTGCCACAATCTTTAATCAGTAATTTATCTGACGGTATTGTCAGATTTATTAAAAAAATTTAGGAGGAAAAAACTATGAAAAAGACATTGAGTTTATTGCTCGTTGTAGCAATGATACTCGGCTGCATGGTTTCTATGAGCGCATGCGGCAAGTCAGGTGGCGCACTCACTCTTAATGTTGGCGCTTATCCTGACACAATCGACCCGGCACTCAATAGTGCTGTTGACGGTGCTACCTACATTATTCATGCTTTTACCGGCCTTGTTGGTTACAAGCAGAATGATGAAGGCAAGCTTGAGCTTGTTCCTATGTGTGCAGAAGCTCTCCCCGAAGCTGTAAAGAACGATGACGGTTCCGTTTCTTACACCTTCAAGCTCCGCGACGGTTTGAAGTGGAGCGATGGTAGCGACCTTACCGCTGCTGATTTCGTTTATTCTTGGAACCGCGCTGCTTCTCCTGCAACTGCAGCAGACTATGGTTATATGTTTGATGCAATCAAGGGTTATGCAGAAATGACCGAAATGAAGGATACCGGAGAAAAGGATGAAAACGGCGAACCCATTATGGAAATCGCAAATCCTGATGCTAAGCTTGATGTAACTGCATCGGCTGACGGCAAAGAGCTCACCGTAGTTCTCCCCGTTAATGTTCCTTACTTCTATGAGCTTTGTGCTTTCCCGGCATATATGCCCGTTAAGAAGGATGTTGTTGAAGCTGGTGACGATTGGGCTACCAAGGCAGAAACCTATATCTGCAATGGTCCTTACAAAATCACTTCCTTCACACAGACTGAACTTGTTATGGAAAAGAACGAAAACTATTTCGACGCTGACAGCGTAGTTTCCGACAAGCTCACATTCGCATTCAATGATGATGATGCTTCACTTCTTGCTAACTACAAGAACGGCACATACCTCTTCATCGACTCTGTTCCTAACGATGAGATTGAAACTCTTCAGGCTGAGTATGAGAAGGAGTTCTTCGTTGAAGGCCAGCTCGGAACATATTATGTTTCCTTCAATGTAAACGATGAAGCTCTTAAGGACTTCACCGAAGAAGAGAAGGCTAAGATTAGAAACGCTCTCGGTCTTATGATTGACCGTAACTATGTTGTTGAAGAAATCGGCCAGGCTGGTCAGGTTCCCGCTGCAGGCTTCGTTGCAATGGGACTTACTGAGCCCGATGGTGCTGAGTATATTTCTAAGAACGGCGTAAACGGCGATGGTAAGGGTTACTATAGCGTAGCTAAGGATGACTACAAGGCTAACTGCGATGAAGCTATGAAGCTTTTAGGCGAGGTTGCTGAGTCTTCCAAGAAGTTTACCGTTGCTGACGGTAAGGTTTCCGGCTTCCCGACCCTCCAATACATCACCAATGAAGGCACAGGTCACGTTGCTGTTGCTGAATATCTCCAGGCTTGCTGGAAGACATACGGCATCGAGATGTCTGTTACTGAGCAGGAGTGGGCAACCTTCCTTAACACACGTAAGGATGGCGACTATTCTGTAGCACGTAACGGCTGGCTCGGCGACTACAACGACCCGATTTCCTTCCTCGATATGTGGCTTACCAACTCCGGTAACAACGACTCTCAGTTTGGTAGAGGCGCTCACGCTACATATAAGGGCTATAGCTACAATGGCAAGGATGGCTTAACCTGGGCTGAATCTTATGATGCTATCATCAATGAGGTTAAGACCACAAGCGACCCTGCTAAGCGCTTTGAGCTTATGCACGCTGCTGAAAACATTCTTATGTCTACAGGCGCTATCTGCCCGATTTATTACTACACAGATATTTATATGTGCAGCGAAACCATCGACGGCTTCTTCTCAAGCCCGCTTGGATTCAAGTACTTTATGTATGCTTCTGTAAAGTAATACTTAAGCAGTGATTATAAATAGCGACACGGATTTCCGTGTCGCTATTTTTTATTGTTTACAAATTTTTATTTTGTGATAAAATAAACATAAAAGGGGAGAGGCATATGACCGCAACAGAAAGATTTTTAAGGTATGTTAAATTCAACACGAAGTCGGATGAGAACTCTAACACTACGCCGAGCACCGAGTCGCAATTCTCGCTTGCGAGGCAGCTTGGCAACGAGCTTTCGGCGCTTGGATTAGAGCAGGTAACCGTCACTGATAAATGCTATGTTTATGGCTTTTTGCCTGCAACCAAGGGGCAAGAGGATAAAGCCACTATAGGCCTTATCGCGCATATGGATACAAGCCCCGATGTGAGCGGCGAGGGCGTTTCTCCCAATATAGTTTGCTATCAAGGTGGGGATATAGCGCTTGGTAACGGCGAAATATTATCACCAAAAGAATATCCGAGCCTTAATAAATATTTGGGCGAGGATTTAATAGTCACAAACGGCCAAACCCTTCTCGGTGCCGATGATAAGGCGGGTATAGCCGAAATTATTTCGGCAGTCGAGTATTTGATTTTAAACCCCCAAATACCGCACGGCAGAATAGCGGTGGGCTTTACTCCCGATGAGGAAATAGGCCGAGGCGCAGATTTCTTTGATATTGGTTTCTTTGGCGCTAAGTTTGCATATACCGTTGATGGCGGTGAGCTCGGCGAGATAGAATATGAGAATTTTAACGGCGCCTCGGTTAAAATTGTGGTGAATGGCGTTAATATACACCCCGGCTCTGCTAAGAATAAAATGAAAAATGCCGTGCTTTTAGCAAACGAGCTTATATCAATGCTGCCACCGTCAGAAACCCCCGCTCATACCGAGGGCTATGAGGGCTTTTACCATGTGACTGATATTGAAGGCAACGAAAGCAAAACCGAGCTTCAAATGATAATCCGCGACCATGATTTGATAAAATTTAGTAAGCGTAAAAAATTCGTTCGGAGCATAGTAGAATTTTTAAACGCTAAATACGGCGAAAACACCTTTGTCGCCGAAATTAAGGATAGCTATTATAATATGCGCGAAAAAATCGAGCCGCATATGTATATAGTTGATAGAGCTAAAGAGGCTATGAGGGAGTGCGGTGTCGAGCCGCAGGTTATCGCAATACGCGGCGGCACCGATGGCGCAAGACTTTCCTTTGAGGGACTGCCGTGTCCGAATCTCTCAACAGGCGGCGTGAATTTCCATAGTAAATATGAGTATATTTCTGTCCGCGCTATAGAAAAAATGGTAGAGGTTTTAGTGAAAATAATTACTAAATAAAGGTGAGTTATGGAAATAATTATTACTTGCTTTGAAATATTGGGCGCAATAGCATTTGCGGTTTCGGGTGCGATGATTGCGCTTGAAAAAAATATGGATATTTTTGGGGTTTGTATGCTCGGTATTGTAACCGCGGTGGGCGGTGGTTTTATGCGTGATATAACTATCGGCAATCTGCCTCCCGAAGTGTTTACAAAGCCGACCTTTATGCTTTTAGCACTTGCTGTTTCGATAATCATATTTTTCCCTTTTATTAGGAAAAAGCTGTTTGCAAATCGCAAGCTTTATGATACCATGCTGCTGGTTGCCGATTCAATCGGTCTTTCTGTGTTTACTGTGTATGGTGCCGGCGTGGCATTAGATGGCGGATATTCGAGTAATTATATCTTGATGCTCTTTGTCGCGGTTGTAACAGGCGTTGGCGGCGGTGTTATAAGAGATATCTTGGCGGGCAATCGCCCATATATCTTTGTTAAGCATATATATGCCTTGGCTTCGATTTTCGGTGCAACCGTTTACTATTTCATCAATAAATACATAACATCCGGTGTTGCCTTTATAGTCGGCTTTAGTGTAATATTTATTATACGAATTCTATCGGCGCATTTTCATTGGAGCCTTCCAAAAGCCCAAGGCACCACAACCGAATGATTGGGCGATTTCATCGAACGAAATAATGCTTTTATGTGTTATAAAATTAATGCTTTATTTTTGCATTTTCTTATTGACAAACACTCAAAATAAAGGTATAATAATTTTTGCTGTCGGTAATGCCGAAGAGCGTTTTGGACCAGTAGCTCAGTTGGTTAGAGCAACCGGCTCATAACCGGTTGGTCCGGGGTTCGAGTCCCTGCTGGTCCACCATTTTTTAATATGTTCAATGTTTAGGGGTATAGCTCAGTTGGTAGAGCATCGGTCTCCAAAACCGAGTGCCGAGGGTTCAAGTCCTTCTGCCCCTGCCAAAATTACGGATATCGATTATACGATGTCCGTAATTTTTTATATTAATATAACCCGAGGCACTCGGAGAGTGCCGGGCAACGCTTTTGAGCGCATCCGGTGGATGAAGCAGCGAGAAAGGGTTGGCGCCGCAGTCGAAAGTTGTAGGCGGAATAGCCTAAACAACTTTCGGTAACTGCAAGAGGGGGTGCGAAGCACTTCAAGTCCTTCTGCCCCTGCCAAATGCGATAAATCCGAACACAATCACTATGATAGGTGATGCGTTCGGATTTATTGTTTTTATCCTTTACTTGTCAGCTCGTCCCATTGCTTATAAATCAAATCAATGTTTTCGCCTTTGGCCCCCGTGCCGTATTCGCATTGAGCAATGCAACCGCCGTTTTCCCAAAGATTTTCATAAACAGAAGTGACAGCCGCTTTTACCTCGTCAGGCGTGCCGAAAGGTATTATTTGCTGGCGGCATATTTCGCCTCTAAAGGCTAATTTGCCCTTAAATTGCGATAGCTTTTCCGGTCCCATACAGAAAATTTGGCAGTTTATAACATCTAAACCGATTTCTATAAGGTCTGGGATTATATCTAAAATATAACCATCCGAGTGCATAAATATCTTTTTGCCGTGGGCGTGTGCGATATCTATATAATCTTTATAAAAGGGCTTGAAAAGCTCGCGCCAAAGTGCAGGGTTTATAAGCAGGCTTTCTTGCGAGCCCCAATCGTCCATAAATTCAAGTGCATCAACATCTGTTTGCGCCCATTTTGTGAGTAATCTGCAATTAAAATCGTGCAGTTTTTTCATAAACTCAAGCATACCCTCGGGCTGCAGCAATAAATCAACATATAGGTTTTCTGTTCCGCGGATAAATTGGAGGCGTTCAAAAAATCGAGGGTTAACAGATGCCAGCATATATTTATCGCTTTTAGCGCATTCGCGGTTCACCTGCTCAATATCAAAGGATAGCCATTCCTCAGGAAAAACGATTTTCGAAGTATCGGACCAATCATCGTCAGTCACTAAGGGCTCCTTTACCTCGCCCATAACGCCATCATATATGTTTAGGAATTTGCAGCCCCAAGCATCAATGAATTCGCCCTTTGCATTTGGGTCGCCGCAACTAACCGAAGAGCTCTGCTTATAAATAACCTGTGGTTTGGCAATATCCCACTCGTATTTGTTAATTATGCGCTCGATATTTTCCCTATCAAACATATATGCCCAAGGAAGTGTCCAGATTTCTCTTGGTGCGCGTTCGGTTTTGTTTTGAAAATCAAGAGTTGCTTTAACTAATTCTCTGCTTGTCATATTTTCACCCGCCTTAAGAAATGTTGTAAAACTCGTTTACCGCTTCAAAAAAAGCGTCAATGTTATCAAAACTGCTATCAAAAGGAATGTCACATCCGGAGGAGATGACAAATTCAGGGAAGCGGGAGCACTCACTCATAATTCGTTCGGTTTCGGCCCTCACAAATTCAGGCGTGCCGTTTCTTATACAACCTGAAGGGTCAACATTTCCCATTATCAAAGCTTCACCCGAATACTTTTCAAGCATATCGGTAAGCGCCACGCTGTTTCCGAAATGGAAGGCCGCCGCTTTGGTGGAGAAAATTGAATCAGCCATCAGCGCTATATTATCTCCGCAGTTATGATATATAACTATAAAATCATCAGTTTGAACTTTTTCGATAATTTCTCGAACGTAAGGTTCGGAAAATTCCTTTTCCAAATCGGGAGATAGCATACCTGCAAGTGGCTCGGCCATAAGAACACCATCGGCACCGCTTTTTTTATACTCGTTTATAAAACTAACTAAAAAATCAGTAGCCTTTTCGAGCACGATATGAACCATATCGGGCTCGGTATAGCAATTTATCATAGCTTCGCTTACATCCATAAGTCTTCCGGCAAGCGAAAAAGGTCCAATCACACCGGCAAAAACCGGTCTGTCGGTTATCGCTGACTTTGCCATTTTGATGGTTTCGGTGTATATTGGGCATCTTGCCGCGGAAACATCGGGTATTTCAAGCTTTTTTGCTTCCTCTAAAGAGGTTACAAGTGCACCTGTAACGGTGGGCACCTCATAATCTGAAAATTTTATATCCGCACCAAAGGCTTCTGCCTCTACCGAGAGGTCCATCATACTTAAAGAGGCTAAGGTGTTGTATCTTTCGGCGAGCATTTTCATACCTTTCGCTTGAAGCCTGCTGCTATGCACCAAATCTCTTATACTAACATCGAGCAGTTGGGCGCACGGGAAAGACAATATGGGCATGGCGGATTTAATGGGGGAGTTTTTTACTTCTTCAAGCCATTTTTTCATATTCATAACAAAATTACCTTAATTCATTCATGTCTTGACGGCTGGTTTTTTACCGTCGGCACCTTGACTTTTGGTAAAAGTTTAAAAATCAATATATGCCTTCTTCATACCATATCTTGTTCATAAGTTCGTATCTCTGAAGCGGCAGTCCTGTATACACACAGTTAGAGGTGCAGAAAATGTATCCGTAGCCATTCATACCTTCTCTTAGGGAACGTCTTATGTCGGCGAGGGCTTCCTCCTCTGTACCGGTTTGCAAAAGTCCGCAGTTAACATTTCCGCAAAGGGCAACCCTATTGCCGTAAAGCTGCTTAACCTTTGCTAAATCAACATCAGCCTGTGGGTCAAGGGAATGCAACGCGTCGGGATTACAGTCGACAATTTGGTCAATAATGGGCATAATATTTCCGTCGGTATGTTTAATGGAATAAAAGCCCATATCCCTATATTCTTTTATGGTTCTTTGCAAATAGGGTGCAACATATTCCGAAAACATATCGGGCGAAAAGAAAGGATTTGTGTTGAAGCAATAATCCGAGCAAAGTGCAAAGCCGTCAAGTAGGCCTTTATGCTTGGATAAATTTTCCGCAATGTCTAAATGCCTTTTAAGGCACGCCTCGGCCTCACCTTTAAGACCTTGCTCATCCTCATACATCCTCTCGCTGAAGGACATCATTTGGTCGCCGTTAGGGATGGAAAAGGTGGGGTCGCCGTGAATCATAAGAAAATACTTGTCGCCGCTTTTTTCGCGGATGGCCTCAAGAGTTTCTCTTAAATGTTCATATCCCGCCCTGGCAGGATGAACAAAAATTGCACTATGATGATATTTTTCGGCCACTTCAATATGCGTATCAGCCACATAATCAATATGTAGCTTTTGTTCTGTTCGGCTCATTTGGTCCCATTGATGAAAATTTTGATGGGAGGGATGAATTTTGCCGATGGATTCAAGTGTTAGAAAAAATACCAGCTCAAAGGTGGGACAATGGCCCTCTATTTTTTCTCTTTTAAGTGCTTTAATAAAACGTTCACGTTCAGTCATTTTTATTACCTCAACGAGTTATCTTAATTCGTGCAGGACTTTGCGGCCACTTCGGCACAGGAGGCTGCATCAGATGTGTAGAAATCCGCACCGATGCTATCACAAAAGCTTTGTGTAACAGGGGCGCCTCCAACCATTACTTTTATTTTATCGTGCATTCCCGCCGCTTCAATTTTTTCAACTACCTTTTTCATTTCAAGCATAGTTGTGGTAAGCAATGCAGAGCAGCAAATCAAGTTGGCGTTATTTTCAATGGCAGCAGAAACAAATTTCTCCGAATCGACATCCACGCCCAAATCTATAACCTTGAAGCCTTTGCCCTCAAGCATAATTTTCACTATATTTTTTCCTATATCGTGCAGGTCACCCTTAACGGTGCCTATGATTACAGTTCCGGTATTTGAAATTTCCGCTTTAGCAAGATAAGGGCGCAAAATCTCTATGCCCGCATTCATTGCTCTTGCGGCGATAAGAACCTCGGGTACGAAAACCTCGTTTCTCTTGAATTTTTCACCTATAATAGACATACCGTCAAAAAGGCCGTCGTTGAGTATTGTAGAGGGATTTATACCGTCATTAAGAGCCTTAGAGGTTAATTCCTTTACATTGGCCACCCTGCCTTTTTGCAAAAACTCGCTGATTTCTTTTAAAATTTCCAAAATACTACACTCCTTTTATGAAATGCTTAGAATTTTATCCCTAAACTTTTTAGGGGAAAGGCCTGTAAGAGCTTTAAACTGCTTTGTAAAATAACTTTGGTCCTCAAACCCAACAAGGAAGGCAATATCGGCTATGGAGATAGATTCATCCTCCAAAAGCGTTTTGCTTTTATCTATTCTTACCTTGTTTATATATGAAGAAATGCTTGTGTTCATTTCCTCATTAAAAATTTTACTAACATAGGACCTGCTCATATATACATATTCGGCAACATCATCAAGGGTTATTTTTTTCATATAATTGGTTTTAATATAAGCTATAATTTTGTGCATTATATCGGCGTGCTTAACATCTCCGAATTCAAAAACATAACCTATAAAACGATTTATTATACTTGTGAGCCAAAGCCCAAGCTGTTCTAAGGTTTCAAAATCGTGGATTTCATTTATATAATTGTTATTAAGTGCAAAAATCTGCTCGATATTGGCGCCGCCCTCAATCGCCGAACGGGAGAGTATAACCAAAAGCTCGAGGGCTCTCGCTTTTATAACGGAAAAATCGCCGTTTGAATGAAAAAATATGTCGCCTAAAAGTCGGTTGAGGAGTTCTTTTGCCTTTTCTCCTTCGCCACTCACGATGGCTGATTGAAGCTGCTTTTCTAACGTTATAGGATAATCGTGGTTTTCGGGAAGAATTTCCAATTCGCGATAAATCGCATTGAGAAAATCGGTTGTGGAATTTTTTGCTTTTTGTTCGTCCTTTTTGCAAAAAACGGCCGATATAATTTCCGCAAGGTCATTCACCTTGCTCGTTTCAAGCTGTGGAATCTCGCAGTCCTCTGAAAAATCAGAAGCATCACCCATAAGTATAGGTCCGGCTACAACACCCGTGGACAAAACATTCAGCTCATTGGTGATGGGAACTGCAATAAATATAAAATCCATCGGGCAATAATATATATATTTGTTATCCCAACGAACCGATTCATAACAACCATATAAATGAGTCGTGCTATGGTTGCAAGGCTTCGGACACCGACTGCAAAAGGTGTTTTGAAAATCGGAAAAAGCCTTTAGCTCCACATCGTAGACATTAAAATCAATATCAAATAATTTGGAAAAATGCTCAATGTATTTTTTTAGCATAACGTTCAGTCCTTTAATTTGATTTTAGCAACTGGGGGTTTAAAATTATATAAAATATTTATTATTTTTAGAAAAATATTTTTATAATATTTTTCAGAGATTGAAAAAGATAAAATTTTTTGGTAGTATATTAAAAAAGAGGGGGGGTGTTTATATATGTTTACCGTGAAAGTTCAAACGAATAAATCCGTTTTTAAAAGAGAATATAACGGCGAAACACGAGCCGATAGAGTTCTTTTCGACTGCGGTGTTAATTTGCCTGCCTATTGCGCGGGCAACGGGATTTGCGGCAAGTGCAAAATAACGCTTAACGGTAGGGAATGTTTGGCCTGCAGAACATACATAAACACCGATTCTATAATCGATTATACACAAGACGAGATTGTTATTCAAGGTGTATCAGAAGGCATGCGTTCGAATTTTTCACAAAATCCCATCGTAAGCGAAGGCTATGCTGCGGCGATAGACATAGGCACTACCACAATTGCGGTTTATATTTATAAATTCCCCGAAGGTGAGCTCGTTAAGTCAGTTTGCGTTCAAAATGAGCAGACCAAATTCGGCGCCGATGTTATATCGCGCATAAAATTTTCTCAAGAGGGAAACCGAGAAAAGCTGCAAGCTGCTGTCAAGGAAACAATTCAAAAAGCGCTTAAAGGCTTTGATGTTCGCAAATTTGTTGTTTGCGGTAATACCGCTATGCTCCACTTTTTGAGCGGTAAGGATGCGTCACCGCTTGCTGTTGCCCCCTATCAGTCGGAAAATCTTTTTGGACAATGGTGGGGAAATGCCTATCTTATAAGATGCGCATCTTCCTTTGTGGGTGCTGATATAACGGCGGCAATGCTTGCAAGCGGGATGGATAATAACGCTACGGCGTTGCTTGTGGATATTGGCACTAACGGAGAGATGGTTTTAAAAAGAAACGATGAAAAAATTTGCTGTTCAACCGCCGCAGGCCCCTGCTTCGAGGGTGCAGGTATTTCTTGCGGAATACCCGCAGTTGCAGGCGCTATTGATAAGGTGTTCATAGAAAACGGCAAAATAAATTTCACAACCATCGGCGGAGTAAAGCCCATAGGAATATGCGGAAGCGGTCTTGTTGACGCAATCGCGGTGCTTATTAAAACGGGAATTGTCGACTCTTCGGGATATATGGAAGAAAATTTTTACTTTCCTGAAAGCGAGGTCTTTATTTCACCACAGGATGTAAGGAATTTTCAATTGGCAAAATCTGCCGTGCGTTCGGGGATAGACACATTGATGAACACCGCAAAGGTGACCGCAGAAGAAATAGAGAAATTTTATATTGCGGGCGGATTTGGCAGTTTTCTTAATATTGATAGCGCCGTAACAACGGGACTTATCCCAAAGGCTTTGGCCGAAAAGGCTGTGGCTATCGGCAATGCCGCAGGTATCGGAGCCACAATGGTTCTGCTCAGAAAAGAATTTTTAAAGAAAACGCAAGAATCGGCAAAATCCTTAAAAACGTTAAATCTCGCCGATAGCCCCTATTTTATGGAAAAATATATAGAAAATATGCAGTTTTAACCGCAAAAAGCGCAACCTTTAAATTTAAAGGTTGCGCTTTTTTGTTAGTCTTTAAAGAATTCTTTTGCTTTATCCATAAAGCTTTTTTTCTTTTTGTAGTTTTTATCATCGGAGAGCTTATCGAATTCACGAAGCTTTTCCTTTTGATTTTTTGAAAGCTCGCGGGGAACCTCAACAATGATTTTAACATATTGGTCGCCCTTGCCCGAATAGTTAAGGCGCTGAATGCCTTTTCCGCGAAGCTTAAATTCATCGCCGGGCTGAGTGCCCTCGTGAATATCGAATTTAACCTTGCCCTCAAGTGTCGGAACGGTTATCTCGGCGCCCAAAGCCGCTTGAGTGAAGGTGATTGGTATTTCGCAGAAAACATCAAAGCCGTCGCGGATAAATATGGGGTGAGGCCTAACATTAACATTAATTCTCAAATCACCCGAAGGGCCTCCGTTTGCACCGGCATCACCGCCGCCGCGAACGCTTATAACCTGACCATCATCAATACCTGCGGGTATATCGACCGTGCGCTCAACGGTGTGGCGAATGCGGCCTTTTCCCGCACAGCTGTGGCAGGGCTTATCGATAATTTTGCCGCTACCGTGGCAGTTTTGGCAAACACTTTGAGTCTGCATTTGACCGAATGGGGTGCGCTGAACGGTTGTCACCTGACCGCTACCGTGGCAAACAGGGCAGGTTTTAGAACTTGTGCCTTTTTCACAGCCCGAGCCGCCGCAATCCTCGCAGTTGTCGATTTTAGTTACCTTAATGGTCTTTTTGCAACCCTTTGCCGCCTCCTCGAAAGAAAGGTTAACAGCGGCAGATGCATCGTTTCCTCTGCGCGGAGCGTTTGGGTTTCGCTGGCGTGAAGAGCCGCCGAAGCCGCCGCCGAAGAAGGAACTGAAAATATCACCAAGGTCACCGAAATCGCCTGTGAACCCACCGCCGAAGCCACCACCGTAGCCGCCGCCCGCGCCAAAGTTGGGGTCCACACCTGCGTGGCCGAATTGGTCGTAACGAGCGCGCTTTTCGCTATCGGATAGAATTTCGTAGGCTTCGTTTACCTCTTTGAAATTCTTTTCGGCTTCTGCATCACCGGGGTGCAAATCGGGGTGATATTTTTTGGCCATTTTTCTGTATGCTTTTTTTAGTTCGTCCTCACCAACGGATTTATCGACACCGAGGACATCATAAAAATCTCTTTTTTCTTCTGCCACAGATAATTCTCCTAAAAGTTTATGTAAGTGCGGCGAGTTCGCCGCACTTAAAAATATTACTGCTTATCCTTATCGTCAACATCGGTGAAATCGGCTTCGTAGACATTATTGTCTGCAGCGCTTTCACCCTCTGAATTCGGGTTGGCATTAGCGGCGTTTTGTGCCTCTGCCGCAGCCTTATAAACCTTTTCGCTTATAGCATAAAGCTCCTTTTGAAGCTCTTCCTGCTTAGCCTTTATAGCATCAATATCCTCGCCCTTGAGTGCTTCCTTTAAAGCCTCTTTGGCGGTTTCAATCTTGCTCTTTTCCTCGTCGCTTAACTTATCGCCGAACTCATTAACAGTCTTTTCGGTTTGATAAATCATCTGGTCGGCATTGTTTCTGATATCAACAGCCTCTCTGCGCTTTTTATCCTCGGCGGCATAAGCCTCGGCTTCCTTAACAGCCTTGTCAATATCCTCTTTAGACATATTGGTGTTAGAGGTAATTGTAATATCGTTTTCCTTGCCTGTTCCGAGGTCCTTTGCAGAAACATGAACAATACCGTTTGCGTCTATATCAAAGGTAACTTCAATTTGGGGAATACCGCGGGGAGCGGGAGCGATGCCGTCAAGGTGGAATACACCCAAGGTTTTATTATCCTTTGCGAATTCGCGCTCACCCTGAAGAACATGAACCTCAACCGAGGTCTGACCGTCGGCAGCGGTAGAGAAAACCTGACTCTTTTTGGTGGGTATTGTGGTGTTGCGCTCAATAACCTTTGTTGAAACGCCGCCCATTGTTTCAATACCGAGCGAAAGGGGAGTAACATCAAGAAGCAGCAGTCCCTTAACATCGCCGCCTAAAACGCCTGCCTGCAGGGAAGCACCGAGTGCAACACACTCATCGGGATTAATGCCCTTAAAAGGCTCAACGCCCATAAAGTTTTTAACAGCCTCTTGAACGGCAGGGATTCTTGAAGAACCGCCAACCATAAGAACCTTATTGATTTCGCTCTTATTAAGACCGGAATCAGCAAGAGCCTGACGAACAGGTCCCATAGTTGCCTCAACCAAGTCGGCAGTAATTTCGTTGAACTTTGCTCTTGAAAGGGTTGTTTCAAAGTGCTTGGGGCCGGTAGAATCTGCGGTGATAAAGGGAAGGTTGATATCGGCTGTGGTCATACCCGAAAGGTCGATTTTTGCCTTTTCAGCAGCTTCCTTAACACGCTGCATAGCCATTTTATCGTTTGAAAGGTCAATACCCTGCTCAGCTTTAAAGGTGCTAACGATAAAGTCCATAACGCGCTTATCGAAATCGTCACCGCCGAGCTTGTTGTTACCTGCAGTAGCGAGAACTTCTTGAACGCCGTCGCCCATCTCAATGATGGAAACATCGAAGGTGCCGCCGCCGAGGTCATATACCATAACCTTTTGGTCGTCTTCCTTATCAATGCTGTAGGCAAGTGCCGCAGCGGTGGGCTCGTTTATAATACGCTTAACCTCGAGACCTGCGATTTTACCTGCATCCTTAGTTGCTTGACGCTGAGCATCGGTAAAGTATGCGGGAACAGTAATAACTGCCTCTGTAACGCTTTGACCTAAATAGCTTTCTGCATCTGCCTTAAGCTTTTGTAAAATGATTGCAGAAACCTCTTGGGGAGTGTAGTTTTTACCGTCGATAGCAACGGTGTAGTCACTACCCATTTCTCTTTTAATTGAGCTGATAGTTCTATCAGGGTTAGTAATAGCCTGACGCTTTGCAACCTGACCTACCATACGCTCACCGGTTTTAGAAAAAGCAACAACCGAGGGGGTTGTTCTCGCACCCTCTGCGTTTGCTATAACAACGGGCTCTCCGCCTTCCATAACGGCAACGCAAGAGTTGGTTGTTCCTAAATCGATACCAATAATTTTTCCCATTTTTAAATCCTCCTAAGATTTGTATGTGATTTTAATATTTGTTTATTTTAAGACCTTTATGTCTTTTTTAAAAATTAATTTGCAACCTTTACCATAGCGGCGCGGATAACGGTGTCGCCAAGCTTGTAGCCCTTTTGCAAAACCTCAACTATAACATTTTCCTCTAAGGAATCATCCTCAATATGCATAACCGCTTCGTGATAATTGGGGTTAAATTCCTCGCCCGCTTTTGCGATTTCTTCAATTCCGAGATTGCCGGCAATCGCCTCAAACTGCTTAACGATAAGCTCAATGCCCTTTATATAATCGGCACTGCCTGCATCGGCGGCTGCGGCACGGTCAATATTGTCGAGAATAGGGAGCAGGGTTTTAATTATTCCTGCCTTCGCAAACTCTGCAACGCCTGCCTTTTCACGCTCGGTGCGCTTTTTAAAGTTATCAAACTCGGCGGCAGTGCGTGCAAGCAGGTCCTCTTGCGCGGAAAGCTTTGCCTTTAAGCCTTCGATTTCTAAATCCTTTTTAGATTTTTTCTTTTCGCTTTTAGCTTCCTTTGCTTGGGCGGAAGCCTCTTGCTTTTTGGTTTCTTCAGCCATTTTTAATCCTCCATATCATTAACCGTTTGGGTTATAAGTGAAGTTAGCCTTTCGGCCGTGTATTTTGTGCTGGGTATTATCTGCTCATAAGCGAGCCTATCAGGCCCGATTACGCCGATTTTACCGCAGTAATTATTGTTACAATAATATTTAGAAGCCACAATAACCTTGTTTTTGAGCTCACAAAGGCCCGTTTCGTTGCCGAAAATTATTGAGGTTTCCTTATCATCTGCCTCAAGGGTTGATAAAAGAACATCGTTTCTCTCTGTTAAAGCTACGATTTGCCGTGCCTCAGTATCACTGCAAAAGTTATATAAGGCCTCGCCACCGCTTAGGTTGATTTGCGAGCCCGATGACTCATCTGCCATATCAAAAATGGCGGTGACGAGCGGTGCGGCATCGAGAAAATCAATTCCGAAGGAGGCGAGTGTGCTTTGAAGCTTTGCCTTTGAGAACTCATAAAGAGGCTTTCTTAAAAGCTTTTCGCGTATAAGCTGCAAAAAGCGGTTTATGGCTTCGGCTTCAATATTGGGTGCTAAACGCACAAGGGTGCTCTTTGTTCGACCGTCTGAAAAAACGGTTAAAAGCGCCACGGTTTTGCGGCTTAAGGGGAGCAACTGCACCTGCTTTAGATAGACATTCTCGCGAACGATATATGATGAAATCGCGGGAAGCCCCGAAAGCTCACTAAGCGCCTTTGCGGCCGCCCTTGGCAAACGCTCAGCCTCATCGCCCTCTAAGGAGAATGAGGAGTTGATATAGCTTTTTGCGCTTTCTCCTAAAAAGGTTTCGGACATAAGATTGTTAACATAAAGGCTGTAGCCAAGGCTCGTGGGAATTCTGCCTGCCGAGGTGTGAGGCTGAGCAAGAAAGCCCAATGAGCAAAGCTCGTTCATTTCATTTCTAAGCGTCGCAGGGGAGGGGGCGTTTTCTATAAGACTCGTTAAAATCTTTGAGCCGATAGGCTCGCCCGTTTCAATATAGGCCTTGATTATAGCTGATAGAACATCCTGTTTTCTTTTAGAAAGCTCCGTTATAATCACCGCCTTTTTCGTTTTAGCACTCTAACAACACGAGTGCCAACGGTTATTATTATAACCTTCTTTTTCCAAAAGTCAATACTTTTTTGAAAAATTGTTTGACTTTCCCTGACCTTTTACAATTTGTTAATAAAAACGGTCTTGAGAGCGAGCAAAGGTGAGCTATCTCAAAACCGCTTGATTTGTTAGAATATAGAAATAAAAAAGACACTTCAAAGCGAAGTGTCTCGAGTTAGTTTTTGGGATTTAAGAGCATAAAAATAGTTTTAATTCGTTTTTTGCCGTTCTTATTTAATATATGTATCATAAGCTCCTCTAATGAGGAAAGCGCTGCTATGATACAGGCGATTAGGCAATAAGTGTTTGTAAAGGCTTGATTTAAGAAATAGGGGATTAAGAAAATTGCAAAGCCCGTAACCTTATTTAGATAGGTATGCAGACTTGCAAAGGCTTGAAACTTTATCGCCGCCGTTAAATATGCGAGCAGGCGAACCGAAAGAACTATTAAAACAAAAATCCAAATTTCTTTTGGTAGCTGTTTTAGCATAATCGGGAAAACCTTTATGAGCATAACCGAGTAAAAAACAATGTCGGCAATACTGTCAAGTCTCGCGCCGAATTGGCTTGAGGTGCCGCATCTGCGGGCTACCATTCCATCGAAAACATCGCTTAAGCCGCTAAGGGTATATACGATAAAAAAGCTTAAGCCCAGTGGTTTTATGAAAATTAAGCAGAGTGTGCCTATAATACGAATGCAGGTTATTATATTTGCAAGCTGTTTTTTAAGATTTAACATATTTTGGCACCCCCTCATCAAATTTAAAAAGTATTATATCACTCTTTTTTCCGTTCGTCAAGTCAAGATAAAAGTTGTAAAAGAGAAGTATGTAATGTATAATAAAGATATGAAGGATTTATGGCAGTATCTTAAAGAGAGTAAGAAACCCATATTACTTTATGGTATGGGCGATGGCGCTGATAAGATTATATCGGTGCTTAATAGGTATGGCATAAAAATATCAGGTGTGTTTGCATCTGATGGCTTTGTGCGCCAAAAACGCTTTCACGGATTTGAGGTTACCGATTATAAAACCGCTAAAAGTCGCTTCGGCGATATGATAGTTTTGCTCTGCTTCGGCACACCGCTTGAAGCGGTTATTGAAAATATCCGCTTGATTGCCGCCGAGCAGGAGCTGTATGCTCCCGATGTTGCGGTTTATGGCGGCGTATTGTTTAATTTGGAGTATGTAAGGGAAAACCGCGAGCGGCTCGAGGCGGTTTATGGATTGCTCGCAGATGATTTATCTAAAAAAACCTTTGAAAATATCATTTATTATAAATTAAGCGGTAAAATCGAGTATCTTTTCGATTGCGAGAGTATCCCCGATGAGCCCTATCAAAGCTTTTTTATGCTTGATGACGAGGAAAGCTTTTTGGATTTGGGTGCATATAGAGGGGATACGGTGCTGGAGTTCGTAAAACGCGTCAACGAATATCAAAAAATAGTGGCTGTAGAGCCCGATTTAAAAACATATAAAAAGCTCTGCTCGGCAACAGAAAAATTAGATAGCGTTATAACCGTAAACGCCTGTATTGCGGACAGCTGTGGGCAAAGAAAATTCAATATGGATTCCTCTCGCGGCTCAAGCACGATGGGCGGCGGCGTAGAAATCGAAGCAAAAACCATAGATTCGCTCGAAATATATATAGCCCCAACCATTATTAAAATGGATATAGAGGGCGAGGAGCTTGGAGCGATAAAGGGTGCGCAGGGTGTGATAAGGAAATATCGCCCAAAAATGAATATCGCTTGTTATCATAGAAGCGATGACCTTATAAACATACCCGAAGCGGTTTTAAAAATCAACTCGAACTATAAAATTTATATGAGGCATTTTCCGTGCTTGCCTGCTTGGGATACGGCCTATTTTTTTGTCTGATACACTATATATCTGCCATATTTGACTTGACAGAGCATAAATGTAGTGGTAAAATTAAATAGATAATTTTTATATCTGCCGTTCGGCTTTGGCGAACCGCTCGGCATATAGAATAAATTATATCGCGGGGTTTCAAACGGCGGTCCCCGATAGGTCTTATTTTCCAATTCCTGTAAAAACCGCTTTATTATATAAGGAGGGATATTATGCCCGAAGGAATTACAAGTTATTTAATATTCGGTGCCATTGCTTTGGTGCTTGCGGTTTTAGGCTTTATCTTTGGTTCTGCTTATCGCCGCAAATCCGCTGAAAAAACCATCGGCTCTGCTGAGGACGAAGCGAAGCGCATTTTAAGCGAGGCCATGAAAACAGCCGAAACCCGTAAAAAAGAAACCTTGCTTGAAGCTAAGGAGGAAATTCATCAGCTGCGTCAAGATACCGAGCGCGACCTTCGCGAGCGCAGAAGTGAGGTTCAGCGTCAAGAGCATAGAATTCAACAAAAGGAAGAAACTCTTGACCGTAAAACCGATAACCTTGAAGCCAAGGAAGAAAAGCTTGCCGAGCGCGCAAAGGTTATTGAGGCAAAGATTGAAGAGTGTGAGCAGTTAAAGCGCAGCCAGCTTGAAATGCTTGAAAGAATATCAGGTCTTTCAAAGGAGCAGGCAAAGGCTCAGTTGCTTGAGATGCTCGAAGGCGAATTAAGCCACGAAAAAGCTGTTAAGATTAAGGATTACGAACAGCAAACTCGCGATGAGTCGGATAAGCTCGCGCGTGAAATTTTAGGCCACGCTATTCAGCGTTGCGCGGCAGACCATTCATCCGAGATTAATGTATCGGTTGTGGCGTTGCCTAACGATGAAATGAAGGGTAGAATTATCGGTCGAGAAGGCAGAAACATTCGCGCCATTGAAAATGCTACCGGCGTTGACCTTATTATTGATGATACCCCCGAAGCTATTACCGTGTCGAGCTTTGAGCCGATACGCAGAGAGATAGCAAGGGTAACCCTTGAAAAGCTTATTATGGACGGTAGAATTCACCCCGCAAGAATTGAAGAAACCGTAGCCAAGGCAACCGCCGAGGTTGAAGCGGTTATCAAGCAGCAGGGCGAACGCGCTATGATTGATTCGGGTGTTCATAATCTGCACCCCGAGCTTATCAAGCTTTTGGGCCGTCTGCATTTCCGCACAAGCTATGGTCAAAATGTTCTTAATCATTCGCTCGAGGTTTGCCACCTTTCAGGCCTTATTGCCGCAGAGCTTGGCGTTGATGTAACCCTTGCAAAGCGTGCAGGTCTGCTTCACGATATCGGTAAGGCAATTGACCACGAGCAAGAGGGCTCGCATATTCAGCTTGGTGTTGAGGCTGCTAAGAAGTTTAGAGAAAACGAGGCGGTTATCCACGCCATTCACGCGCACCATGGTGATGTTGAGGCCAAAACGGTTATTGCCTGCATAGTTCAAGCGGCAGATGCTATTTCGGCGGCTCGTCCCGGTGCTCGCAGAGAAAACATTGAAAGCTATATTAAGCGCCTTGAAAAGTTGGAGGAAATCGCCAATTCCTTTAACGGTGTTGAAGGCTCGTTTGCAATTCAAGCAGGCCGCGAGGTTCGTATAATCGTTAAGCCTGAGGTTATAAGCGATGACCAAATGGTAATTATTGCTCACGAAATCGCTCAAAAGATTGAAAATGAGCTTGAATATCCCGGTCAGATTAAGGTTAACCTTATCCGTGAAAATCGCGCTGTTGATTACGCAAAGTAAAATTTAATAGATAATTTAAACCCACCGTTTTCGCTGAGTTCCGATAAGGCAGTATTGGAACTCAGCGTTTGGTGGGTTTATTTTTTTGCTTGACAAAGTGCGGGCGGTGTGTTATCATACAACTGTATTAACTGTAATAGAACAGTAAAAACGAAAGGGTGAAGGAATGTTTCAGTTAGATTTAAAGAGCGGCGTTCCGATTTGCAACCAAATAGTAAACGGCTTTATAAGGCTTAAGGCGCTAAGGCTTGTGAGGTCGGGGGAGCCACTGCCGAGCGTTAGAGCGCTTGCATCTAAATTTTCAATTAATCCGAATACCGTTCAAAAGGCGTATTCTATTTTGGAAGCGAGCGGCGTTGTGTTTTCGGTTAAAGGCAAGGGCTCATTCTTTTCCGATGATGAAAGCGCCACCTTTGGTATTTTGGAAAATGCTTCACAAGAATTCAAATCGTCGGTTTTAGAGGCCAAGAATTTAGGGCTCTCAAAAGCACAGCTCGTAGAGATAATCAACTCTCTATATGAAACGGAGGAATAGTTTTGATAACTGCAAATAATTTAACTAAACGCTTTGAAGCGGCCAAAGCGCTTGATTCGGTAACAATGAATTTTGAGGATGGCTGTATATATGGTCTTGTGGGCTCAAACGGCTCAGGCAAATCTACCCTTTTGCGACTAATAGCCGGTGTTTATATGGCTGATGGCGGCCATATAGGGATAGATGGTGTTGATAGCTTTAATAACCCTAAAATAAAACAGCAAATTGCCTTTTTGGGCGATACGCCCTATTTTCTGCCGCAATCGAATTTAAAGGAAATGGCAAGCTTTTATTATAGCACCTATGAGGATTTCAGTTACAAAATATATAAAGAGCTTTTAAGTGTTTTCCCGCTTGATGAAAAGGCTCGGCTTTCCACCTTTTCTAAGGGAATGCAGCGTCAAGCGGCACTCATTTTAACCCTTTCAACAAGGCCGCGCTATATTCTGCTTGATGAAGCCTTTGATGGCCTTGATGTAGTGATGCGCAGAACGCTTGCAAATATTATTATTGATGGTGTTTCAAAGCAGGGTATGACTGCAATTATAGCCTCTCACAATCTCCGTGAGCTTGAAGATATGTGCGACCATATCTGCCTTGTTCACGAGGGGCAGTTGGTTGCGGAGGGAAGTGTTGATGAAATAAGAGGTAGGATTCATAAAATCCAAGTAGCCTTTGAGAATATTCCCGAAATGTCTGCTTTTGATGGGCTCGATATTATGAAAATTGAACGCACGGGCTCGGTTATACAGCTTGTTGTTCGAGGGGACGAAAAGGAAATTATGGACCATATCAAAATGCTTTTCCCTGTGTTTGCTGAATGTATTGAACCTTCCCTCGAGGAATTATTTGTTTATGAATTGGAGGTAACGGGCTATGATGTTAAGAACATACTTGCATAAATTGGGCGCGGGCTACGGGCTCTTTCATTCAACAACAATAAAGAATCTCGGCATAATGATTCTTCTTTCTATAGGTATGCTTTTATACTGTCCGGGATATATTTTAGCGACAGGGCAGTTTCCTGTTTTAGAAAATGAGTTTATATCGGAACCATTTATACTGGAATTCAGCTTCTATTTAATAACCTTTGGCGCCGTGGCGGCGGTAATGCTTGTTAATATAATAAACTTTATGTTTTTATATCAAAAGCGTTCAAGCGATGTTTTTCACGCGCTTCCGCTTACAAGAATAACACTTTTAATCTCAAGAGCAGCTTCCTCGTTTGTAACGGTTTTGGTGCCGGTTATAATAGGCTATGCGGCGCACATAGGTCTTACCCTTTCCTATGGCCCAATGCTTACGGGAACGATAAATCAAATACTCTCTTGCCTTTTAATTACAGTGATTTTAATGCTTGTATTTTTATCAATGTCGATGTTCTTTATCGTTTGTGCAGGCAGTGCATTCGATTTAGTAATATCCTTTGGCGGAAGCACCGTGGCTCTTATGCTGCTTTCGGTAATATTGGACGAAGCGGCAACCTCTTTTATAATCGGATATAGCAGTAACCTTCACGAAAAAATACTTGAATTTTTATCACCCGTTTATTATTGTCTTTATGGGGCCTCGAATTTTGCCGATAGCACATATCAGTTGTTTACCTACCAAAACGGTATGTTTATAATCAGATGCGTAATTTATATGGCTTTGTTCTTTGTCCTTTCGGGAGTTCTTTATAATCGCCGTAAGGCCGAGCGCGGCGGTCAGGCATACGCCTATAAATTCATATTTGTAATTTGTGCTTTTTTGGCTTCAATTTGCGGCGGCTTCCTTTTGGGCACGATTTTCGCATCGGATTACAATGAAATAACATTTTGGATATTTGCATTTATAGGTGCTATAGTAACCGCTATAGTTTACGGGGCGGTTACAAACCGCGGCTTTAAGCGATTTAAGGAATCAGCTGTGATAGGTGCTTGCTCTATTGCGCTTTTATTGGTTTCAGTTTTGGTTATGCGCTTTGGATTTTTTGGTTTTGCATCTAAAACACCTAAGGCTGAAAAGGTTGAGCGGGTAGTGCTTATTGTATCGGGAGAAACGATAGAATATAAAAATCCTAAAACGGTAATAGATATTCATAAGCGGCTTTCCAAAAAGGATTATTTGCTCCGCGGTTATGAGGTAACCTTTGAAAACATTGAAAGCATTACCTTCGAGTATGAGCTTGAAAACGGTAAGGAATTAGTCCGTTATTTCCGTGCTCCGCAAAGCAAGGCGGGGAATATGGTTTGGGAAATTCTTAAAAGCGATGAGCGGTTTGATAGCATAATTGAAAACACTCGCTTTTTTGAGCAAACTGATATAAATGTTGAATATTGGAATTCATTAAAAGAGGCAAATCAAAGCGAACGAATAACCATTGAACAATTCAAGGACTTTTTGGAAAATTACAAAAAGGACCTTCAGAGCATTTCCTATAGTCAATATGTGAATATTGAAAGTGAATTTTATTTTAGTTGGGAAAAGAACAATGGTGACAATTATGAGGGCTATGGATACAACCTGCCGATTAATGAGCGCTTTGAAAACAGCTTTAAATATCTAGAGGATAACAATTTAGTAAAAACCTTTTTTGAATGAAATTCCTTGCGAAAAAGCTTTTAGTTATGCTTTGGGTGAAGCGACCGACGAATGAGAAAGGGAGAAAGGGCAATGCGTAAGAGAATAGTGGTTATTGCAGTAATTGCGGCCATTGTGGTTGCGATATTGCTTGTGGCCAATCAATTTAACCTACTGCCTAAGAAGTTCTATACTGCGGAGGATTTCAATATTGAAACAGTTCACAGTGCTGTAGATTACAACAAAAACGGTGTAGACGACTATACGGATATTCTGTTCGGTGCCAGAGCTGATGCCCAAAACCATCCCACCTATGACGGAACATATTATGAGGGTGGTTATCCGCCCGATGAAATCGGTGTATGCACCGATGTTGTGTGGCGAGCGTTTAAAAACGCGGGCTATTCTCTGCGAGATATGGTAAATAAAGATATTATCGCACGACCGGAAGCGTATCCCAAAATTAAAAAGCGTGACAACAACATCGATTTCCGCAGGGTGAGAAATTTGAGGATATTCTTTGATAAATATGCCATATCTCTTACGCTGGATACTACAGAAATTGCCGAGTGGCAGCCGGGCGATATCGTGATTTTCGGAAATGATAAGCATATCGGCATTGTATCCGATAAAAGAAACAAAGCAGGTCAGCCCTATGTTATTCATAACGGCGGTCAGCCAAACCGCGAGGAAGATTACCTGGGGCGTTCAATCGTAACCGGCCATTATCGTTTCGATGCTTCACAAATTGAGGAAACATCGCTTATAAAATGGAATTAAATAATAATTATAATTTAAAAGGTGTCACATAACGCCAACTTATCCTAAAAAACCGAAAGGCATTATCGCAATTCAGCGAAAATGCCTTTCGGTTATTTATTATTTAAATTTTGCTAAGAACACAAAGCAAATTCTTTTTAATGGTTTATAATCACTTTTTATCGCTATGGCGGTCAATAAAGCTTTGATAGAGCCTAAGACTTAAAAAGCTTATTATCAAGGTCACGGCAAAAACGATTATAGCAAACAAATAACTTTTACTGCCAAGCGCATCTCCGCCTATTGTTGAGGTTATAATGGAGGGCAGACGGCAAACCGAGCAGATGATAAGCCAAGCACCGAGCTTCATATCGGTTAGTCCCGCAAAATAACAAAGCAGGTCTTTTGGGGTGCCCGGCAGAGTAAAAATCAAAATGTAAAGTGCATATTGTTTTGGGGTTACCTTTAAAAATCGGAGAGAATTGAGCTTTTCTTTAGAAAAGAAAATTTCCACAAGCTTTATGCCGAATTTTCTTACTAAGAAAAATACCAGCATACTGCCTATGAAGGAGCCTGTAAGGCAAAGAATAGTGCCCTCAATCGAGCCAAAAGCATATCCGCCTGCAATTTCAAAGGGCTCTCCCGGTATGATTGCTACCATAACCTGCAAAACAACCATTCCTATATATATGATTCTGCCCAAAACACCCTTTGAATCCACCCAAAGTCTAAACTTTTCGGGTTCGGATGCAAATTTCACCATGGGAATTCCTATTCGTGAGATAACAAGAAGCGAAAATAAAATGCAAATAATAATTGATGCAATGCCGAGAGCTTTTTGTTGCTTCGGTGTAAATTCCTGATGCTTCATAGGTTTATTTTTTCACTTTCTTAATCTTTTTAGGACAAAAAACCGCAAGCGCGCATATTTCACAGTTTGCCTTTCGAGCAGTGCAAATATCGCGCCCAAAAAGCACGCTTCTATGGCAAAAATCGTTGGATTTTTCGCGCGGTAAAAGCTTTCGCATTTCGTTTTCAACCTTTAAGGGATTTGTAGTGTTAACAAGGCCTAAACGGTTGCAAAGGCGTATAAAATGAGTATCGGTAACAATAGCGGGCTTGCCGTAAATATCACCGCAAACGAGGTTTGCCGTTTTTCTGCCGATTCCTGGCAGACGGGTAAGCTCCTCAATGCTATCGGGCACAACTCCGCCGTATTCCGCTTCAAGCATTTTTGCAATGCCTATAAGGTCGCGCGCCTTGGTCTTATATAATCCGCAGGGCTTGATAATTTGCTCAACTTGTTCAATCGAAGCGTTTGCAAGCGCTTGCGAATCGGGGAACGCGGCGAAAAGCTCAGGCGTTACCATATTTACTCTTCTATCGGTGCATTGAGCAGAAAGCCGCGTTGCAATAAGCAGTTCAAATGCCGTTTTATAGGTAAGCGAGCAGATAGCATCGGGATAAAGCTGCTCAAGTGCCTCGACTGCCTTTAATGCAATTTCTTGTTTTTCCATTAGATGTTTTCAAGCTTGAGGTCGCCAAATTTAATAAGCTTATATTTACGCATAAGCTCCGCAATTCCAAGCGTGAGTGCCGCGGGCAAAATAAAGTGCATAAGCAGAATTTCAACTATTGCAACAACGCTTGATACGCCCGCGTCTGTCATAGAGCTATATGCCATAAATTGACCAACAAGACCTGCCGAGCCCATACCCGAGCCTACGGGATTGCTTATCATTTTTAAGCCTGCTGAAGCAATCGGGCCTAAAATGGCACTCGAAATAACAGGGGGCAACCAAAGAATTGGCTTTTTAACAAGATTTGGCACCTGAAGCATTGAGGTGCCGATGCCCTGTGCTATAAGACCGCCCATTTTATTTTCGCGATAGCTCATAACGGCAAAGCCTACCATATTGCAGCAGCAGCCAACCGTAGCAGCACCCGCGGCAAGACCGGTTATTCCCATTGAAATGCCGATTGCGGCAGAGGATATGGGAAGCGTTAGAATAATGCCCATCAAAACGGCAACAATAATGCCGCCGATAACAGGATATGCCTCAACATTAAAGTTAACGAGTGCACCAACCCAAAGCATAAAACGAGAAATATAAGGCCCCAACAAATAGCCTGCAGCAGAGCCTGCGGTTATACAGCAAAGAGGGGTTAAAATAATTTCAAGCTTTGTTTTGCCCGAAACGAGACGGCCGATTTCTATTGCAACATAAGCGGCAATAAAGGCACCGAGCGGCTCACCGGGAGCGCCCAAGGAAAAGCCCTCTAATGCGGCGTTAGGGAAGGCGCCTACCATACCCGCAACAGCGGCCGAAACGGTAGTAAGCGGTGAAGATTTAAGCTTAACGGCAACACCGATACCTATTCCCGCACCAGTTATGGTTTTGGCAACACTTCCAAAGGCGTTTATGTATGAGCTAATGGTGCCGCCGCCGAGCAGCGAGCCTATTTGGCAGATAATCGTGCCGATAATAAGCGTCGAAAAAAGGCCTAAGGCCATTCCTGAAAGGCCGTCAATAAAAAGACGGTTTAAGTATTTTTTAATCATCTTGGTTACTCCTTTTTAATGTGTTAAATTATTAATTATTATATTGCAATTTTTTAGCATCGTCAAGCCCTTTAAAGAAATATTGAAAAAGGGAGAAAAATGTAGTAAAATATAATTTAGGTGATAATAATGACTACGATATATTTAATAAGGCATTGCGAGGCGCTTGGAAATGTTATGAGGATTTTCCAAGGCATTACCGATTGTGATATAAGCGAAAACGGTGCAAAACAGCTTGAGCTTTTATCGGAGAGGTTTAAGGATATTCATATAGATGCGGTTTATTCAAGCCCGCTTATCCGCACTATAAAAACGGCCGAGGCGGTAGCCGGGCCTAAAAATTTAATTGTGGAAGCAGTAGACGGCCTTATAGAGCTTGATGGCGGAATAGTTGAGGGACAGCCGTTTCTTAAATCCTTTAAGGAAAACCCCGAGCTTGCTGAAATTTGGAATAATCACCCCGAGGATTTTGCTCCAGAGGGCGGCGAGCCAATGCGTAACGCCTATGAGCGCATTTGGGAAACCATTTTAAATATCGCAGAAAAATCAAAGGGGAAAACCGTGGCCCTGACAACCCACGGCGGTGTAACAAGATGCTTGCTTTGTCGAATTTTGTATAATGATATAAGTCGGCTTAATGATGTTGGCTGGAGTGAAAACACAGCGGTTACAAAAATAGAATTTGATGATAATTTAAAGCCTACCCTTGTTTATATGAATGACCATTCGCATGTGCCCGATGAGTTTATGCCAAAGCGCAGCAGACTTGTGAAAATTTCGGAGATGGAAGAATAATGATAATTATGTCGATTGATTTAGGAAAAGCGCGAACAGGCGTTGCTATATCAGATGTGGGTGCCTCCTTCGCCTTTCCGAAAACCGTTATAACAGAATATAACACCGAAAAATTAATAGATAAGCTTTGTGCCGTCATAGCCGAAAGTAAGCCCGAGAGGGTAGTGGTGGGCCTGCCTAAAAATATGGACGGCACCGAGGGTGAGCGCGCTATCGAATGTAAAGAGATAGCGAGAAGAGTCGAGGAAAAAAGCGGCGTTCAAACTCTTTTATGGGATGAACGCGGCACCACCATTACAGCGCATAATTATCTTAGTATGAACGATGTTAAGGGTAAAAAAAGAAAGCAAACGGTCGATGCCGTTGCCGCTGTTATAATACTTGAGGATTATTTGAGAAGCTTATAGAGCAAAATATAAGCGGCTTTTAGAAATTAAAGCGAGTTTGGGCATAAATTATTTTAAAAGGAGAAAATTATATGGTGCAGCAGCATTTATCATATGAGGAGATGACAAATTTGGGCGGCTTTTACACCCCCCAAAGATTCATTAATAACCTCATTCGGAAAATCAAAAAAAATGTGCCTAATTATAAAAATTTCACCTTTTTTGATTCCTCCTGCGGCTACGGCTCGTTTTTACAATCCCTCAAAAGCTTTAAAACAATAGGCTGCGATATTGATGAGCAGGCAATAAATATCGCTAAAGAGGCCGATAAAAGAAGCGAATATTTTTGCTTTAATACACTACATAATTTTTCGAGAAAACAAATTAATTTGAAAAAGAAAGATAAAATAATAATCATCGGCAACCCACCGTATAATGATGTAACCTCACGGGTTAAAAGGGAAATTAAGCAGGATGCGGGCTGCGCTGTTGATGACGATTTAAAAACAAGGGATTTGGGAATCTCCTTTATGCTCTCATTTAATAAGCTTTCGGCTGATTATGTGGCTGTTTTACACCCTCTTTCATATATGATAAAAAAGGCAAATTACAATTTATTGAAGCCATTTTACGATAATTATAATCTGATAAGCCATTCTGTTGTGAACAGTCAGGATTTCTCCAACACCTCCAAAACAAAAGGCTTTCCGATTATAATTGCTCTATATAAGCGCGATAAACACGGATTATCCTATGATGAAATTATGAATATGAAATTTAAAACCATTGATAGAAAATCTTTTGATTTAAGGTTTGATTTTATAAGCAATTATATTTCCAAATACCCCTCAAAATCTGTGAGTGCTAAGGCGGATGATATTTTGTTTTTTACAATGCGTGATATTAACGCGCTCAACAGAAGCCGAACTTTTATTCAGGATTATAGTTATAATTCAATAATAATAGACAAGGAAAAATTCCATTATTACTGTTATGTTGATGTTTTTAAGCAGTATATAGATAAACTTCCTTATTACTATGGAAACATTGATGTGTTTATTGATAACAAGCTTTTTGAGCCGATAAAGGATGTTTTTATAACCCATAGCGTTGAAAGAAATCCGTGGTTAAAAGCAAAAAACATTGAATACAATTACAACAATGATTATTCACTAATCGATAACTATTTTGAAAAGATTTTTAATAGAAAGAATCAAAGGAGCTGATTGAATGATTGCTCTTGATAAAGCAAATAAAAGAATAGAAATTCCCATTCAACTAACAAAAGGAACTGAGAAGACACGAATTAAAAGAAGAAGCGCTTTGAACGAATACGGTGTTCCTGTTGCAACAAGGCAAGAGCCCTTTGACCAAAACTGCTATGTTGAATGGCAGATAGGGTATGATGCTATTGTGGACGATGAGAAAAAGCTTGGTCGGACAACGCTTAAGGATATTAGATTTACCGGTGCCAACGGCAAGGAAAAGGCGCTTTACGAGCTCTCGGAATATATCAAATACTTTTATGACTGGGACGTTATTTCGCAACACAATTTATTAGAAATCAAAAATTATTTAGAGAAGTTGGTTGTCGAGGATTTTTTGGATAACCCAAGTGCCCGTCCTGAGATATCAATTAATAGGGCGGATTTTGTCCTGCAAGAAATCAATGGATTTAATTTTTTAAGAACGCAGGTTAACTATCCGCTGCTGATTTATAGTTTTAGGGGAACTGAAGCTGTAACGGAAATTATTATTAAGGAAAAGCAGTATGCTATAGGCGTTCAACCAATGCTTTATTTTTGCATACCGATAACCGAGCTTAAAAACTCGGATGAGCTTTTGGGCAGAACGGCAACCGCTAAGGAAAAATCGGCATTTGTTATAGATGAAAATAATATCGGTATTTTTCTCGAAATGCTAAAGCTGTTCGGAACCCTCAGCGTAAACCATAATAGAGATGTAATAAGTATTATTAATGCTATTTTACATTAGAGTTTAAATAACAACAAAACCCCCGCTCTTAGAGCAGGGGTTTTAATCATTTAATTAATGCTCGCGCTTTTTGAAGCCGCGGCGGTTATTGTTTTGACGCTTGCGGGGAGCTTCGTCCTCGCCGTCGTCCTCAACAACAGCACCATTAACCTCAACTAATGCATCGCGACGGGAAAGATTGATTCTGCCTTGGTCGTCAATCTCGGTTACCTTAACGAGAACTTGGTCACCTACAGAAACAACATCCTCAACCTTTTCAACGCGCTTAACATCAAGCTTCGAGATGTGAACAAGGCCTTCCTTGCCGGGAGCAATCTCAACGAATGCACCGAAGGTCATAAGGCGGGTTACCTTGCCCGAATAAATAGCACCGATTTCGGGGTCGTTTGCTATAAGCTCAATAATAGATATTGCCTGCTTAGCCTTATCAATATCAAGACCTGCAACATAAACATGGCCGTCTTCCTCGATGGTGATAGTGCAGTCGCACTGCTCTTGGATAGACTGAATAACCTTGCCCGGCTTGCCGAAAACATCCCCGATTTTATCGGGGCTAATGGTTGTTGTGAGCATCTTGGGAGCATATTTAGAAAGCTCGGTGCGATACTCAGGAATACACTTAAGCATAACCTCATCAAGAATATAATCGCGAGCCTTATGGGTTTTAGCAAAGGCTTCCTTGATGATTTCGGGGGTAAGACCGTGAACCTTAAGGTCCATCTGAATTGCGGTAATACCATTCTTTGTGCCGGCAACCTTAAAGTCCATATCGCCATAGAAGTCTTCAAGGCCTTGAATGTCAACCATAGTCATAAAGTCGCCGTAAACACCCTCGTCACCGGTAATCAAGCCGCAGGAAATACCTGCAACGGGAGCCTTAATTGGAACACCTGCTGCCATAAGAGCAAGGGTTGAACCGCATATAGAACCCTGTGAGGTTGAGCCGTTAGAGGAGAGAACCTCGGATACAACACGGATTGCATAGGGAAATTCCTCAACCGAGGGAATAACGGGGAGCAAAGCGCGCTCTGCAAGTGCACCGTGACCGATTTCACGTCGTCCGGGGCCACGAGAGGGCTTGGTTTCTCCTACAGAGTATGAGGGGAAGTTATAGTGGTGGATATAACGCTTTTGAGTGTCCTCATCAAGACCGTCAAGCTTCTGAGCCTCGCTTACAGGTGCCAAGGTGGCAATTGAGAGAACCTGAGTTTGACCGCGGGTGAACATACCCGAGCCGTGAGTGCGGGGGAGAAGGTCTATCTGAGCGTTAAGCGGACGGATTTCATCTATTCCGCGGCCGTCAACACGCTTGTGCTCGTCCTTAAGCCAAGCACGAACAACATGCTTTTGAACAAGATACATAATCTCATCAAGCTTAGTCTCGTTGCCCTCGAAGCGCTCATCGAATTTTTCGTGAACGGCATCATAGATGGGGAGTAACGCAGCATCGCGAACATTCTTATCGTCGGTATCAAGCGCGCGCTTAACATCCTCTATGCAGAATTCTTCGATTTCTGCCATAATTTCGGGAGCGGGGTCGCTTGATTCAAAGGTGAACTTTTCCTTGCCTATTTCAGCAACTATTCCGTTTATGAACTTAACAACCTCTTTGTTAACCTCGTGACCTGCCATAATGCAGTCAAACATAAGGTCATCGGGAATTTCATTTGCGCCTGCCTCAATCATAGCAACGAGGTCTGCGGTTGAGGAAACGGTGAGGTTAAGGGTGGAAACCGCTCTTTGCTCAAGAGTGGGGTTAATTACGATTTCGCCGTCAACCAAACCAACACTTGTGCTTGAAATAGGACCGTCCCACGGAATATCTGAAACTGCGATGGCGGCGGAAACACCGATTGCGGCAGTGATTTCAGGTGAGCAATCGGGGTCAACCGACATAACGGTTGCAACAACCGAGCAGTCGTTTCTCATATCCTTTGGGAAAAGAGGACGGATAGGTCTGTCAATACAACGAGAGGAAAGAACAGCCTTTTCGCTTGCCTTGCCTTCACGGCGCTGGAAAGAGCCGGGGAAGCGACCTACCGAATACATTTTTTCCTCATAGTCAACTGAAAGCGGGAAGAAATCCACGCCCTCGCGAGGCTTAGCCGAAGCGGTAACGGTGCAAAGCACACTTGTTTCACCATACGAAGCTAAGAAAGCGGCGTTTGCAAGCTGAGCCATTTTGCCGGTTTCAAGCTTAAAGGGACGGCCTGCAATAGTGGTTTCATAAACCTTGTAGTTTTCAAACATCTTTTTTAATCTCCTTTTTAATAAATTTTTGCAGAGATTTTTCGGTTAGCAATAAATCCAAAGCTTTAAAAATTTAAAGCTCTCGATTTACCGCTAAACAACAAAAAATCTTCTGCTAACAATAAAGCAAACCGGACAATTGCTACTGTCCGGCTTGCAAAATTTGCGATTACTTACGAAGACCGAGCTTCTTGATAATAGCACGGTATCTTTCGATATCCTTATTTTGAAGGTAAGCAAGAAGGTTTCTTCTGTGACCTACCATCTTAAGAAGGCCGCGACGAGAGTGGTGGTCTTTCTTGTGGAAATTGAGGTGAGCGTTAAGCTCGTTAATGCGAGCGGTAAGCACTGCAATTTGAACCTCGGGAGAACCGGTATCACCCTCATGAGTAGCGTATTCGGCCATAATCTGCTGTTTTTGTTCGTTAGTCATGCTCTATTCACTCCTTTTTAAAATTTTTGTCCGCCGTAGACCGAGCAAAAGGCCTTGAGTGTTCCGCATAAAGCGGCAGCCGCCAAAAGCACAGAAAACGGTAGCGTAATGCATTATAACACACTAAGTCAAAAAAGTAAAGCATTTTATTTAAAAGTATTTTATTTAATTATTGCAAATAATATTAAAGGGTAGTAAAATTGTTAAAGAATAGTTTACACTTTCTTGCAAACACTTTAACAATTTAAGAGTAGAATTGCATCAAAGGAGATGTTTTATGGATAATTTTAATAACAATTCGGGATATTACAATTTCGATAAGGAAAATATCGTGCAGGATGGCTCTTATTACGGTGGCTATAAAAACAATCGTCCGCCTAAAAAATCACGCAAAAAGCATAGCACGGCAGTAGTGCTCTTGGCATCGTTTTTGGCGGCAATCATTGGAGCCGTTAGTGCATCTGCGGCGTATTTTGCGATTAATAAAGCCGGTTTCGAGGACAAACCCTCACCCATAACAAGCGAGAGCAATCAAAATGTCAATATAAACATTGATAAAACGGCGAGCTCTGTGGCAGAAGCGGTTGCGCTTAAGTCGGGCGAGAGCGTTGTCGGTATAAGAACAACCTCATCGGTTGCAAACTTTTTCTTTGGTGAAACCGAATCAACAGGCGAGGGCTCGGGCGTTATTTATTCCGCTGATGGATATATTATAACCAACTATCACGTTATTGAATCGGCGGTAAATTCAAGAGGCAACGCTAAAATAGAGGTCTTTATAGGAGATGCCAATTCCACTCCCTATACAGCTAGGGCGGTAGGCTATCATATTTCTTCGGATTTGGCCGTTTTAAAGATTGATGCTAAAAATTTAAAGCCGGTAGAGCTTGGAAGCTCTGATTCGCTTAAGGTTGGTCAGTATGTTATCACTATTGGCGCCCCGGGCGGCCTTGAATTTATGGGTAGCGTTACCTATGGCATTATAAGCGGACTCGACCGCGAGGTATCTGCCAATTTGGGTGTTCCTCTTATTCAAACCGATGCCGCTATAAATCCCGGAAACTCGGGCGGCGCACTTCTCAACACAAGCGGTCAGCTTATAGGCATAAACAGCTCAAAGATTGTTTCGGAAGAATTTGAAGGTATGGGCTTTGCAATCCCCATAGATATAGTAAAGCAAAAGGTTGATAGAATAATAGATAATAAAAATTCTCCCGAGCCATATATCGGTATTGCAATAAGTGAAACCTATACTCCCGAGGCACTTTCTTATTACGGCTTCCCCGTAGGTGCGGTTGTTCAGAGCGTTTATGAGGACGGTCCTGCTAAAGCGGCAGGTATAAGGCGCGGTGATATAATAACCGAATTTAACGGTAAGGAAATCAAGGATTACGATATGTTCGGTGATTATTTGAAGGATTGTGAGCCTCAAGAAACGATTAAGCTCACGATTTATCGAAGCGGCAAATATTATACTGTTAATGTCACAGTAGCATCTAATACGCAATAAAAATTAAAATGAAAGCTCCGCAAGGTGTTGCCCTGCGGAGCTCTTTTATTTATTAATTATGCTTAAAAATTAATTTATGCTTTAAAATCCACTACCGAAACGCGCTTTAGGGTGTTTAGGTCATATACGTATATCGAATTATCGGTTACGATATAAAATGTGTCGTCTATAAAAATTCCTCTTGCAAAGCCATAGTATCTCGGCATCTGGAGTGTGGCAACCTTTTTAAAGCCGCCGTAATAGGTGTAAAGCAGATAATCGGTCTTGCCGCTGTTTTCCATCGAAGCAAAGCCTATAAGATTTTTATTGCTCGATACAAGGATTGCCTTATGATTGAACAAGGCTTCAGAATAGGAGTATCCGTCAAGTGAGCAGTAGTCAGCCTCAAAAACTTCCTTCGGATTGCTTATATCAAACATAGAAAGCTTCATATCGCCAACGGCGCCCGTTTTTTCATCGGCATTTCGCCCGATTCCGAAAAGCTTTCCATCGCCGTAGGGATATAGATAATCAGAGAAGCCGGGGATTTTAAGCTCGCTTAAAATAGTGGGCTTGGAGGGCTCGCTTAAATCCACTGCAAACAGTGGGTCTACCTGCTTGAAAGTAACAAAATATGCCAAATCCCCCATAAATCTAACCGAATAAACTCGCTCGTCAGGAGCTAAATTTTCAAGCTTGCCGAGAGGCTTTAGGGATGAATCCAAAACGGTAAGCTGTGCGCAGGAATCGGATTGTATAACCTCGTTAATCACCTTATCGGTGTTGGCAAAAGCAGTAGGCTTAACGGTAACATAATTGACCGTTGTGACGAAACGGAAGGTTTCGTTATGCTCGTCGATAAAAAATTGGTTTTCAAGCGTTCCGTCAATAGACGCCGAATCCATATATTTAAGCTCGCCCTTTGAAAATGAAATGCGGGAAATATCGGTATAGCTGTTTTTATATCGGCCTGCTTCCTTATCGCCAAAGCTATCTGCATATCGGTTAGTGGCGGTTATAATGTTTTTGGTGCTTGAGTATATAGTATCGGTCCGACCTAAAAGACAAAGGCTCGAAATAAGCTTGGCTTCCTTTGGATTATATGAGCAGATAGTAGTATAAGAGGGGTAGTTTATTCCGTTTTCGTCTTTGTATATGCGCTGGGCCTCAACAGGATTTTCCTCGCCGCCTCCATAAATAATGGTGGGGACATAGGTTTCGGGGCGCGCCTTTTCAATTAATGTGGGATTTATATAGGTGTTAGAAATCATATAAACAACGCCGTCTACCATACGCGCCGAATAATAGCTTCCTTTTTGTCGGCAAACGCCGATTTCGCGGATAGATGAAGGGTTAGATATGTCATAGCAAAGAATGCTGGCATAACTGCCCTTATCATTTTGCCAATCGGTTTGCAGAATTACGAGAGTATCATTATTTAAAAACATTTCGCCGTATCCGCCCGAGGCTGAAAGCTCTTTTCGGTCAATGATTCGCGTTTTATCTCCATCGGCCTTTGAAATTATAAGCTCATATTTTTCACCCGTTGCAAGAGTGTAAATATAGCTGCCATCGGTTTTAACAACGTCGGCTTCGGTAACACCCTCAACCTGAGTAGTGGTCTCGGAGAACTTATCGGATTTGTTAGAAGCACTGTTGTTTGTTGCGGAGCCATTAGAGGTTCCTGCAGAAGCGCCGTGACGGTCGGCTTCGGCATCTGTAATACCTTCATAGATGATAAAATCGTCACCTTTAGCATAATAATATTGGTTTTCATATTTGCTTAAAAGCTTGTAGATTTCATCGTATGATTTGGTGTCAGAAAAGGCTAAAGTGTTTGCCGTTTCAATCGGTTTTGTTTTTTGGGGAAGGGCAAAAACACTTAGTGCTAAGGCTATGCAAACCACCGCGGCAAAAGCCGTGCGCCATATAGGAGCATAGTCTCGGCTTCTTTGCTTTTTCATTGTCTTATCATATATTTTAGATTTGATTTCGTCACTTAACTTAAGAGCATCTAACGCTTTGGAATAATCGTCTTTAAACATTAAAATTCAACTCCTTCAAGCTCACATTTAAGTTTTTCCCTTGCTCTATGTAGCTGCGATTTAACGGTTGAGACCTTAATTGATAACAAATCGGCAATTTCCTCAACTTGATAGCCGCAGTAATAGTGCAGATGGATAACCGTGCGGTATTTAAGCGGTAAGGATAAAACGGCATAGAGGGTATCTCGTGAGGCCTGCGGTGCTTCAAGATTTTCACTAAGCTCTGCAAAATTTTTACGCCAAGCACTTGAAAACAGACTTTTACTGCAATTTATGGTTATTCGTATCAGCAGAGCCTTTGCGTGCTCCAAGCTTTCAATTTCGGTTTTGGTTTTCATAAAGCGCAAAAAAACATCTTGAAGAATATCCTCAGCGTCGGCTGTGTTTTTTGTGCGCGAAAAAGCAAGGCGGTATACCATATCGCCGAAATCCCGAAAAGCCTCCTCGACAGAAATCTTATATGCCATCAAATCCCCTCCGTTCATATATAATACTGCATAAAACGCCGAAAGGTTGCAAAAGGTCGGTAAAATTTACCGACCTTTTGTGAAAATTAAATTTTAAAAAGCAAATCGCCATAGGTGGGATATGGCCAATACTCCCTCGCACAAACGGTCTCTGCCTTATCAACCGATGCGCGAATTGAATTCATAAGGGATAAAACCGTATCGTGATAAAATCTCGCCTTTGGTAAGATATCATCCTTGCCTTCAGCCGCTCTAACCGCCCTTTTAAGCTCTGCGAGTAAATTCAAAATATTTCGGTTATAGCACGAAAGCTTGGATATAAGCTCAAGCTCAACCGAGCGGTCAATCTTACGGCTTATGCGGCGCTTTTCATCTGCCACCTTGCAAAGCTTTTCGGTATATGCGCTGATGGCGGGGACAATGTCCCGATTTATCATTTCAACCAAGGTTAACGCCTCAATGTGAATGGTTTTGCTGTAGTTTTCAAGCGCTATATCGGTGCGGCAGTTGATTTCTGCTTCGTTGAATACACCGTGATGACGGAAAAGCTTAATGTTTTCTTCACTCTTAAGTAACGGAACGGCGTCAACTGTGCTTCGTAGATTTAAAAGTCCGCGAAGGGCTGCTTCCTTTTCCCATTCCTCAGAGTAACCGTCGCCGTTAAAAATAATGCGCTTGTGAGCGGTTATGGTCTCCTTAATAATGCTCATAACATCGCCCTCAAAATCCTCGGAGCCTTCAAGCCTATCGGCAAAGCCTTCAAAAGCATCGGCAACGATTGTGTTTATCATAACATTGGTATCCGAAATAGAGGCAGATGAGCCAAGCATTCTAAACTCAAATTTGTTGCCTGTAAAAGCAAAGGGAGAGGTGCGGTTTCTATCGGTGTTATCCTTTCTGATATATGGGATAACCTCTGCACCGATGGACATTTTTATTTTATGAACATCATCGTGGTGAATACCCTTTTCAATAGCATCAAGCACGGCGTTAAGCTCTTCTCCCAAATACATCGAAACAATGGCGGGAGGCGCTTCGTCGGCACCTAAACGGTGGTCGTTTCCTGCTGAAGCAATCGATATTCTTAAAAGGTCTTGATGCTCGTCAACCGCCTTAATAACTGCCGCAAGACAGAGCAAAAACAGCTTGTTTTCACTTGCGTTTTTGCCGGGCTTAAATAGATTAATTCCCGTATCGGTTGAAAGCGACCAGTTGTTATGCTTACCGCTGCCGTTAACACCATCAAACGGCTTTTCGTGAAGCAGGCACATAAGACCGTGATGGGGAGCAAGCTTTTTCATAAGCTCCATTGTTATTTGATTGTGGTCGGCGGCGATATTGGTATTTGTAAAGATGGGAGCAAGCTCGTGTTGAGCGGGAGCGGCCTCATTATGCTCGGTTTTGGCAAGAACACCCAGCTTCCATAATTCCTCATCGAGCTCTCGCATAAATTCGGCAACCCTCGGCTTTATAACTCCGAAATAATGGTCATCCATCTCTTGACCTTTGGGCGGCATTGCGCCAAGCAGAGTTCTTCCGCAGAACATAAGGTCGGGACGGCGGCTGTAAAGCTCGGAATCAATAAGGAAATATTCTTGCTCGGGACCGACTGTAGTGTTAATTCGCTTAACCTCGTCCATACCGAAAAGCTTTACTATGCGGAGTGCTTGTTTATTTATCGCGTCCATACTGCGAAGAAGCGGTGTCTTTTGGTCGAGTGCTTCGCCGCCGTAGGAGCAGAACGCCGTAGGAACACAGAGGGTTTTATCCTTTATAAATGCATAGGAGCTTGGGTCCCAAGCGGTATATCCTCTCGCCTCAAAGGTGGCGCGGAGTCCGCCTGAGGGGAAGGAGGAGGCATCGGGCTCACCCTTTATAAGCTCTTTGCCTGAAAATTCCATTATTATATGTCCGTCATCGGTGGGGGAGATAAAGCTGTCGTGCTTTTCGGCGGTGATGCCTGTCATAGGCTGGAACCAATGCGTGAAATGGGTGGCGCCCTTTTCGATTGCCCAGTCCTTCATTGCGCTTGCAATTATATCTGCTGTTTTACTGTCAATCGCTTTGGCTTCAAACATAGCAGTTTTAAGCGCGTTATATGTATCCTCAGGCAAACGCTCGCGCATAGCACTGTCGTTAAACACATTGTAGCCGAAAAAATCCTTTATATTATTCAAAACTTTTCCTCCGTGATTTTAAAATTATAAATACCATTATATTTTTTAAAAACCCGATTGTCAACCAATCGGGTTTAAGTTCTTAAAACTTTAATGAAAAGCAAAATAAACTTAAATTTCTAAAACGAAATGAAATAAAAACTTAAAATAATTAGGTAAAACCGTGCAATACATACCGCTTTACAAAATAATTAAAACAACATCGTCGATATAATGAATATCCTTAATTTCAATTTTTCCTGCTATCGCAGAGCGGATTTTAAGGCTCGATACAGCCTTAATATCCTTGTTCGAAATTAAAAATTCAACCCTTTTTGAGCCGCTTTGCTTTTCTTTAGATAAAGCATCTGCAACCAACTCGTAATCGTCCTTTATAATTCGGTCTTTAAGACGGAAAAAATTATAGTTTTCATTCTTACAACTGAAATTTAAAAAATTAAATTCATCACTTCCCGTGTATTCTAAAAACGGATTGAATACGGGATAAATTTCGTGGTCACGACATAGCTGCTCCTCGGTCACATTAAAATATAAATGTGTTGTTCCGAATTGCTCGTGGTCATTCCAAGTGCTGTCGATATAACACCAATCGTCACCAAGCCTTACCGCATTCCAAACGTGAGAAAGGTCCTTGCTCTCCCCGTAAATTAACGCGCAGGGAATTTCGAGTGCTTCGCATAGCAGCTGAAGCGCCTTTGAATACCCCTCGCAAACGGCCGAGCCGTTCATAAGCGCGCCATAGGCGGTAAAGGAAATGGCGTGCTCTAAGGCGTTTTCATCTAAAGCAGCCTCATTATAGGATGTGTTATCCGTTATGTAATCGTGGATATAAACAAGCTTTTCAAATTTGTTCGGCAATTCCGAGGCCATATCGCAAATTTCATCAACACGGTGTTCAAGGCTTAGGCGCATTTCGTCACGCGTCTCTTCTTCTACGGGATATTTATGCTCATCGTAGCTAAAGGACATTTTAACTTCACCGTCGATGCTAACCGTGAGCTCATATCCAAGCGGAAGCCAGAACATTTGAGGATTATCACAGCCTATTGCGCGGTAAGCGAGAGCAACATCACTTTGAAAACGCTGACTGCATTTTCCAAGGTCAATATCCTCACTTTTCATTTCGGTCACAGCATCAAAAATTATAGAGTATAGTCTTTTCTGCTCGGCAGTTAAGGCATCGCGACAGTAGGGCTTTGAGTATTCCTCGCTGTCGATGTATACAAAATTATCACTGCCCGCAGGTAATGAGTCAAGAGAAGGGGAGGAGCTGTTAATATGAGAGCTGTTATTACAGCCGCAGAACGATATAAACGCCAAGCAAAGCAGTAAGCAAAGCAGCTTTTTCATAACATCACTCCCAATTCACAAAAATTAATCGTGAACAAATCTCACGCATTTGCGTATCCCAATAAAAGCAATCGGGCACGGTGAGATTTGTATTACTGTTATCAATTATATATACAAAATCACTTTTTGTAAATCCATTTTTTGAAATTGCTTCAAAAATTGTATTAATTATTTCTTTTTTTGAAATTTTGGTGCGCGATTGCGCTAAAAGCTGCTTTATTTGAATGCCTGTCCATCTGTATGTCTCGTTATCAACCGTAAGCTCAATTCCGCCCACGCGGTCAATAATACCTGCAATTAAGTCATAGTCGGCTTCCATTTTGAAATCTACAGGGTATCCGTAAAGCTCGGTGCTTTCAAGGCTTGGGCTTTCAATATTTACGGCATAGCTTGAGCCGCTTTTAAAATCGAAATATAATAGTAGTGCGCTACTGTCGGGAAGCGTTAACAGAATCCCCTTGCTTTCGGGCTTGTATTCGTAAGGAACAGTGTAATCCTTTGCATCGGCGGTATTGTTGTTGCTTTGTAGCTTGTATTTTAAATATCCATATGCCGAAAGGCAGAAAATCATAGTGCAAAGGCTTACTATCAGTGCAAGCTTGAAGCTTTTTTTAAATCCGTGCTTTGATTTCATTGGGCACCATCCGTGTTTTTATTTGTTTATATATCTATTATTGGCAAAATATACACTAATAAATATTTATCTTGAAAAATAATGTTTAAGACATTATAATAGGAACATATATGGGCAAAATTTATATTTTGTTCACAGTTTGTAAAAAATCAGCTGATATTTGCTTGATAAAATGTTAAAGAATTTTTAATTGGAGGAGTTGTAATGATAAAAGTTACCGGACTCAGTAAAAGATACGGTTCTCACCTTGCAGTTGATAATGTTAGCTTTTCAATCAATAAAGGCGAGGTTATAGGTTTTCTCGGACCTAACGGTGCGGGTAAATCTACCATAATGAACATATTAACCGGTTATCTTTCACTAACACAGGGAAAGGTTCAGATTGATGGATTTGATATAACCGAAAATCCAGAGCAGGCAAAAAAGAGAATAGGTTATTTGCCTGAAATCCCGCCGCTTTATATTGATATGAAGGTTAGGGAATACCTAAACTTTATTTACGACCTTAAAAAAGTTAAGTTCCCCAAGAAGCCTCATATCGATGAAATTATGCGTCTTGTAAAGATTGATAATGTGGCGGGCCGCCTTATTAAAAACTTATCAAAGGGTTATCGTCAGCGTGTCGGCTTTGCGCAGGCGCTTATAGGTAATCCCGATGTTCTTATTTTGGATGAGCCCACAGTTGGTCTTGACCCGAAGCAGATTATCGAGATAAGAAATCTAATAGGTCGACTCGGAAAAAATCACACTATAATTCTTTCTTCGCATATTCTTTCTGAAATTCAGGCAGTTTGCGAGCGAGTTATCATAATTAATAAGGGCGAGATTATTGCTGATGATACACCCGATAATCTTTCCCAAAAGCTTTCAAGCGACCATTCCTTAGTGGCACGAATAATTTGCGATGAGGATTCTATGCTCGCTTCGCTTTCTTCCATTAAGGGAGTTGCTCGTGTGGCATCACTCGGCAAGAAGGAAAACGGCGCTTATGACTTTAATATTACTCCTTGTGAAGGTGCTGATGTTAGAGGCGAAATTTCAAAGCGTGCCGCTGAAAGCGGTAAAACCCTTCTTTCGCTTGCAAGCAACACTATTTCGCTTGAGCAGATATTCCTTCGCTTAACCGAGGCCGCCGATAATAACGAGGCGCGCCGTATGCTTGGCTTAGAAATCGAGGAAGAAAAGCCAGAGGATATAGAAGCAGGAAATGGCGGAGAAGCACAAGAAAATAAGGAGGCTGAGGAATAATGAAGGCAGTATTTAAACGCGAATTTAATGCATATTTTGCAACCCCGATAGGATATATTGTTCTCACGGCCTATTATTTCTTCTTAGGCCTTTACTTTATGATGATATATAGCTACGGCAGCCCTTATGTTGTCGATGTTATAATGGCAATGTCCACTATAGTAGTATTCACCGTTCCGGTTTTGACTATGCGTCTTATGAGTGAGGACCGTCGTCAAAAGGTTGACCAGGCGCTGTTGACCGCTCCTGTTAAGCTCGGCGGAATAGTTATGGGCAAATTCTTTGCGGCATTAGCCGTTTACGCTCTCGGCTTTGCACCTACGATTATATTTGAAATTATAGTTGCAACCAAGGTAAGTGTTAACCTGCTTAGCTATGTTTATACCCTTTTCGGTATGATATTGTTGGGCGGCGCGCTGATTGCGATAGGTATGTTTATTTCCTCGCTTACCGAAAGCTCGATTGTGTCGATGATACTAACTCTCATAGTTAATATACTTGCTCTTTATATGAGAAGCCTTGCTTCTATGATTAAGGTGGATTGGATTTCAAAGATAGCGGAAAAGGTTGCTTTTATAAGCGTTGTTGAGAGCTTTGGTGCCGAAACCTTTTCAATACCTGATGTAGTTTATTTCTTAAGCATAATTGCGGCGTTTCTTTTCCTTTCTGTTCGCTCGCTTGAGAAGAGAAGATGGGCATAAGGAGGCGCAAAGTGATGAAAGAAAAAATCTTAAACTTTTTTAAAAATATCCCATCGTTGTTTAAAAAACTTAAGGGCAATAAAATAAAAAATACCGCACTTTTTAAGCGCGGAGGATATTCATTTGCTATAACCGCTTTGGTTTTAGCAGTTCTCATTCTTTTTAATTGGCTCGTGGCAGTTTTATCGGAGCGTTTTCACTTAGAATACGATATGTCGCCCAACAAATTTAATTCTATCAGCAAAGAAAACATTGAGTATATTGAGGCGCTTGATAGCGAGGTAGATGTAACCTTCTGCGCTAATAAGGATGAGTATGTTAGCTATATGAGCTATTATGCTCAAAACTTCCATCAGGCTGAGGGCGATACCTCCTACTATGAGCAGACGCTTAAGCTTGTTGAAAAATATGGCGAATACAATGAAAAAATCAACATAAATTATGTAGACCCGCAAACTACGGAATTTACTAAAATCAGTCAAGAATATTCAAAATACAAGCTTTCATACGGAGATATTCTTGTCACCGCTGAAAAAGGCAATGAAGAACGCATTAAAAAGATAACCTTTGAGGATATTTATACCCTTTCGGACCCCAACGGATATGCGGCTCAGGGCTACGGCGCATATAGCATTTCGGGTAATAATATTGAAACCTGCCTAACGAGCGCAATCGCGTATGTTGTAAGCAATGATATTAAGAGCGTAGCAGTTATCACAGGTCATTCCACCTCTGATAATTCTTCGGGACTTGTTTCGATGCTTAAGACAAATAATTACGAGGTTACCGTTATAGAGGATGCAATTGTAAGCTCAATATCCGATGAGTTTGATGCTGTTGCAATATTATCTCCCGATAAGGATTTTATCAGCGAGGAGATTAAGGCGATATCGAGTTTCCTTGATAACAAGGGAAAGCTTAATAAGGGACTTTTGTTCTTTGCCGATGCCACCTGCCCGAATCTTCCAAATTTAAACGAGTTCTTAACGCAGTGGGGCATAAAAATCAGCGACGGTATTCTTTTTGAAACCAATAATAACAATCATATCGATGGCGATAATACAACCTTGGGCATCTATCCCGATACCGAGCTTGAGGACGAGGTTCTAAGCGGAGTTAGCTATTGTATTACGGGCTACAATGTTCCGATAACCGAATGCAAGGCTGCCCGAGGAGCAATCAAAACTAAAATATTGCTTAAAACTCCCGAAAGCGTTGCTGTAGCACCTATAGGCGCCAAGGATGATTGGAAGGATTATAAGGAAGAGGACCTTGCAAGCTATGCCGGAATAATCGAATCAAGCCTTACTGAATACGGTGATGATAACAAAGAAATGAGTAGCTATGTTATCGCGTTCAGCAGCGTTGAGTTTATTCAGTCTGAATGGGCGGAGTATGATGCGCTTTCAAATAAGGATATAACACTTGGCGTTTCCGATAGGGCGGCAGGCGTTGAGGATACGGGCATTAGCTTTGTAGCTAAGCAAATCACCAATGAGAGCTTTGCCGATTCGGTAACAGCGGAAGCAACCAACGCTATTAGAATAATATTTATGATAGCACTCCCTGTGCTGATGGTTGCATTGGGAATATATATTTATATTAGGAGAAAGAATGCTTAATGAGCGAATTTTCTGAAAACAATAAAAACATCGAGCAACCCGCAGAAAATGCGGAGTATCGCAACGAGTATGATGAGTTTCAAACGATTTTTGCCGACCCCGAGGCTCACAATGACAAGCCTAAAGCCAATAAGAAAAAGCGAATTTTAGCCATAATCGCAGCCTGCGCTGCGGTTGCGGTTTTGGTGGGAGGCACCATATCGGTTATAAATCTTATACCCAAGCTTGAAAGCGATAAATCGGCAGACTCTGTTTTTGATGAGATTACGGTATTAGATGTCGATAGTGAAAAGTTCAATGAGGTTACGGTTAAAAATGCAAAGGGTGGCTACACCTTTAAATCCGAAATTATAAAAACCGCCGATGAAGAGGAGATTGAAAACAGCTCGCTTACTGAGGAGGAATCAACCTCGATTATTTGGCATTTTAACGATATTGATGATGAAATCATTGATTATAGCGTGGTTGAAGAGCTAATCTCGGCCGCAAGCTCCATTAAGGCAAAGCGCGAGATTACCCAAAAGGGTGCAGATGAGTGCGGCTTTGATAAGCCTTCTGTTGAGGTTCAAATAAAATCCGAGGAGCTTGGAGATTTCAAAATTCTGGTCGGTGCACAATCACCCGATGGAACGGGTACCTATTTGAAGCTTTCAAATAAGGATAATATTTATCTTGTGGACGAGGAAGCCTTTGAAATATTTAATTATGAGGAATTAGATTTCGCAAAGGCTCAAACAATAACTCCGGCCGAGTTTGAGGGCGATTTAACAGGGTATCTTGATGAAGACGGTCGCCTCACCACCTTTGATAGCATCGAAATTTCAGGTAGTGCTATGAGTGAAAAAGTTGTGATTGAGCCCAATACGGGTAAAAGCGATACCGATACCTTGATTCCGTATTTTATCAAAGAGCCTGTTGAAAGATACGGTGATGAGGAGAGCATTAACCTCGCGTTTGCAATGTTCACGGGTGAAATTGTAGTTGAGGGTGCGTATTCCTTTGATGTGAGCGAGGAATCCTTGGCTTCGGTGGGTCTTGATAATCCTCATTGGGTTGTAACCCTCAATGTTGGAAGAGAGAGCAAAACCTTTAAGATTTCTAAGGTGAGTGAGGATAACTATGCACTCGTAAACGATGATAGCGTTTTAATAAGCAAGGTTAATCCTAAGAATGCCGATATAGCTGCCTTTAATACCGAGGATTATTATTCATACTTTGTTTCTATGTATTCCTTGTCAGATATAAAGACCTTTACTATGGAAATGGGCGAGGAAAGCCTTGCGTTTGATATTACCTATGATGGTAGTGAGAATGCCGAGGAGCCGATTATCGTTGAGCATAATGACGAGAAGCTTACCGCCTCGTATTTCCAAAAATTCTATCAAGACTTTGTAGGACTTTCGGTTACTGATTATAGCGTAAGCGAAATAGATGCCGAGCCTTATGTTACCTTTAAGCTACGGCTTACAAACGGTAAAAACACGAGTATAGAGTTTTATAAATCAAGCGAGTCTACCTACCAATACCGTATAGACGATGTTGATTTAGGAAAGGTGACCATGGCAGCGCTCGATAATGTTATTACCAACCTAAAGCTTGTGGCGCAAAATAAGCCTACAAATTAATAGTAAAATCCAGAATTCTAAAAAAGCCATCGCCTAGCTCGATGGCTTTTTTGTTTTGACCGAAGCCTATGAGAGAAATGTTTTCATAGGCTTTAAATATGCCGATAAATGCCGTTATGATACAAAAAAATATCACAAGGCTCAGCGCAAAGCTGCGCAATAGTTTTTTGTTATAGCTTTTCATTTTTTACCTCAGCGTATTAAATAAACTTATAATAGAATTTGATAAAAGCTCGCAAGAGTATTTGGCTTCATCAAGAGTGTTACCGTCCGTTCCGATTTCTATAAGCATAGAGCCGTTTGAAAGGCTTTCGTTGTAGTTTTTAGATGTAAGGCTTATTGAGCGTGCAAGACTCGGATACATAACCTCAATGGTTTGTTGCAGTTTAACGGCAAGCTTTAGGTTTTCCTTCCAGTTTGGAAAGTTGGTGACACCGCCGCTCTGTGAGCCCATAACTAGCATTATTTGCGCCGCCTTTTTGCCGTCTATTTCGGTTGTGAGCTTCACCTTGTCGGTCTGATTAACTCTTAAGGCGTCGCGGTGCATATCTATAATAATCTTAATGCTCGGATACTTTTCTTTATAGTCGCATATTGTTTGCGCCGCACGGCTATAGGCCTCATTATATGAGGGGTAATCGTGTAGGGTTTTGCAATGAAGCGTTTTTATGCCGGCTGTGTTAAGCCGTTGAGCTACAATGCTGCCAAGTGCAACCATATTGTATTTACTATCGTTAGAGCGGCTTGTATCGGCTGAGGTGTAGGTGCTGCTGTCGGTTTTTTGGAAACACTCAGTCGCGTGGGTGTGTAGGATAAGCACCTGCGGCTCATCGCTTTTCTTTATTTTAAATGAAAGCTTGCTGTTTAACAGCGATTTTAGATTAATGCTCAGCTCGGTATTATTTTTAAGATAAACATTATTATATGAGTGGTTGGCGGTATAAGGTGAAATGAATTTTTCGACCACCTTGCCCTTAACAACGGTGCTCGCAGAAGCCTTTTTCGTAGCTTTTGAGCTTTCGGCTTTGGCTACGGCTTCGGTCTTGCTGGTTTTTTCTTCATCAAGACTGCTGCTTTCGGGAGCAATATCGTTGCCCATTGCGATAACATATTCCTTATCACTATTTGAAAAGAGCGTTTGATAGCAGACGGTCAGAATAATTAATGAGGACAAAGCCGACGATATAATTATTCTTATAAGTGATGAAAAAGTTTCCATAAAATCCACCTCTTATAATGTTTATGAGGCAGGATAAAATGTTATGTTAAACTTTCTAAAACGGCGCTGTCAATTTCGGGTTGTAAAAAGCGATTGAGCGCCTTTGATAATATGCTTGCCGATTTTTCTATAAGCATATCAATTTCTTTTGGTGTAACCATCATATCCTCGTCTGGTATTTGGGGCGCAAAAAGGCTTTTAGCATCAATAACAGTTGGTATTCCTATAGCAATCACGGGCACGCCGAAGGTGTGTTCGCTCAATTCATGCCGTGCGTTATTAACGCCGGAGCCGGGGCATATACCGCTGTCGCTCATCTGAATGGTTCGGCAAAGCCTTTCGGGGCTCCTTGCGGCGAGAGCGTCAATGGCAATAATAGCTTGAGGCTTGGTTTTTTTAATTGTAGCATCTATAATATCATAGGATTCTATTCCCGTTTTCCCAAGCACTCCGGGTATAATGCAGGAAACATCGCGCAGCTGTTGAAGTCCGAGATTTCGCCGAAAGTTTCGGTCTAAGTGCCTTGTGGCAAGGATACGATTTGCCACCAAGGGACCTAAGGCATCGGGTGTAATATCGGTGTTGCCAAGCCCCACTATAAGTGTGTTATCAAGGCCTTTCGGAAGAAGATAGTTTAGAAACTTAATAATGCTTTCGATAATATCCTCGGTGTCACAAAGCGTTTCAAGGCGTTCAAAGCTTACGGTGCAGTATTTGCCCTTAGGCTTACCTATTTGTTTCTCTGTGAGAGAGTCTCTTATTATAACGGTTGAAAGCCTGCAAACACCCAAGGCTTCTTCACTCGTTAGAATACCCTCGCAAATTTTTTCATTTTGAATTTCGGATATTAAATCGGTTCTGACACTCATTTTTTTCACCTTTAGTATTATTACCTAAAGTATATAAAAATATAAGCCGCCGTGAATTCACGGCGGCTTTACGCTTATTAAATTTTATTTTTCAGAAGCTTCGTATTTTGATACTACCTTTCTTATTCTGTCAACAGGGTCTAAAAGCTTGCTTATTGAGTTGTCGTTGTTGAGTGTGTCAACCAATAAAGCAATATACTTTGACATATTAACACTGCAATACCATTCGCGAGAGAGAAGCTCGGGGGTTTGATAGATAAGATTTGTTGTGAAAATCTTATCGATAAAGCCTTTCTCGTAAAACTCATCGAACTTTTCAAGACCTTCAACGAAAAGACCGAAGGTTGAGAAGATAAAGATTCTGCCGGCGCCCATTTCCTTAAGCTTTGCAGCAATATCGAGCATAGATTCACCCGAGGAAATCATATCGTCAACCAAAATTAAATCCTTACCCGTAATATCGTTGCCCAAAAATTCGTGTGCTTCAATGGGATTTCTGCCGTTGACAACCACCGAATAGTTTCTGCGCTTGTAGAACATACCGAGCTCAAGACCTAAAACGGATGAGTAATAAATACATCTGCCCATACCGCCTTCGACGGGAGAAACAATCATAGTGTGGTCACGGTCGAGCTTTATATCATCAACATTTCTAAGCAAGGCCTTAATCATTTGGTAGGTAGCTTGAACATTGTCAAATCCATCAAGCGGGATAGCGTTGTTTACGCGGGGGTCGTGTGCATCAAAGGTGATAATATTTTTAACACCCATACTAATGAGCTCTTGAAGTGCCAAAGCACAGTCCATAGATTCTCTTGAGGTTCTTCTGTGCTGTCTGCCCTCATAAAGCATTGGCATAATAACGGTGATTCTTCGAGCCTTTCCACCAAAAGCGGCAATAACGCGCTTTAGGTCTTGGAAATGGTCGTCAGGACTCATAGGAACAGTTTGTCCATACATTTTGTATGTAACATCATAGTTGAAGCAATCGCAAATGATATATGCATCGAGGCCTCTTGCGGTATGGTTTAGAACGGCCTTTGCCTCACCCGTTCCAAAGCGGGGACAATTAGGAGTAATAACGAAGGATTCATCATCCGGAATGTTTCTCCATTGCTTTAAATAGTAATCAACACTCGCTGAAATATCCTCACAGCCGCGCATGCTCACAATGGCAAGGTCACCGTAAGGAGTGTGCTTAAAATCGATATTTGCCATAATACCCCTCCGAAGCTTTTTGTTATGAATACATTGTATCACATTTTTTCTAACATAAAAAGACTTTTTTACAATTTTTTAAACATTATTTTATAAATCTCAAATTAGCACAAAAATATAGCCCTTTTATAAAAAATAATTTGCTATTATGTCCATTATTTGTTATAATGAATTTAATTATAAGAAATAATTTATATGGGGGATATATTTATGCCGAAGGTAACACTGCTTGCATATACACCGCAGCCCGAAAAAACAATAGCATCAGCCGCAAAGCTTTGCTATAGCTCGTCAACCATTGAAACACTCCGCGAGGGATTAACCGATGAAAAAATTGAGTCCTTTGTTGATATGTTGGCGGAAATAGGCCACGAGAGTCCTATTGAGCACGCTTCGTATACATTTGGTATTGAGGGCGTTTCGCGTGCATTTTTAGCGCAGATAACCCGTCATAGAATAGCTTCATATTCGGTTAAGAGCCAGCGCTATGTTAAAGAGGGGGCGTTTGAATATGTAACACCGCCCGAGGTAGAGCTTGAGGGCGAGGCACTTGAGGTGTTCAAAAAATCTATGAGTGATGCCCAAGCGGCTTATGATAAAATTGCCGAGATTCTAACCGAAAAGCATAAGACGGCATTTATGAACGAGGGTAAGGATGAAAAAACCGCTGCTCGACTTGCCTCTAAAAAGGCAATTGAGGATGCGCGCTTCGTGCTTCCGAATGCCTGCGAAACAAAAATGGTTGTAACAATGAATGCCCGCTCGTTGCTTAATTTCTTCCGCCACCGTTGTTGTAATCGTGCCCAGTGGGAAATTCAATCGGTTGCAAATCAAATGCTGGCACTTGTTAGCGAGGTTTCTCCTACACTCTTTAAAAAAGCAGGCCCGCCCTGCCTTAACGGTGCTTGCCCTGAGGGCAGTATGAGCTGCGGCAAGGCAAAGGAAATAAAGGAATTTTATAAGGAACTTAAGAAAAATGGGTAAGCTGATTGTTATCGAAGGGCTTGACGGAAGCGGAAAATCGACACAGCTTGAGCTTCTGCCCGAGCTTTTAAAGCAAAACGGAATAGAGAGTAAAACGGTATCCTTTCCCGATTACAATAGCGATTCGAGTGCTCTTGTTAAAATGTATCTAAACGGCAAATTCGGCAATAAGCCCGATGATGTTAACGCCTATGCCGCATCGCTGTTTTATGCGGTTGATAGATATGCTTCGTTTAAAACCGATTGGGGCAAATATTATAATGAGGGCGGAGTGATTGTGTCGGGTAGATATACTACCTCTAATGCCATTCACCAAACCTCAAAGCTCGAATCGAGCGAATGGAAGGACTTTCTTGATTGGCTTTATGAGCTTGAATATGTAAAAATGGGTATACCTAAGCCCGATTTGGTAATTTTCCTTGATATGCCCGTTGAGGTTTCGCAGAAGCTTTTAAGCGGCAGATATGAGGGCGATGAGGGTAAAAAGGATATTCACGAAAGTAATATAGAATACTTAAATAATTGTCGAAAAGCCGCAAAATTCACGGCTGACTATTCCTCTTGGAAAACAATTAACTGTGCAAGTGATGGGCAGGCTCGTTCACGCGAGGATATAGCGAAGGATATTTTAAAAGCGGCATTAGAATTATTTTGAGGTGAAAAATAATGGTTTATGTTTTGCTTGCCAAGGGCTTTGAGGAAATGGAGGCGCTGGCTCCCGTTGATGTTCTGCGCCGAGGCGGCGTAGAGGTTAAAACTGTCGGCGTTACGGGTAAACGCGTCAGCGGAGCTCACGGAATTTCGGTTAACTGCGATGTAACCATCGATGAAGTGCAAACTGAAAATTTAGAGGCGGTGGTTTTACCGGGAGGTATGCCGGGCACCGTAAATTTGGAGCAAAATGTCGGCGTTCAGGCGCTTGTTGATTTTGCCGCAAACAATAAAAAGATTATAGGGGCAATTTGTGCCGCACCCTCAATTTTAGGCAAAAAAGGCTTGCTTCAGGGCAAAAACGCTGTTTGCTATACCGGCTTTGAAAAGGATTTGCAGGGCGCCCATGTGCTCACCTTGCCCGCCGTTCGCGATGGTAATATAATTACCGCGTGGGGTGCAGGAGCCGCTATTGATTTTGGGCTTTTGCTTCTTTCCGCAGTAACCGAAAATGAAGAAATTGCTAAAAAAACGGGTAGGCAGATGCGCTATCCTACACTTTAGTTAAGGAGAAACAATGAACGAGAGAATTCCTTCAAATAACGATGATGATTTTATAATCGGTAAGGGCTTTAATATCGCCGAGGAGCAGCAAGCTGTCGGCGGTAAGCACGCCGTGGAAAAGGTCAAAAAGAGAAAAAGCAAGACCGCGAGCGGTATGCCTGCTACGGTTAAAAATTTGATTTGGATTTTATCAATTGTTATCGTGTCCGTTTCAATAGCGCTTTGTGCTATTGTTGTGGGTGCCGATTATTTGGGACTCGGCTTTGATAGGGGCGAGGACTGTGTTGTGGAAATACCTATGGGTGCTTCAACACAGCAGATTTCAGAAAAGCTTCACGATGCAAACGCGGTAAAATGGCCGCTTGTTTTCACCCTTTATTCAAAGCTTAAGGGCTATGATAGTCGCTATAAATACGGCGTATACAACTTTAATAACGAAATCGGCTATGAGGGCCTTGCAGATATGCTTGTAACCGATGGCGCAAAGGCAAACAGCGTAACGGTCACTATTCCCGAAATGTCAAGCATCGATGATATGGCAAAGATATTAAGCGAAAAGGGCGTTTGCAATAGGGAGGATTTCATTGATGCCGTTCAAAACGGGGATTATGAGTTTGATTTCATAAAGGATATTCCGAGTCAGTCGGTTTATTATAGGCTTGAGGGCTATCTTTTCCCCGATACCTATGATTTTTATAACTATGATTCTAAAGAATGTGCCGAGCTTGCAGTTCAAAAAATGCTTGAAAATTTCGAAGCTAAAATTGAGTTTTGCAAGCAGGATATTGCAAACAGTAAATATAGTCTTCACGAGCTTGTAACGATGGCTTCAATCGTTGAGCTTGAGGCGGGTGGAAGCCCAGCTGAGATGGCAAATGTTGCCGCAGTGTTCTTTAATAGGCTTGAGAGTCCCGATTTCCAAACTCTCGGCTCATCGCCTACACGAAAATATCCCCACGGAAACGGTCGATATAATACCTATGAGTGCATTGGACTTCCTCCGGGCCCGCTTTGCGCGCCCAGCCTTAATTCGATTAAGGCAACGGTAAATCCAACTAAGGCCTCACCGTATTATTACTTTGTAACCGATGCTTCAATGAAGTTTTATTATAGGGAAACACTTTTCGAGCATAATGCAATTATAGCGAAACTTAAATCGGAGAATAACTGGATATATGAAGATTAAAATTCCCGAGCTGCTTTGTCCCGCAGGGGACCTTGAGCGGCTTAAAACGGCGGTTGATTTCGGCGCAGACGCGGTTTATCTTGCGGGCGAGGAGTTCGGTATGAGAACGGCCGCCGCCAATTTTGATAAAAATTCTCTTTATGAAGGCGTTTTGTATGCCCATCAGCATAATGTTAAGGTTCACGTAACCTGTAATACAGTGCCGCACGATGATGAAATTGAGCGCATCCCCGAATTTTTGAGTTATCTTAACGAGATAGGGGTAGATGCTATAATAGCATCGGATTTGGGCACTATGGAGCTTGTGAAAAAATACGCTCCTCGGTGTGAGCTTCATATTTCGGTGCAATCGGGCATTGTCAACAGCGCGAGCGCAAATGCGTTTTATGCGCTCGGTGCAAAAAGAGTTGTTCTTGCGCGTGAATTATCTCTTGAGGAAATAAAGAAAATTCGCCAAAACACACCCGCTGACCTTGCAATCGAGGCATTTGCCCACGGCGCTATGTGCGTATCCTTTTCGGCGCGTTGTCTGCTTTCGAGTTATATGACGGGACGCGATGCCAACCGCGGCGACTGCGCTCAGCCTTGCCGCTGGAGCTATTCACTTATGGAGGAGAAGCGGCCGGGGCAGTATTTTGATATAACCGAGACCGAGAAAGGCACATATATTCTAAACGCCAATGATATGTGTATGGCTCGGTATCTTGATAAAATGGCATTGGCGGGCGTTGATAGCATAAAAATTGAGGGTAGAGCCAAAACCGAATATTATGTTGCGGTCACTACCAATGCTTATCGCGGCGCGCTTGATAGCCTTAAGGAAAGCCGAGGCGAATGGAAGCTGCCCGAATGGGTTTTAGAGGAGCTTAACAAAATAAGCCACCGCACCTATTCAACCGGCTTTTATTTAGGCAAGCCTCAAAACTCTCAAACCTATGAAAATGCGGGATATATAAGGGATTATAGTATCGCGGCAATAGTCGATGGCTATGAAAACGGCTTTGTTGTTGCAACGCTTAAAAATAAGTTCTTGAGAGGACAAGAGTTAGATTGCCTTGAAGCAGGGCATAAGCCATTTTTAATCTCAACCGATAAGCTTTATGATAAGGATAACAATTTAATTGATTCAGCACCGAGCCCGATGATGAAGATAAAAATCCCATATAATAGGGAAATAAGGCGAGGCTCAATGCTTAGAATGAAAAATTAAAAAGAGTGAGTTGCGGCTCGCTCTTTTTTAATGTCCTGTTTTTGTCACATATATAAATCTATAATTATAATAAATACTTTATTTTTTACTGCTGCTATGTTAAAATGGATTTAGTTGAAAGGTGGGGGATATATGCTTCAATTTATTTTGGGTAGAGCCGCAAGCGGCAAAAGCTATCAGATAATTGAGCGTATTGCTGCGGCGGCAGAAAAAGGTGAGGAGCCTATTTTAATCGTGCCCGAGCAGTTTTCTTTCGAGAGCGAAAGGCGTATACTATCGCGCCTTGGCGATAATATGGCACAGCGCGTTTCGGTTATGAGCTTCAGTCGACTTTGTGATGAGGCCGAGCGCCGTTTCGGCGGTGCCTGCGGTAAAATACTATCCGATTCGGATAAGCTTATTCTTATGAATAAGGCTATCAGAAAAAGCCGCTTGTCCCTTGTTAAATGGGGTAAGTATTATTCCTCCGAGGGCTTTGTTAAAATGCTTAGTGATGCCGTGAGCGAGTTTAAAATCAATGCGGTATCGCCGCAGGATTTAATTGCCGTTTCGGAGAAAACCGATAACCTGAGCCTTCGTGATAAGCTGTTTGATACCGCCACCGTTTACAGTGAATACGATAAGATATTAGAGCATAGCTTTATAGACCCTTCGGATAGTCTCACTAAGCTTTATAATACCCTTCAGAGCTTTGATTTGTTTGGCGGTAAAACCGTTTTTATAGATTCTTTTAAGGGCTTTACGGGCCAGCAGTTTAAGATTATAAGCTGTATTTTCAAAACGGCCGAGAATGTTACAATAAGTCTTTGCGAGGATATAGAGGATAAAAGGAAATACGGCATTTTCTCGAATGTCCGTGCTACAAGGCTTAAGCTTGAGCGTCTCGCTTTAAATGCGGGCATAAAGCAGATTCAAAGCGAGGTTTTAGATAAAAACTATTATAATTCACCCGAGCTTTCGGCGCTTGAACGGCTCTTAAGCCGTGGAGAAAAGCGGTATTCGGAAGATGCCCAAAATATCACGATTTGCAAAGCCGAGGGCATTTCAGATGAAACCGAGTTTGTCACTCGCACAATCAGAAAAATCGTGCGTGAGGAGGGTGCAAGGTTTAGCGATTTTGTTATAATCGCCCGCGACCCTAATGTTTATGAGCAGTCACTTGAGCTCGCGGCGAAACGAAACGGTGTGAATTGCTTTATTGATAAGCGCTTGCCTATATTGTATCTGCCGCCTGTGGCGGTGGTGCTTGCCGCTGTTTCAGTGGCCAAAAGCTTTTCGACCGAAAGCATTTTAAAGTTTCATAAATCAGGCGTTGATTTGCTCTCAACCGAGGAGCTTTCAAGGCTTGAAAACTATGCTTTTCTTTGGAATATTGATGGCAATCTTTGGACTAAGGCTTGGGATATGGATAGCAAGGGCTTTGTTTATTCCGATAAGCCGCAGACCGATGATAAAGAGCTAATTGAGATTAACGCGCTTCGTGAAAGGGCAATAAGACCACTTGTTCGTTTTAAAAATAAATTCGGTGGTAACTGTAAAAGCAAGGTTCAGGCAATCATTGATTTGCTCGATGATATATCGGCGGCCCAATCGTTTTTAAAGCTAACGAATGAATATAAAAATTCCGGCAATTCATATCTCGCACAGGCAATAAAATTATCGTGGGATAAGCTTATGCAGATATTTGAAAGCCTTAATACCTGCTTTGGTGACGAGGAGCCGACCGCCGCCGAGTTTTATGATGCGCTGTTGTCTGCGGTGTCGCTTGATAGCGTGGGTGTCATTCCCCAAATGGTCGATGAGGTTACCTTCGGGGCGGCCGATAGAATTCGCCCCTCAAGACCAAAATACGCCTTTATTTTGGGCGCCAATCAGGGCGAATTTCCTCGAAATCAAGCAAATTCGGGAATTTTCGGTATAGCTGAACGAGAAGAATTGATAGAGCTTGGAATTGAAATACCTGATAATTCAATTAAAAGTGATATTGATGAGGAATTTTTGGTTTACAGTAATGTTTGCTGTGCCACGGATAAGCTGTTTATTTGTTATCACTCATCGATAGATGGCTCTGCCGCAGAGCCTTCGGCGTTTGTTGGCAGTATAATAGAAAATTTAAAATGCAACAGCGTAGCAGAGCCGACTTCGCTTTGCCCTGATAACCTTCCCGAAACGGCAGAAAACACTTTTTATTCGCTCTGCAGAAGACTATCAACTGATGATGCCGATACCGCTACATTGCTTTCGGCAATCAAAGAAAACGATAGCTATCGCGCACGGCTTGAGTCGGTTATATCGCTTAAATCAAGACCTAAATTTAATTTGAGTCGCGAAACGGCCCATAAGCTTTTTGGCGAAAGGCTTCGAATGTCTCCCTCAAAGCTCGATGATTATGCCCGCTGTAAGTTTATGTATTTTTGTAAGCATGGGCTCTATGCCAAGCGTCTTGAGCCGGCTGAATTCAGCGCTATGCAAAGGGGAACTATGGTTCATTATGTTTTGCAGCGCTTGGTTGAAAAATTCGGCAAATCCTTAGGTGAGCTTACTCAAAACGAAATATATAGCGAGGTAGATTTAGCGGTTAGTGAATATCTTGACGGTATCGTAGGATATAGAAATATTGAAAACGGTCGAATGAGATACCTTGTCGGCAATATAACGAGAAGCGTAAAAGAGGTGGCTTGTCATTTGGCGGCAGAGTTCGCTCAAAGTGATTTTGAGCCTGTCAAATGCGAGCTTAGAATCGGCGGCGATGAAATGCCCGAAATTAAGGTGCCGATAGATTCCTTGGGTGAGCTTCAGCTTACAGGCGTAGTAGATAGAGTGGATAGCTACGGCGGCTATGTGAGAATAGTAGATTATAAAACAGGCGCGCGCGATTTCAAGCTGCCTGATATACTGTTTGGCCAAAATATGCAAATGCTGTTTTATCTTTATGCGCTTTGTAAAAGCAAGGTCTTTGGAGATACACCTGCGGGTATTTTCTATATGCCCGCGTCGCGCGTGCGCAAGGAAGATAAAGCAAAGCGCCGTATGCACGGAATTATGCTTTCCGATTCGGATGTCATTCACGCTATGGATAAAAATTTTGATGGCGAATTTATTCCTACAAGCCGCTCAAAAAGCAGCTTTATAACCGATGAGGATTTTAGCAAGATTTTCAATTTTATTGAGAAAAAGCTTGAGTGGACAGGCCGCGAGATAATGACAGGAGCGATTTCTGCAGACCCTATTGATGGAATAGATAGCCCTGCTTGTAAATATTGCGATTTTAAGGGTGTTTGCAGGATAGGAAAGGAAAAGCCTCTTGCCGTGCCTAAGCTTTCAAACCAAGAGGTCATATCAGAGATAGAAAGGCAGGTGGAAGAGGATGCCCGTTAATTTTACCGATATGCAAAAAGAGGCTATAAAGGCAAAGGGTAATGTGCTTGTTTCAGCCGCCGCAGGCTCGGGTAAAACGGCCGTTTTAACCGAACGCGTAATAAAGCTTCTCACAAATAAGCAAAAGCCTGTGAGCGCAGATAGGCTACTGATAGTAACCTTTACAAATGCCGCCGCGGCAGAGATGAAAACCCGTATCGAAAAAAGGCTTTATGAGGAGATTTCAAAGGATAGCGATAATCCCGCGCTCCTTCGCCAAAAGCATCTTCTTTCTAATGCGGATATATGCACAATTGATTCATTTTGCATAAAGCTTGTGCGTGAAAACTTCGCAGAATGTGGAATTGAACCTGATTTTGCTGTGAGCGAGGGCAGTGATTTGATTGCCGTATCAAACTCTGTTATGAGCGGTATTTTGGGCGAATATTTTGATGATAAATGCGAGGATTTTGCCAAGCTGCTTGAGTTTACGGCGTGCGAATATGATGAAAAAAATTTAGCCTCTTTGATCGAGCGGATTTATTTATATACCCAGCAATTGCCCTTCCCAAATAGCTTTTTAGATGGCTTTTTGAAGGTATATGAAACCGAATTCGACGCTCGGCATCCGTGGGCTAAAAGAGCCTTTGATATATGCAAAAAGCGCCTTAACAGCGCTCGTGAAATCGTAGCAGAAATGGCCGAAACTGCGCTAAAGGTGAGCAAAAATCAAGAGGGTGCTAACGCTTATGCGGCTACGGCTTCACTTTTACTTGACACCTTGCTTTCGGTCGCCGCTCAAAAGGATTGGGATGCTCTTTATAAGGCCTTGCACGAAGCCTCATTACCTAAAGCACCCTCGCTTTCGAGCAAGGATAGCTTCGATTTGCAATTCAAAAAGCAGATTAAGCAGTTATCCTCGGCTTTAGAGGAGCTAAACGCTTTGTTTTGTGCTCAAAGCTCGGAAATTCAAGGTAATTTGGATGCCGATAGTAAGTCAGTGCGGTTGCTTGTAGAGCTTGTAAAAAAATACGGTGAGCGCTTGCTTGAGGCTTATCGCGCGGCTAATACCTTTACATTTTATAATATTGAGCAAATGGCGCTTGAGCTTTTGTGCAGCTTGAGTGACGGCGAAATCATTATAAATGAACGCGCGCGTGCTCTTTCTACGCGGTATGATGAGGTTTTAGTTGATGAATTTCAGGATGTAAACGACCTTCAAAATATGCTCTTTTATGTGCTCTCAAACCGAGAAGAAAAGCTTTTTGTCGTGGGAGATGTCAAGCAGAGTATATATGGCTTTAGAGGCTCAAATCCTCAAAATTTCCTCGATAAAAAGGCAAGCTATGTAGACTTTGACCGCGCGGGGGAGGGAGAGTCTAAAAAGATAATTCTCTCTCAAAATTTCAGAAGCCGTAAGGGCGTTTGCGATGCGGTAAATTACTATTTTTCACTTCTTATGGGCGGTCAGCGCGGAAATCTCGTGTATGATAGCGAGGAGTATCTTTATGCGGGAGCCGAGTTCCCCCAAATAGATGCTCCTGAGACCGAATTGATGCTGGTTGATAAGTGCGGTAACGAGGATGACGATAGCCTTCTACAAAGTGAAGCTCGCGCAATCGCCGAATATATAAAAGGGGTTATGTCCGAGGGTGCCGTTATCCGCGGCGAGAACGGGGAATTGCGCGAAGCAAGATATAGCGACTTTGCCGTTTTGCTTGATAAGGTAAAGGATAAATCTGATGTTCTCAGTGAAATTCTTCAAAGCCTGGGAATACCTGTTGCTCATGCGGCAGAGGACTTCATGGAGAGCTTTGAAATATCCACCCTTTTATCGCTTTTGCAAATTATAGATAATCCCGAAAGTGATGTTCAGCTGCTTAGTGTTATGATGTCGCCGATGTTCGCCTTTTCGGCAGAGGAGATGGCGCTTATTCGCTGTGAAAATAAGCGCGAAAGTCTTTATAAATCGGTAATTACTGCCGCGCATAGCGGAAATAATAAAGCGAGCTCATTTTTAGATAGGCTTGCCGAGTTTCGCGCAAGGGCCGCCATATTGCCGCTTAATAAGCTTTTGTCTTATTTGGTTGATTCAACCGATTTTTTAAACGGCGTTTCGGCAATGACAGGCGGTAAAATTCGCGCGCTTAATGTGGCAAAGCTTGAACAGGTGGCGGATAAGTATTGTGCGGCGTCACAAGGAAGCATTTACGGATTTTTGAGATATTTAAAGTCACTGCCCGAAAAGCCCTTTAAAAGTGGTGTGGCAAGCGGAGAAAACAGGGTTAAAATTATGTCTATGCACTCCTCAAAGGGACTGCAATTTCCCGTTTGTATAATAGCCAATTTGGCTTCAAGAATAAATTATTCGGACTCAATTTCCAACATTCTTTATTCCGAAAAATTGGGATTAGGGCTTAAATATTACGATGAAGAAAAGCATGCAGATTTTGAAAGCCTCGGGCATAGACTTATAGCCTTAGAAGCGCGTGAAAAAACAATAGAGGAGAGACTCAGGCTATTATATGTTGCGATGACTCGCGCTGAAGATAGGCTTTGTCTTGTTTGCGCTTGTAAAAATGCAAACAAGGATATAACCCGAATTTGTGAAACGCTAAAAGGGGAGCCCCCTTATATAAGCGGAGAGTTTTTGGATTCCTCAACTAATATGAGAAACTGGATTTTGGCGGCAACGCTTTTGCATCCCGATGCCAAAGCACTGCGCGATAAGTCTGATGCTGCTATAAAGCCTATAAGTAGTGATTTGCGACTTAATGTTTGTGTAATCAATGAGTTTGATTATGATGGTTGCGTGGCTGAGAGCGGGCAAAAGCAAACTGTAGAAAATAAGTCTTTCATCGAGCAAATAAAGAGAAATTCCGACTATAAATATCCGTTTGAGGAGCTTCGCAAAATACAGGCTAAGGCTTCGGTTTCAGAGCTTGCAAATGCCGCCGAAAGCGATAAATTTGCCTTTGGCACAAAGCCTGCATTTTTGCAAAACAAGGGCATTACTGCGACTATGCGCGGAACGGCAACCCATAAGGTTATGCAGTTTATGAACTTTGCCGAAAAGCCTAATATAGAAGCCGAAATCAACCGATTGGTTGAGTGGCAGTTTATAACCGAGACAGAAGCAACCGCAGTTGATAAAAAGGCGATAGAAGCCTTTTTCCAAAGCGATTTATATAAGCGAATTTTATCCGCAAGGGAATTTCGCCGCGAGATGCGTTTTTTGACCGAGATGCCTGCAAAATCGCTTGATAATACGCTGTCCGATGTGGCAGACGAGGTGCAGATAGTCGTGCAAGGAGCCGTAGATTTATGCTTTGTCGAGGATGATGGAATTTGCGTTCTCGATTTCAAAACGGATGGGGTTGAGGATATCAATGCACTTGCCGATACCTATGGTGAACAGCTTAGAATTTATGCTTCGGCTTGTGAAAAGATTTTCTCTTTGCCGATAAAGGAAAAAATTCTTTATTCCTTTAGTCTTTCAAGCTATATTAAGGTATAGAAAAACCGCTTACAGCACACGCTGTAAGCGGTTTTTTACTCGTTATTTTCTTTTTGGAATTTGTTTATCAGCTCCATAATTTCTTTTCTTTGCTCAAGGGTGAGGGTTCGGCTCACCTTAACGCAGTTGTATTCGTTGAAGGTTAGATTAAGCTCCGGACGCCTTTCAAAAAGTGGTTTATCATAGTCGCTAAGCCTGATAATTTCTCTCTCACGATGCTGAGCAAAAATGTTTTCCTCGGGCTTTTCTTGGCCTAACAAGAGGGTGTTAACGGTAACCTTGTAAAGCTTTGAAAGCTTTACCAGCATTTCGGGGGAAGGGTTGCCTACACGTTCCATTCGTGAATAAGTATTTTTTTTCATACCGAGCGCAGCGGCTGCTGAATCCTGAGTGAAACCGGCAAGCTTTCTATATGCCGCTATTCTTTTGTTTATTGTGTTTGTTTCGTTATTCATAACGCTTCTCCTATTAAAATAACTTGACTTAGAAGGGTAGACTTGTTATAATCAATAGTGCATTTTGCTGGAGTGGCTCAGTTGGTAGAGCAGCTGATTCGTAATCAGCAGGTCGTGGGTTCGAGTCCCATCTTCAGCTCCAAAGGAACACGCTTCGGCGTGTTCTTTTTTTATGCATATATTATATTTTAAATGTCGAAAAATGTCAATCATATTTTAATTTATGTGTTTTTAAAGCGGTCGGTGAATGTCGCAAATTAGGTGTTTATTATTTTTATGGCGGTAATGAATTCTGTCGGGTAGGGCATTATCGCTAATAAAAAAAGGAGAAAAATATGATTTCATTAAAAGTTACAAAAACCGATTTAATAGTCGGCTTCGACACGGTTGTTGCGGATAGCGTTAAGCACCAAACGGTCAAGTTTTCCTTTCCAAAAGAATGGAATTCTTATGATAAAACGGCGGTTTTTTCGCGTGGTGAGGAAAGCTATAGCGTAGCACTCAGCGAGTCTAATCCAATGTGTGTTTCAATTGACGAATGCTATGTTCCCTTTGAGGTGATTAAGGCACCGGGATTTAAAATTTCCGTTTTTGGGACAAGTGGAGAAAAAATTGCCACCACCCCAAAAATAGAGATACCCGTAATAGAAAGCGGCTACGCTGAGGGCGATATTCCTTCAGACCCCACGCCCGAAATATATACTCAAATTTTATCTGTGGCGCTTGATGCCGTGGATACCGCCAACAGCATCAAGGAGGATGCGAATGCAGGAAAATTCGATGGCGCAAAGGGCGATAAAGGTGATAAGGGCGAAAAGGGCGACAAGGGAGAGCCCTTTGTTTACGCTGATTTCACACAAGAACAGCTCGCTTCGCTCAAAGGTGAAAAGGGTGATAAAGGCGCAAAAGGCGATAAGGGCGACACAGGCGAAAAAGGAGAACCCTTTGTTTACACTGATTTCACACAAGAACAACTCGCTTCGCTTAAGGGTGAAACGGGAGAGCGAGGAGAGCAAGGCGAAAAAGGTGACAAGGGAGATAAAGGTGAAAAAGGCGACAAGGGCGACAAGGGTGAGGACGGCATAACCCCTGCAGTAGACCTAAGCTTTAACCCTGAAAGCCACAACGCTCAAAGCGGTTTTGCGGTTTCACAGGCGGTTGAGAGTGTTAGGCTTTCCGATATCGATAGAGCAAAACTTTCTATGCTTAAAACCGTCGACGATATGATGGGCGGACACTATTATTTGCGTGATGACGGCATCTATAGCTCAACACCCACCGACAACTATTGGGCCATTGAAGATTTGCGCAGAGAAATGGGTGATATTGAGACAGCACTTGATGAAATAATAGCCATTCAAAATAGGCTTATAGGCGGTGAGAGTGTATGAGTATAGCAGAAAAGCTTTCGGCAATTGCCGCAAATGAAGAAAAGGTTTTTGGGGCGGGTAAAACAGAACAGTATAATACCTTTTGGGATAATTTTCAGCAAAACGGGAATCACAGAACATATTCACATGCGTTCAAGGGGGTCGGTTGGAACGATAATACATTTAAACCCAAATACGACCTTATTTTTGACGAATGGGATAACTATGTTTTTCATTATTCTGATATAACTGATTTGAAATCCATTATTGAAAAACATGGCATAACTTTTGACACATCAGCGGTAAAAGGCTTTACAAGCTGGTTTTACGGCTCTAAAAAGCTGATGTATCTGCCGCCCATAGATATGGCAGGTGCAACCGCATGTCTTAATATGTTTGGTTATTGTTCCGCATTAAAGGAAGTGGATTTGAGCAACTTAAGCGGGGATGTGCAAGGACATAATACGGTATTCCAATATTGTGGAGAGCTTCGGGAATTAAGGCTTACAAACTGCGTTTTCGGAACGGATGGCTGGGATTTTCGTTGGAGCACACTCCTATCAAAAGAAAGCATTGAAGGCATTATTAATTCACTGTCACAAACGACTGCGGGACTGAGTATAACCATCAGTAAAACGGCCAAAGAAAATGCTTTTTCGGATGAGGAGTGGGCGAGCATTATTTCAACCCGCCCGAATTGGACTGTTGTGCTCGCATAATTAAGCGGTCCACTAAAATTCAATTCATAGATTTATCAAAGAAAAATATTTTTTTGCATAAGAGCGGACAACAACTTTTTTGATTGACATAAAACACCCTTTATGATATAATATTTAACTGTATAAGTATGCTTTGAAGTTAGGGTGATTTTGCACCTTCAAAAACGGTCTTAAAAAGAACTAAAAGGGTTGTGAAAACGGTGGAAAAATTTAAAAATAAGGTTTGGCTTGCATCCCCCACTATGCACGGTGATGAAATTAAATTCGTTCAAGAGGCATATGAGACTAATTGGATGAGCACGGTCGGTGAAAATATCAACGAGGTAGAACGCCAAATATGCGAAAAGGTTGGCTGTAAATATGCAGTCGCTCTTTCCTGCGGAACAGCAGCGCTTCATATGGCAGTTAAGCTTGCAGGTGTAAAGTCCGGTGATAAGGTTTTCTGTTCGGACTGCACCTTTGATGCAACGGTAAACCCTGTAGTTTATGAGGGCGGAGTTCCGGTTTTTATAGATACTGAATATGATACATGGAATATGGACCCTGTAGCACTCGAGAAGGCGTTTGAGCTTTATCCTGAGGTTCGTGTAGTGGTTATAGCCCACCTCTACGGAACACCGGGTAAGGTAGATGAGCTAAGAGCAATTTGCGAAAAGCATAACGCTATTATCATTGAGGATGCGGCCGAGTCGCTGGGGGCTACCTATAAGGGTGTTCAAACAGGCGTGTTTGGCACCTATAATGCCATTTCCTTTAACGGAAATAAAATTATAACAGGCTCGTCGGGCGGAATGCTTCTCACCGATAGCAAGGAGGCTGCCGAGAAGGTTCGCAAGTGGTCAACTCAGTCTCGCGAAAACGCCGCTTGGTATCAGCACGAGGAGCTCGGATATAACTATCGAATGAGTAATGTTATAGCGGGCGTTGTTCGCGGTCAAATTCCTTATCTTGAAGAGCATATAGCGCAAAAGAAGGCTATTTACGAGAGATATCGTGAGGGCTTTAAGGATTTGCCTGTTACGATGAATCCTTATGACGCTAAAAATAGTGAGCCTAATTTTTGGCTTTCCTGTATGCTTATTGATGAAGAGGCAATGTGCAAGCAGGTGAGAAGTGAGTGCGAGGCACTTTATGTTTCTGAAAAAGGCAAAACTTGTCCGACGGAAATTCTTGAGAAGCTTGCCCGCTATAATGCCGAGGGCAGACCTGTTTGGAAGCCGATGCATATGCAGCCCATTTATCGTATGCACGGATTTGTAACTCGTGAGGGTAACGGCAGGGCCAAAACCAATGCCTATATAAGTGGCGGAACTTTAGGTGAGGACGGTAGGCCTTTAGATGTGGGAATGGATATATTCCATAGAGGTCTTTGCTTACCGAGCGATAATAAGATGACTGTCGCCGAGCAAGAGCAAATAATCAAAATTATAAGAGGCTGTTTCGAAAATTAAAGTTTGTTAGGAGAGTTCGTTTTGTATTTAAAATACATAAAGCGCATTATGGATTTTGTGCTGTCAACACTTGCAGTTTTAGTGTTGTCGCCCGTTTTAATAATTTTTACAGTTGTCAATGCAATTATTATGAAGGGCAATCCGTTTTTTGTGCAACCACGTCCCGGCAAGGATGAAAAGATTTTCAAATTAATAAAGTTTAGAACTATGTCGCAAACTAAGGATGAAAACGGCGAGTTTTTGCCCGATTCCGAGAGACTTACATACTACGGCAAGTTTTTAAGGGAATCGTCTATTGATGAGCTTCCCGAGCTTTTGAATATCATTAAAGGCGATATGAGCATAGTCGGCCCGCGTCCTCAGCTTGTTAAGGATATGGTGTTTATGACTCCTGAGCAGCGCCGGCGCCACTCGGTAAAGCCGGGCCTTACGGGGCTTGCGCAAATAAGCGGCAGAAACGGAATCTCCTGGTATAAAAAATTCGAGTATGATCTCGAATATATCGATTCGGGTATAACATTTATTGGCGATTTTAAAATTATTTTTAAAACAGTGGAGAAGGTTTTCAAGCACGTAAATGTTATCCGAGAAGGAACCGATTCGGATATTGATTTCGGTGATTGGTTAATGAGCGAAGGCGAAATTACAAACAATGAATATGAAGAAAAGCAAAAGCAGGCAAAAGAACTATTGAAGGTGTGACGAAGAGCTAATGGATTTTTCTGTTTTAATTTGTGTTTATGGGCAGGATACGGCGGAGCATTTTAAAACTGCTGTTGATAGCATTTTGAATCAGACAGTCCGTCCGAGCGAGGTTGTTCTCGTGGTAGACGGTCCTGTTCCTGCTTGTCTTGATGAGGCTATAAGCACATATGAAAACAATGAAATTTTTAAGCTGGTTAGATTTGCCGAAAACCAAGGCCACGGAAATGCGCGCCGTGCGGGGATTGATGCTTGCACGAATGAGCTCGTTGCAATAATGGATGCTGACGACATCTCCCTTCCGCAAAGATTTGAAAAGCAAATTAGGGAGTTTGAGCGTGATTCCGACTTGGATATTGTGGGTGGAAACATATCTGAGTTTATAGGAAACGAAGAAAATATCATAGCCTCGCGTGTGGTTTTCCAAACAGACGAGGAAATAAAAGAGGATATGAAGAGCCGCTGTCCGATGAATCAGATGACGGTTATGTTTAAAAAAGCCTCCATTGAGGCGGTGGGCGGATATATTGACTGGTTTCAAGAGGAAGATTATTATCTTTGGCTTCGTATGGCTAAAGGAAAGCAAAAATTCAAAAACATACCCGAAACACTTGTTAATGTGCGAGTGGGAGAAGAAATGTATAGCAGAAGGGGCGGCATAAAATATTTTAAGAGTGAAGCGAAACTTCAAAAATATATGCTCAAAGAAGGCTTTATAGGTCCGATTGATTATATAATCAATGTTTTGAAACGATTGGTTGTTCAGGTGCTCTTGCCAAATAAGGTTCGCGCTTGGGTTTTTAAGAAATTTGCAAGAAAGTAATTTGGATTATAATATTTTAAGGCTGAAAGAGGTGGTCCCACTGAACATAAATAAAATTATGTTTGAGCTAATTGCCTCTCAGATATCCGAGCGAGCCTTAAAAGAGGATTTTTCTAAGGAAGTGACAAAGGAAACACTTTTTTTGTTATATAAGCTTTCAAAGAAACACGATATATCGCAAATTGTAGCCAACGCTTTAATAAAAAACAATTTGCTTTTTGATTGTGAAGCTTCGGAAAAATTTAAAAAATCGCTGCTTTTAGCAAACTATCGCTACGAAAAGATGAAGCATGATATCGGCTGTATTCGTGAGGCTTTTGAGAGTCATGGGATACCGTTTATCTTGCTTAAAGGTGCTAAAATCAGAGAATTTTATTCTTCGCCGTTTTTGAGGACGAGCTGTGATATAGATGTCCTCATAAAGCCCGAATGCTGCGAAGCGGCGGCAAAGGTTTTGGTTCAAAAATTAGGCTGGAAGGAGCTTGGAAGCTCAACGCTTTATGATTATCGCTTTGAAACAAAAAACGCAGTTCAAATCGAACTGCATTATGCTTTAATTGATGCAGATGTTCTTTTAAAGGCGGGCGAAAGCTTGAAAGAGGTTTGGGGCTCGGTTGAATTGTGTTCGGGGGCAAGGCTTGAATATGAAATGCCGGCAGAGCTGTTTATGCTTTATCATATTTATCATATGGCGAAGCACTTTTTGTGCGGTGGTTGTGGCATAAAGAGCTTTATTGATTTGTATTTACTGCAAAGAAATTTTGATTATAACGAAGAAGAATTAAGGCGAATGTTATCAAGTGCAGATTTGCTTGAGTTTTATGTTGCTTCATTAAAGCTTTGCGAGGTTTGGTTTGGCGGTGCAGAGTCTACGCAAATGTCTGAGGCGATGGAGAAATTCATTTTAGATGGCGGAGCATACGGCACGGTGTTAAATACCGCGGTCGTCAGCGCCGGAAAAGGTGAAAATGGCATAGAAATATTTTTCAAAAATGCTTTTCTTTCGCGAGAAAGACTCGAAGTGATTTATCCAAAGCTTAAAAAAAGGCCTTACCTTGCGGGCGCGTATCAAATCAAGCGGTGGTTTGGAATTTTAAAGCACGAAAAACGCGAAAAAATCTTAAAATCACATAGAGCTCAAAGGAATATTGGTAGAGAGGCTGCACAATCCGCAACAGAGCTTCTTAAAAATCTAAATCTTATCGATAAATAAAATTATTAAACCACCTATCCGAGTGTTAATCGGATAGGTGGTTTTTTTACAAAATAGACTTTTGCAGATAAAACAACGCTTTTATAATTGACTTGACTACCCCTATGTGCTATAATCATAATGATATAATATTATATATATTTATATATGGCGTAAAAGTAATACCTTGATTTATCAACACTTATACTTTTTTAAAGGAATGTAATAAATGCAGGAAAAAACCAAGAACAATAAAAAAGGCGCTCCGTTTTTATGGGTTATAGTGTTTTCATTTGTAGTCAGTGTGGCCTGTTGCTGGGGTTACGGAAACAGTTATACGATATATGTTTTGAGCGTGCTCTTGGTTGCGGCTTTTGCATATATAAGCTTTGCTTCGCACATTTCCCCATCTTGCTCAATCCCCGAATTTCTTATAATTATTCTTTTGGTTTTAACAACGGTAATGAGCTTTGCCTTTGGTGAATTTAAAAGTATGGTTGCGGTTAATATTTCTGTAGTTGTGCCTTGGGCAATATCTTATTTGCATGTTGATTTTAAAAACATGAAAAAGCAAGTGATGATAGCTTCAATTATAAACCTACTTTTTGTTATTTTATTTTCTCAAGATAAGAGCGGGTGGGATTCCAATTCTCTTGCAATTATAATTTTTTGCGGCATAAGTATCGGATTTATGTGGTTCGTTTTAGGCAATAAGCTTCGTGATAAAATTATATCGGCTATGTATTTAGCGATAAGTTTTAGTTATCTTATAGCAACGGGGTGCCGAAACGCAGGCATTAATATTTTATTTTGCTTTGCGCTTTTGCTTATTCCGCTTTCTTTAATGAAGAAAAAGGCAGTTTTCAGAACGATATATATTACCGTTGTTTTGGCTACAATTTTTGCGGTTCCGCTTATGGAATTGATTTTCGGTAACGATAGGCTGATGGTTACAATGAATGAATACACTACTTCATTCAGTGATAAGGCGTGGGGCATGAATACCCATTTGGATATATTGAGGTTTGTAAGCGATAAGTTTAGTCAGATGCCGCTGTTGGCCAAACTCTTTGGCACAGGCATAAAGGTTTATCATGCTCATAATTTATTTTATCAATGCTTATTTGCCTATGGTTATATCGGCACAGTGATGGTTTATGGGCTGTATATTTATATTTTCGAGATGGGACATAGACTTTTCAGAGAACATAATAATTTGTTGGCTCTTTCTTGTTGCATAGTTCTAATTGGTCATTTTTTGATGCAGATTGGTGAGGTTTATATGCTTGGCACAGAAACCACATTGATTATAGCGTTGTTGCCCGCGGGAATTATTTTGCAGCAAAACAGAATTGCTAAACAGCAAAAAAATGATAGCACGAATGAAAAGATTGATGCTTCAGCATCACTGTAAGCAAGAAAAAAATCTAGGAATTCAGAGTAACAACCGGAATATATGTCGTGGAATTTTAAATTTGTCGCTGTTAAGTAAACCAATTGTTTACTTTTTGGTTTTGTAAGGGAGTGTAAAAATGCAGGGAAAAATCAAGGATGGTAAAAAAGGCATTCCGTTTTTATGGCTTATAGTGTTTTCGTTTGCCTCCAGTTTGATTTGCAGTTGGGGCTATGGAAACAGCTATGCGCTGTATGCTTCGGTTATGATGGTTTTTGCGGCTTTTGCATATATAAGCTTTTTATTACATATTTTGCCCACCTGCTCAATCTCTGAATTTCTTATAATCATTCTTTTGGTTTTCACTATGATAATGAGCCTTGTGTATGGCGGAGTGAAAAGTATTGTTATGGTTAATGTTGCTTTGGTTATGCCCTGGGCAATATCTTATTTAAATGTTGATTTTCAAAACATTAAGAAGCAGGTAATGATAGCTTCAATCATAAACTTGCTGCTGATTATTCTGTTTTCTCAAGATAATAGCGAGTGGAACTCTAATTCTCTCGCATTTATAATTTTCTGCGGAATCAGCACGGGATTTATGTGGTTTGTTTTAGGAGATACACTTCGTGATAAAATTATATCGGCGATATATTTAGCAATAAGCTTTAGTTATCTTATAGCAACGGGAAGTCGAAACGCAGGCATTAATATTCTGATTTGCTTTGTGCTCTTGCTTATTCCTTCCTCTCTAATGAAGAAAAAAGCTTTTTTCAGGGCGATATATATTACCGTTATTTTAGCTACGATTTTTGCAATTCCGCTGATGGAATTGATTTTTGGTAACGATAGGCTTGTTGGAACAATAACCGATTATACTGCCTCATTCAGCGATAAGGCGTGGGGTATGGACACGCATTTGGATATATTGAGATATGTAAGCAATAAGTTTGTCAGAATGCCTCTGGCAGTTAAGTTGTTTGGAGAAGGTATGGCCGACCATCATACCCATAACTTATTTTATCAATGCCTGTTTGCCTATGGTTGTATCGGCACGGCTGTCGTTTACGGGTTATATATATACATATTTGAAATAGGACATAAGTTATTTAGAGAGCATAATAATTTATTAGCACTTTCTTGTTGTATTATTTTAGTTGGGCATTTTCTATTGCAAATCGTAGAGGTTTATATGCTGGGAGCAGAATCCACGATATTGATGGCGCTGCTGCCTGCAGGAATAATATTGCAGCAAAGAAGAGTGGCTAAGCAGCAAATAAATGAGGTGTGCGAATGAAAATACTGATAATTTCGCATTACTATAAGCATAAAAATGCAATGGCCTCGGTTCGCGCCATAAAGCTATCTAAATATTTTGCCCAGATGGGTAATGAGGTTACGGTTTTGGCTTCACTGCAAAAGGATAATTGGTGCAAGCAGGAAGTAACCCCTCAAAAGTCCGATAATATAAACGAGATATACGCCCCCGAGCATAAGGGTATGCAGTATCTAAGAAAGGTTTATTCCTTGATGAAGGCTCGAGGCGAAAAAAGAGTAGCTCAGGCTTCGGGCAGTGTAGAAGCGGGTGAAGCTGCAACTGCCGTTATTGCTAAAAAGAGTTTGCGCGCTCGAATAAAAGGTTTTATATCTTGGTTTTACTATTATTCCTGTGACCGCCTCGAAAATAGATTTTTGTATCTTGGCTTTAAAGCGGCGATAAAAGCGAATAAGCTTTCGGGGTTTGATGCGGTCATAGCCACATATCCGGGTGCGGGAGCTCATCTTGCGGGTGTATGGATGAAAAAGCACCGCAGAACCAAAAAATTCATAGCGGATTATCGCGACCCTGCGTATAATCCCGGAGGCAGAAGCAACAAGATTGAGCTTCGTCACGATAAAAAGATACAGAATAAGGCGGTGTTTGCGGCTGACCATATTGTTTGCGTGTCAAACGGTATGGCAGAGACTTTGGCTCAGTTTTATAAGAATAAAAAAATAGCGCCGATAAGCGTTGTTAATAATGGCTTTGACCTTGATGACCATAAAAACGAAGCCGCCGTAGCCTTTGATAAGGCTAAATTTAATTTTGTTTATACGGGCGCTCTTTATAACGGCAGAAGAACGGTCGTTATGTTGGCAGAGGCTTTAAGGTCACTTATTGATGAAGGGGAAACCTCCCAATCCGAAATAGCCATTCACTATGCAGGCTCTGATTATGGTGAATTATTAAGTCAATTAAAGCCTTTTGGGCTTGAAGGAATTGCTGTTAACTATGGCTTTGTTTCAAGAAGCGAGTCACTTTCGATGCAGGCGAATGCCAATATGGTTTTGCTCCTTAATTGGAATCAAGATAACTATACCGGCGTTATCCCCGGGAAAATTTATGAATATATGGCATCGCGAACGCCCATTTGTGCCTTGATTATGGGCAACGAGGGTAATAGCGAAACGGCTAAAATGATAACCGAGGATAAGTTAGGTGTTGCCTGTGAGGAGGCTGTGAGCGAGGATAGATTAAAGCTCAAGGCTTATCTTGCCGATATGCTTTCGGCATTTCACAGCAATAAAGAGATTAGAAATGATATATCAGCAGTAGAAAAATATAATTATAAAAATTTATCCTTAAAATATCTTGAAATCATTAAAAAAACACTCTCATAATTATGAATCGGCGGTGAAGATATGCTTGTTTATAGAATTAAATGCTGGATTAGAGTGATATTGGCTCTTATCCGCGTTCCGTTTGGTGTCAACAGCAGCATTCTTTCTGCCGAGCAAACGGTTAGGGAAATAAAAAGGGGAAAATCGCTCATCCGATTTGGTGACGGAGAATTTGGCATATATCAAGGCAAATCCATTCACTACCAACCCTACTCGCAAGAGCTTAAAGAAGAATTTATAAAAATTAAGCAAAGCTATGAAAATTCAAGTGAAGATTGTCCATATCTTTTGGCGGTTCCTAAAAAATATATGCAGGATACGGCGCTTTCGCTTTGCAAAAAGAGGGTTGTTGCGGCTTCTTGGGCACAGGCGCGATTATATTTCAAAAAGAATTTCAATTTACACCTTTCCTATGGAGATGCTTTTCTGTTCGAGAAGGCAAACAGGAATATATACGGCGAAATATGGAACGATGATTCAAATAGGAAGATAATATTCGTCCATAATAACGCCGATTATGCCGATTATTTTTCAAAAAGCTACAAAAAACAGGTGCTTTTCGTTAAGTGTGAGAGTCAAAACGCTTTTTCGAAAATTGAAAGTTTAGAAAAAGAAATAAAACGGGTAATAATAGAAAACTCGCTTGAAAGAGAGCAGGTGCAGCTCGTGGTATCCGCAGGTCCCGCGGGCAAGGTTTTGGTCTATAGATTCTCTTTAGAGGGATATCATTGTATAGATGCGGGGCATTGTTGGGATAACCCGCTGGAGTATTGATGCTATGAGTAAGTTGAGTGTAATAGTTCCGGTTTATAATTCCGAAAGGTATTTAAAAAGAACGATAGAGGCTTTGCTTGGTCAAACCGTTTCTTTAAATGAGATTATTCTTGTTGATGACGGCTCGGTTGATAATTCACCGACTATTTGTGATGAATATGCCGATAAATATGATAATGTTATTTGTATTCATACCCAAAACGGCGGACCGGGAATGGCTAGAAATATTGGCATTGAGGCCGCGCGAGGCGAGTATATTGGCTTTTGCGATGCAGACGATGTCCCTAGTGTTAATATGTATGAGTCGCTGCTATTCGGTATGCAGCAAAACGATGCGGACTTGTGCCTTTGCGATATGTATTCCGAAAGAGACGGTAAGAGCTTCGGTTTTCCTTGGGATGATAATTGTCTGTTTGCTCATCAAAGTGTTATTTCAAGCTTTATGGCTTCAATGCTCGGCAATATGAGCGACGATGATAAAACAATACCCGTTTGGGGCAGCTCGGTTCGTTCACTATATAAAAAGGAAATATTAGAGCATTTCAACATAAGATTCCCCGAAAATTTAAGCTTTGCTGAAGATTTAGTTTTTAATTTGAGATATATTTCTCATATTGAAAGTGTTTATATAATAAACGAGGTGCTTTATACATACACCTTCAACGCAGATTCATTGATGAACAGCCATATTAGATACAAGCCTGATATGTTCTGCGAGCGTCTGCTTCTAATTGAGGATGTATTGTCGATAATAGAGCCGATTGATGAAAGCGGAGAACTCACAACACGCTTTTTGACAAGTCAACGATGTTATTTTCACGATTGTATCGGGAATGCGGCAAGAGCAGCAAAGCAAATGGGAAATCGTTTTTCACTAAGAAAAATACAAGAGGTGCTAAATCATCCTAAAGTTATATCCGCTTTTTCTAAGCTCACGGTGAAGGATAAAAGAAAAAGAATTATATATAAATTGATTCAAAAGCGCGCGGCGCTTGTGCTTTGGGTTTATTATTTTTTAAGGCTTTGCTAAGGAAGGATGTTTATGATAAAGCAGAGGGTTATCGGATATGATTTAATAAGAATTATATCCGCAATAATGGTTGTTGCAATTCATAGCAATGCAAATTATCTTTATGAACAAAAGGGCTCTTTAGAGTGGTTTGTTATTATGGGAATAACGGCGCTTTGCGTTATTGCTGTTCCGCTTTTCTTTATGGTATCGGGCGCAACAAATCTTTGCAGGGAAGATATTGATTTAAAAGGATTATGGGCTAAAAAAATACCAAGGCAGTTTATCCCGTTTTTTATTTGGAGCTTGATTTATGTAGTTTTGCGAATTGCCACAAATAAAATTCCGTTATCGTTTAAAAGCTTCGCTTCGCTAATTTGGGAGCCTGCATACTATCAGTTTTGGTTTATGTATACTCTGCTCGGTTTATACATATGCATTCCTATTTTTCAAATAATTTTGCAAAAAGCGGATAAACGAGTGGTGCAATATATAATAGCTATTTGGCTTATGTTATCGGTGATTGTGCCGGTGGCCACAAAATACATACCCGGTTTTAAGATTTCGGAGCATTTTAATTTTATCTTCCTTGAGGGCTATTGGGGATATTTCTTTTTGGGAGGATATTTAAGAAAGTATCCTCTTAAACAAAATAAAAAAATCGGAACAATTTTAGCCGTGAGCGGCTTTGCCATAACAGTCGTTTGCGCAATTATCGAGTTTTATTTTACCGACCCGACAAAATATTATGGGTATGTTTATAGTGCATATCTTTTGCCGGGGGCTGTTATGGCATCGGTTGGAGTCTTTTTGATTTTTTCAAGTTTAGATTTAAAAGAGAAGACTCAAAGAATAGTTTTAAAATTATCAGGGCTAACGCTTGGGATATATTATAGTCACTGTTTAGTGCTTTTTGCAGTTCAAAAGGTTTTAAACCATATCCCGCTTCAAGATAATTTGAGCCTTTCGATAATCAGCTTATCCTCTGCGGTTTTAATTTCAGCATTTGTTGCTTTTATAATTAAAAAAATACCAATAGTTCGCGATTTATTATCATAAGAAAAAGGTATAAAATTTATGAACATATTATATTTAACAAGCGGTCTTGAAATGGGCGGGACTGAACTGTTTGCTCTTGATTTGGCAAAAGAATCCATAAAGCACGGACACAGGGTTGTCTGGGGCACCGTTAAAGCAGGCGGGCTAAAAAAGTTTGTATCAGAACAGGGGATAGAATTGGTTAATTGCCATTTGCAAAGGCGCCCATTCCCAAGAATAGTTTCTGCTATTATAGCGCTTAAGAGAACGGTAAAAAAATATAATATTGATATTATTCATTCGGCAGATGTTTATTCGGCATTAATTTCCTGTCTAGCCTTCGGGCGCAGAAAAAAATGTCCTAAGCTTGTGTGGACAAATGTAGGAATAGGCATTAATTCTTATGGGAAAATAAAAAAGCTTTGTGAGCCTTATCTTGATGCTATAACCACCGAAACAAACTATATAAGAAATCGACTTTTAGAGGCTGGTTTTGAACCTGAGAAAATTTTTGTTTGTTATAGGTGCCGACCGATGAAAGAGCCTATGAAATCAAGGGAAGAAATCCGAAAAGAATTAAAGCTTGAGGATGATGATTTTTTAATTGGTTCTATGGGGAGGCTCGCAAAACCCAAGGGTAATCATACAATTATAAGCGCTTTGCCATCGGTGCTTAAAGAGCATCCAAATGTTAAGTTTTTAATAGTAGGAGATGGCATTGAAAAGAAAAACTTAATTGATTTGGCACATAGACTTAATATGCAAGACAGGGTTATTTTTTATGGTTTTTCGACCGATGTGGCCGAACTTTATAACGCTATGGATGCAGTTGTTTTTCCAACATATTATGAGGCGCTCGGTCATATATGCTTTGAGGCTATGCACTATAAGAAGCCATTAATCGCAAGTTGCACCGGCGGCATTTTAGAGACAGTCACAAATAATGTTAACGGTTTGTTAGTTCCTCCGGCAAAAACAGAAGAATGGGCCTATGCAATTAAGAGGATAATTAATGAGCCGCAGTTGCGCCGCTCCTTAGTGGAAAACGGTGTGGAGTTTATGAAAAATATGGAAAATCAAAATCAACTTGCCACCCAAAAAATACTTGATATTTATGGTCGCTTATTAATGCAAAAATAATTTAAAGTTATCGGAGAATGCTTATGCGCTTGCAACATATAGTTTCTACTATGAATAAAACCGAATTTACATTTTTGCAACAGATGCACAGCAGTTGCGATGTTTTGGTGGTTAACCAAAATGTCAAAGATACACCGCTCGAAAAAACAATTGAAAAAGGCTTGGAGATTTCAATTAAGAATACCGATGAGGTAGGCCTTTCAAATAGCAGAAATATGTTGCTTAAGTATGCAACAGGGGACATTTGCATTCTATGTGACGATGATATTATTTATAGAAACGGATATCGAGAAAAAATTCTTGAGGCGTATTCAAACTATCCTAAGGCAGATATTATTGTTTTTTGTTTTTCACTTGATGCAGAGAAAAATACAAGAAGACCGTTTGCAAAGCCTAAAAAAATAAATATGCTTTCTATCAGCAAGGTGGCATCGGTAGAAATAACCTTTAAGCTTAGCAGCATAAAAAAGGCAGGGCTCAAATTTGATACTCTTTTGGGCTTGGGTGCAAAGTTTAAGTCCGGCGAAGAAAACGCCTTTTTAGCTGATGCTCTGCGGGCGGGGCTCAAAATACAATATATTCCTTGGACAATGTGTTATAGCCTTCCCGATGAAACAAGAGAAAAATGGACAAGCGGCTTCGATAAAAATTATTTTCTTTCAAAAGGCGCTTGCTACTATCGAATATATAAAAACTATTACATATTTTTTTCATTTGCCTTTATTTTGTTTAAAAAAATGGGAGTTTTTAAGAATGTTGCGTTTTTTAAAGCATTAGGTTGGATGCTTCAGGGCAAGAAGTTGTATTTAAAAGAAAAAAAGGAGCGCCGAGATGCTAATTAGCGTTATAACACCTACATATAACAGGGCGTATATTTTAAATCAATGCTATGAATCTTTAAAATCGCAAACGAGTAAAAACTTTGAGTGGATTGTGGTGGATGATGGTTCAACCGATAACACGAAAGAACTCGTAAGCAGTTTTATTGCCGAAAAAATAATTGATATTAAATATATTAAGCAAGAAAACGGCGGCAAGCATAGAGCGCATAATACTGCTGTTAAAGCTTCTTCGGGAGAATTGTGTGTTTGCCTTGATTCAGATGATGCACTTTGCGAAAATGCAATTGAACGCGCTATTTCAATATGGGAAGAAAACACTAATGCGGCGGCAATCGGAATATTGGCGTTGCGCGGAGATTTTAATGAGCATAAGCCTATCTGTTCTCCGCTTCCACAGGGCATTAAGTACTCTACTATGTCTGAACTTAGAGATAAATATGCCTTTGATGGCGATACGGTTTTGTTTTTCAAAACGCAGGTGTTAAAAAGGCATTTTTTCAAGGAGTTTACGGGTGAAAAATTTTTAACAGAAAACAATCTTTATGTCGACTTGGATAGAGAAGGCCCGATGATTTTATCCAGTGAGGTTTTATATTACTGCGAATATCTCCCTGATGGTTTGACCTCTAATTACCGAAAAATATTATATGAAAATCCAAAGGGAACGGCCGATACTTACTATAAAATGATGCTTAACGCCAAAGATATTAAACATACATTAAAGTGTGCTGTTATTGCGCAGGCGTATAAATCTCTTGTCGAAGACACTTCAGAGCTTGACTTTTCGAAAAAAAGGATAATTTTATTGATTGCAAAATTAGGAGTTCCGTTTTTTAAGAAAAAGTATTTATATAAGGGAGGAACGGCTCAATGATACCAAAGAAAATACATTATTGTTGGTTTGGGCGCGGTGAAAAACCGGAGCTCGCGCTTAGGTGTATTGAAAGCTGGAAAAAATATTGCCCTGATTATGAAATAATCGAATGGAATGAGGAAAACTTTGATGTTTCCTCAAACGCCTATGTGAAGGAAGCCTACGAGGCAAGGAAGTTTGCTTTCGTGAGCGATTATGTTCGCCTTTATGCAATATGCACCGAGGGCGGAATATATATGGATACAGATGTTAGGGTGCTTAAAAGTTTGGATGAGTATCTTGTTCATAAAGCCTTCACCGGTTTTGAAAGTAGGTTGCATCCGGTTACGGGTATTATGGCCTGCGAAAAAGCCAATCCAATTATGGCATCACTATTAAGTTATTATGATAACCGGCATTTCTTATTGCCTGATGGTAGTTATGATGTAACAACCAATACCGTTACAATAACAAAAGAATTCACAAAAATAGGCGTTATCTTAAATGATGAATATCAAGAAATAGACGGCTTGGCAATTTATCCTCAAAATGTTTTTTGCCCCGACTTGTCTAAGATAAATGATGAGGAATATAAAAAGGGTATAACCACCATTCATTATTTTTCAGGCTCTTGGAAAAGCGAGGCCACAAAAAAACGTGAGGCTTCTTGGTGGTGGAAATCTCTTGCTTTTATATCTGTTAATACCGAAAAAATCTTAGGGAAGCCTTATTCTGCCTTTAAAAACAAGGTTAAAAAAATAATTATAAAAAATTGTGATTAATTATTCGGAGAGATAATATGGAAAGAATAAAATCTATTACATATTTAAGGGCTTTTTCCGCAGTTTTGATATTTTTCTGCCATATTTTCTTTATTGGTATAAATTATAATATCAGCATGTGGCTGAATATTGGGGTGCCGATTTTCTTTTCTGTCAGCGCATATTTAATGGCGAAAAAAGATTTAGAAACGGGAGTAAAAGATTTTTATCTCAAAAGAATAAAAACAATTTTTATTCCCTATGAAATATATCTTTGGGCGGTTATTTTGGTTTTGTTTTTGATAGGACAAGTTCCGAAAAAAAGTGCAATAATCACATATTCTTTAGGTCTCTCAGGATTTTCGCGAGATAGCGTTTTGGGGCTCGGACATTTCTGGTTCATAACTATTTTGTTGATTTGCTATTTGATAACTCCTGTGCTTTTTAAAATTTCAAAAAGGCACGAAGACGGTAAAGTTTCTCTCAACATTTCATTGATTGTTAGCATGCTTTTAATTACGGCTGTTTTCGTGTTGGTAGGGACACCCCATTATGCCGTTCATATCGGTGGATACATATATATTTATTTTCGTTTTCGGCAACCAAAGCCCGTAGGCAAAAGGGAAACGATTTTTTGGTGTTTATCAGCGCTGTGCCTGTCGGTTATAAGAGTAGTTTCCGACATGGCATTTGAAGATTTAAAGAACACAAAATTTTATTTCTATTACGATAGTTTGTTTCAACACTTTGTAAGACTTGTTTTAGCGGTTGCAATTTTCTATTTAGTTTTATTATTTTCATATAAAATTCAAAAATGGAGTGAGTCTCATCAAAAGGCTGATAAACTCATTTGCGGATTTTCCGGTATTTGTTATGAGGTTTATTTAACACATCAGTTTATTCAGTTATCAGTGTGGGAATTTTTCCCCGATTTGCATAATGGCGTTTTGATATTTGTTTGGATAATTGCAAGTGCCGTTTTAACAATATTAAATTCATTGTTGCTTAGTTGGGTGAGCCAACAATTTAATAAAATAAAATTTGTTAGGAGATAAAGCAAATGACATTTTCTGAAATTTTTAAAAATTCGTTTTTAAATGGCTATCAATCTCAGCATATTACAACATCGTATGTTATTCTTACACTAATTATAACAGCGGTTATTGCAAGTTATATTTTTATAATTTACAGATTGACTTGCAAAAAGGTTTTTTATTCCCTTAATTTTAATATTTCCTTGATAGCAACGGCTTTAATTACGGCTACAATTATATTCACGATTCAGTCGAGTGTAGTTATTTCGCTCGGTATGGTCGGTGCATTATCAATTATAAGATTCAGAACAGCGATAAAAGACCCGTTGGATTTAGTCTTTTTGTTCTGGTCAATTTCGGTTGGTATAGTTTGCGGTGCCGGATTTGCAGAATTTGCAATCATTCTTTCGGTTATTTTAACTGTTGTTTTAGTAGTGCTTTCAAAAACAAAAGAAATACGCCATAGCCAAATAATTGTTGTGAATGGTGAAGCATCTGTTAACAATAAAGAAGTAATTGAATTAATAAAGAAAAACAGCAAAAAATTCAAGCGCAAGTCAGAAAAGTATTCTGCAAATTCATGGACCTTGGTGGCTGAGGCATTTATAGAAGAAGATTGCGATATTGCAAAAAACATCACGGCAATAGCAGGCGTTTCTTCAGTTTCTGTTATGAGCCACGATGGCGAATTTACTTACTGATATGAGATACGAGCACAAATTTGTTATTGATGATAACAAAAGAATTGAATTGCAAAATAAGCTCGAGCAGATTATGCAGCGTGATGTTCATACTCATAAAGGGACATACATAATTAAAAGTCTTTATTTTGACGATTATACTCATAGTTGTTTTTTTGAAAACGAGTATGGTTATGATAACAGAGAAAAATTCAGAATTCGTTATTATAACGATGATAAGGATTTTATCCGTCTTGAGCTCAAGAGTAAAACACGCGGCATGACCGAGAAAAAACAATGTGCTGTTTCTTTATCCCAAGCTGTTGATATGCAAAACAATAACTTTTGTGAAATAAATGAGCAGTTTTCTTTGCTTCGTAAATTCTTTATCGAAACAAAAACTAATCTCCTTCATCCCGATGTTATTGTTGAATATGAGAGAATTCCCTATATTTACGAGGAGGGAAATGTTCGTATAACATTTGATACTAATATTTGCGGTTCTAATGAAACGGAAAAGTTTTTAAGCGGTGATTATCATAAGATTCCGATTTTACCGGGTGGTTTACTGGTTATGGAAATTAAATATGATGATATTTTGCCGGGCTTTATTGAAGATATCGTGCAGGTGAAAAATCTCGGTAAAGAGACTTTTTCAAAATTTTATTTATGTAAAAAAGCATTCGAGGTTTAAAACTTAATGAAATATTATTTTAAGCAGATTGTTATTTTATTACTGATTTTGCTTGTTGCTCTCGGGGCGCTGTTTGGGGTATTTATTTATCAAAATGCCAAATTAAGTCTATCTTTAACCCAGCAGATTTTAAGTTTTAATGTGGAATTATCGAACGGTGATAAAGATACAGTAAAAGGCTGGTATAATGAGCAAGATGATAATTGGTATTTATTTTTACCCGCACAAGCGGTAAAAGCAAAACAAATAAATAACGACAAAAGGTTTAAAACCGAATATTTTTTAAACGGGGAATTAAAGGATGATATATCCCTTGTTGAAAACGAAACAAAATATTCCTTTAGAATAAAAAAAGAAGCTGCTATAAAATCCACGGGCAATCTTTTTGTAATGAAATCGCAAAATATACCCTCGCTGTTTATTAATACAAAAAGCGGCTCGATAGAAGATATTCATCAAAATAAAGCTCATAGAGAAGATTCCTCTATTTCGGTTTATAGTTTTGAGACTAGTGAAAATTTCAAAACCGACAATGCCGAACTTTCAGGAAGAGGAAATACCTCTTGGACATCTACCGATAAAAAAGGTTATTTGCTGAATTTATTAAATGAAGCCCCGCTTGCTTCGATGAAACCATCAACCGAATGGATTTTGCTTGCGCATCCTTCGGGGAAATATCTTGCAAACTCGTTGGCATTTGAACTTGAAAAAATGGTGGGGATGCCAAATGTTGTCGATTCGCGTTCGGTTGATTTGTATCTCAATAATGAGTATGTTGGCAATTACCTGCTTTGCGAGCGTATATCAATAGGTAGGCAAAACATCAACATTTCCTCTTTAGATGAGCAAAATGAGATTTTAAATCCAACCCTTTTGGAAAAGAATTATAATCGTTATGTCTCGGAGAACGAAAAACTTAAAGGCTTTCACTTAAAAAATGAACCCGCAGATTCTACCGGAGGATTTTTGTTGGAACGAGATGTGCCTGAATATTGGGCTGGTGAAGACTCCGGATTTATTGCAGATAGCGGCGACCATTATGTTGTGCACGCTCCTAGGTTCGTTTCGGTTAATCAGGTTAACTATATCTATAGCTTTATGAATGATTTGTATAAAGCGTTAGAAAGTCCTAATGGATACAATAAAGAAACCAATTTGCACTATACAGATTATATCGATGCTGATTCTTTTGCGCTCAAATATATTGTTGAGGAGTTTTTGGCATTCAATGATGCGGGGCGCTCAAGCGCTTATTATTATAAAAATTCCGATAAATTAGATTCTAAGTTATACGCAGGTCCCGGTTGGGACTTTGAGGGCTCTTTTAATCTCCTGCCGAACGAAATCACCCATCTTAATTCTAATTTTTATAGCACTGCGCTTTATGAACTGCTTTATTCTCATGATGAGTTTGCAAATTTGGTGAAAGATTATTATTATGAGCGTTTGAGGCCTTCTGCTAAGCAGCTTTTTGAATCAATCCTACCTCAAATGCAAGGACACATAGAAGCATCTGCCAATATGAGTGATATCAGATGGCAAACAACGCCGTTTGCAAATTATTGCCAAGAAACTCAGCGCTATGCTCGCGAGAGAATGCAGTTTTTTGATTCCTTCTTCAAAGACAGTGAACAAAAATTCAAAATAAAGGCAGTTCACCCTTCGGGAGATAAAGTCTTCATATATAAAAGTCTCGGTGAAACTGTTACTAAGCAAGAACTTTGCAGTGGAATTTTGGATGATACTGAAAATATGATTTTTATTGATAATGAAACCAAACAAGAGTTAATATTTCCTTTAAAAGTCCAAAACTCTATGGTTATTAATTCTGTCTCCGAACAAAACAATTCTCAAACCGTTTTCTTGCGACTTAAAAATATGGTTTCACAGGTTGTTCCGGAACTGGTTTTCGGTCTCGTGTTTATTTTGGTTTTTGCAATCTATTTGTTTAAAAATATAAAGCATAGGAGAAATAAAAAATGATTAATGTTATAGGACTTGGGTATATTGGATTGCCCACAGCTTTGATGCTCGCTTCCCACGGCGTTGAGGTTATCGGAACCGATTATAATAGCGAACTGGTAGCCACATTAAATTCGGGCAAAACAACCTTTAAAGAGGATGGCCTTGATGAACTCTTTGAGGAGGCCTTAAAGGGTGGAATTAAATTTTCAACCGAATATCAAATCACCGATACATATATCGTTTCTGTTCCTACTCCTTATGATAAATTTTCGAAAAAGGTAGATGCCTCCTATGTGGCGGCAGCCGTTAAGAAGATTATGGAGGTTTGCCAAAAGGGAGCCACTATAGTAATAGAGTCAACCGTTTCTCCCGGAACTATTGATAAGTTCATCCGCCCCGTTATTGCGGAAAATGGCTTCAAGGCGGGTAAGGACATCCATTTAGTTCACGCTCCGGAGAGAATTATCCCCGGTAATATGGTATATGAGCTTTTGCAAAATAACCGAACTGTAGGCGCAGATAATAAGGAAATCGGCGAAAAGGTTAAGGAGCTTTATGCAAGCTTCTGCCAAGGTGAAATCGTTGTAACCGATATTAAAACCGCTGAGATGACCAAGGTTGTAGAAAACACCTTCCGCGCCGTTAATATTGCGTTTGCGAATGAGCTTGCAAAAATTTGCCGCCACGATGGTATGGATGTTTATGAGATAATAAGAATATGCAATATGCATCCTCGCGTTAATATTCTCCAACCGGGTCCCGGTGTGGGCGGCCATTGTATAAGCGTTGACCCGTGGTTTTTGGTTGGCGATTATCCAAGCCTTGCTAAAGTTATAGATGAATCTATGAAAACGAATGATGCTATGCCGGATTTCGTGCTTAATAGAATTTATGAAATAATGAAAGAAAAAGGACTCACCGATATTAGCAGAGTCGGTCTTTACGGCCTTACATATAAAGAAAATGTAGACGATATGAGAGAATCGCCCACACTGCAATTGCTTGAAAGCCAAGAAAGGCACTTGGCTACAGGACTTAAGGTCTATGACCCGTTTATACAAAGCGATGTCGTTGAAAATCAGTATCATGATTTTGATGAGTTCCTTGATAGTGTTGATATGGTAGTTGTTATGGTGGGCCATAGCGAGATTAGAAATAATCAGGATAAGCTTAAAGGCAAAATCATTCTTGATACAAGAAATATTATAGATGGTATTACATATAAGCTATAATAGTAGGAGGGAAGCTGCCATGGCATCGAAAAACAATAAAGTTGGAATATTTACATGGCATTTCTTTACTAATTTTGGTAGTGCTTTACAAGCATATGCTATGCAAGAAAGCATAAATGATTTAGGCTATAAAGGAGAAATCATTGATTATAGGGGGGGTAAAAGAAACGGAGAGATTTTTTTATTAAAATCCTTCATATCAAAGTTTTATAAACCTGAAATTCGCTCTTATAAATTTATTGATTTCCAAAAAAAGTATTTCAATATGAGCCGCTGCGTTCTAAAGAGGGAAAATCTGAAAAAAGCAAGCAGGAAATATAAAGCTATAGTTGCAGGCAGCGATCAGATATGGGCTCCATCTCAGTTTAATTCTACATACTTTTTAGATTTTTTTAGTGGTAAAAAAATATCATATGCTGCAAGTATAGGACTCGAATATATTCCAAGTGAATTATGCTCGCAGTATCAAAGTCTGCTTTTTGATTTCTCAAGTGTTATGGTAAGAGAACATACAGCAAAAGATTTATTATTTAAAAATTGCGATATTTCATCACAAGTGGTTTTGGACCCAACGATGCTTATAAGCGCGGATAATTGGAAAAAACTCGAAAAAAGCACGAAGCATATAGAATCGTGTGCGAAAAAACCTTTTGTTTTTTGTTATTTACTTAATAAGGAACATAGATATCGCGAGTTGATTGAAAATTATGCAAAAAAAGAAAATTTAAAGATAATAGGCTGGTCTTTGAACGAAAATGATAGTTCTTGGATGGAGAATTTAAGTAAGGAAATAGGTCCGCAAGAATTTTTATGGCTTATTAGTAGAGCGGACACCGTTATTACAGATTCGTATCACGGAACGATTTTCTCTCTGCTTTATCATAAAAAATTTATAACATTAGAGCGGTTTAAAAACGATAGCCCAATTTGTCAAAACTCGCGAATTTATCAGCTTGATAAGTATTTTGGAATAAAAGAAAACATTGTTTGTGCAGATGTTTGTGATGAATTAAATGTCGTTAATATAAAATATACTGCTTTCGAGGAAAAACTTGCTTTACTAAGAAAAAATTCAACAACACTTTTGAAGAATGCATTGGAGGAGTAAGGTTGCTCTATTTTACAGAAAAAAAGAGCTTGTGCATGGGTTGCAGTGCTTGCGCTGCGGCCTGTCCTGTTAATTGTATAAAAATGGTTGCGGATGAAGAGGGTTTTTATTATCCAAAGGCAAGCGATGATTGTATAAATTGCGGAAAATGCGAAAATATTTGTCCGATTAATAACAAAACTTCAAAAACAACTCAAAACAGTCCTTTAAAAGCATACGGTGCAATAACAAAGGATGATGCTGTTTGGCGGCAAAGTGCTTCTGGAGGAGCTTTTTCGGAAATATGCTTAACCTATGGTGATGAAAACACCATTGTGGTTGGCGCGGCTTGGAATGGGTTAAAGGTGGAACATCGCTGCATAACAGGAGTGAATAATATCGCCCCTTTATGCAAATCAAAATATATCGCAAGCGATATGGGCGATGTGTTTGTAACAATAAAAGAAAGTATTGAAGCTAAGAAAAAAGTAGTTTTTTGCGGAACGCCATGTCAAGTGGCGGGCTTAAAAAGTTTTTTGGGTAAGGAATATGAAAACTTATTATTAATCGATTTTATTTGTCATGGTGTAGGAAGCCCGTCCGTTTTTAAAGAATGTATGAATTTAGTTGGGAATATGCTTGGGGCACCGGTGGATTCTTATGAATTCAGAGCCAAAAGGAAAGTGTTCGAAACAAATTACTTGGCGAAAATCAAATTAAAAGAAAAAGCGCTTTATGTAGTAGGCGACCCATACATACAATTGTTTTTAGATCAAATGTGCTTAAGGCCATCCTGTGGTGAAAATTGTAAATATCGCGATGAGCATCGGCAAGGCGATATAACTATAGCTGATTTCAAGGGCTTGCATACTGTTTTTCCGGATATAGTGTCTGCATCAAAAAATTATTCAACAATAGTAATCAACAACTCCAAAGGGATGAGCATTGTCGAGGCTTTGGGCGATAGAATGGTAATAAAAGAATGTGATTTAAGGTTTATTAAGCAGTTCAATCCATTGTTTTATAAACACACATATTTCCAAGAAAAGCGTCAGGAGTTTTTTGATGAGTTTGTGTCTAATCCCAAAGAAGCGATAGAGCAATACACTGCCATACAAAATTTTAAGCGGCAAAGCTTTGCGAAATCCTTATTAAGATTTCTTTTGAAATCAATCTATTTTAGGATGAAAAAAGCAATAAAAAAGTAAGATTAATATATGAGAATTTTCACAAAGGCCTTTTTAAGAAGTTGTTTTTATTTCGGCTCGGTATATAAATTATAATCTAGGTTATAGGAAAGAGGTGTATTAATGGCTAAAAAAATCAACGTTGGTAAAAATGCGGCAGTTTTAACAATTTCAAAATTTACAGTTACATTAATAGGCCTTGTTACCTCTATGCTATTGGCTAGATTCAGAACGTTAGAGGAGTATGGCACATATTCCCAAATAATTATGGTAACAGACCTCGTTTCAACCTTTCTTTTGCTTGGCCTTCCTAACAGTATAAATTATTTCCTTTCACGCGCCGAAAACGATGAGGAAAGACAGAGATTCTTTTCGGTTTATTTCACACTCAGTAACATTCTCACAATAGTTATTTCTGCTTGTCTGTTTTTATCATTACCGCTTATAATTAATTATTTCAAAAACCCATTAATAACCTCGTTTGCCTATGTTTTAGCGATATACCCTTGGGCAACTCTTATGTTGAATAACCTTGGCAACACCTGCATAGTTTACGGCAACACAAAAAAACTATTGGTTTTTAATATAGTTCATTCGGTAGCAAATCTTCTGCTTTTGCTAATGGCTAAATTCTTAAGAATTTCTTTCCAAAATTATATGCGATTATATATGGCTTCTATGATTGTTTTTGCGGTTGTAGGAATCACTTGGATGTATAAACTGTTAGGGAAGATTAAAATTTTTCTTAACAAGAAAATAATCAAAGAAATATTTGTTTTTTCTATCCCTTTAGGACTTTCTGCAGTAGTCGGAACCATTAATGTTGAGCTTGATAAACTTGTTATTTCAAGATTTTTCACAACAGAGGAATATGCCATTTTCGCGAATGCCGCCAAGGAATTGCCTGTAACAATTGTTGCAACGAGCATCACAGCAGTTTTATTACCGACGCTCGTTAGATTCATTAAGAAAGAGGAAAACGAGGCGGCGGTTAAACTTTGGGGAAATGCAGCCAATATTTCATTTTGTTTTATGATTTTAATTGCAGGCGGATTTTTTGTATTTGCCCCCGATATTCTGTCACTTTTTTATTCTGCAAAATATGTTACAGCGGGTGGCGTCGCCGTATTTAGAATATATTCACTGATTTTGATTTTTAGGGCTATTTATTGGGGAATAATGCTCAATGCTCTTGGCAAAACAAAGTTTATTTTTTATAGTTCTTTAATCACAATGGCTTTAAATTTAATTTTAAATATTGTGTTTTATAAGTTGTTTGGGTTTATTGGTCCTGCCATTTCTACACTAATGGCAACATTTATTATGTCAATAGTGCAGCTTCTTTGGACCTGTAAATTAATTAAGGTTAAGTTTACAAATATTATGCCTTGGAAAAACATTTTCATCTTTATAATTCAAACAATTATTATAGCTGCCGCTGCATTTTTTGTGAAATATAAACTCTTGTCCTCATTCAAAGGCGGCGCGTCAATAATTGTTTCGATTGGTATGGGTGTTGTTTGGACAGTCATTTACCTTCTTATAAATAAAAATATAATCATAAAAAATTGGAAAGCATTAAATGCTGATTAAAAGGGTGTGATTTTCTTATGGAGAATAAAAATGGCCGTTCTTTGAAAATTTATTTTCGTGCCGGTTGCGGTTTGATTAAAAAAATTTATGCTCAAATAATAGGATACATATTCTATAATCCAAAATATTTAAAAGGTAAGGAGTTCAGCTCCTATAAATATACAAACGGTTGGCGCTGGGTGCTCGAGAATGTTTTTGTGCAAAAAATCATCGGGTATCAAAGACACATTCCGTTTCCTGTATCTTTTAGAATGCAGGTTATGAACTGGGAAAACATTCATTTCGATATAAACGATTTAAGTAATTTTCAAAAAGGCGGCTCCTATTTTCAAGCCGCAAGTGATGCACATATATATATTGGAAGCGGGACTTATATTGCGGCAAATGTAGGCATTATTACCGCGAATCACGATTTGAACGATTTGTCCAAGGCGGCTCCCGGTAAGGATGTTAAAATAGGAGATAATTGCTGGATTGGTATGAATAGCGTCGTTCTACCGGGCGTTACATTGGGCGAAAGAACAATTGTGGGCGCGGGAAGCATTGTAACTAAAAGCTTTCCTGAAGGAAACTGTGTTATAGCAGGTAACCCAGCTAAAGAAATAAGAAAATTATAATGTCTTAGAATATAGATAAATTATAAAAATCGTATGTGGGAGTAACATTTATGAAACGCCTTCTGAAAAACATTATAAAAAAACACAATTCAAACAAGTTTCAAAAATGGTTGAACAATCTTGGGTTTGGCGAAATTCATTCTAACGATGTTTTGGTTAAGGATTTTGACTATGCTTTTATAGAAAATATAAAAATTAAAGAAAATGTTTATATAGGTTCAAGATGTAGATTTTAAGCCCAAGGCGGAATAACGATTGACAGTGGAACAATAATTGCGGATAATGTAGAAATAAGAACTTCTTCACATGTTTACGATGCTGAGGATTTAGAATATCTACCCTTTGACAGTAGGGTCGTTCTTAAACCTGTAAATATAAAAAATAATGTGTGGATAGGCTCTTCTGTAATGATACTTCCCGGAATCACAATTGGAGAAGGCGCGGTTGTGGCTGCAGGAAGTGTTGTAACCAAGGATGTTCCGCCTCTTGCTGTTGTTGGTGGAAATCCTGCTCGAATTATTAAAAATCGAGACGAAAAAGTATATTATAATTTAAAACAAAACAACAAAATCTATATGTCAGAATACTACAACAAGAACAAAATTTAATCATAAAAAAGAAAATGGTGTTGAATGATGAAAAAAGTTATGCTCGTTTTCGGAACTCGTCCCGAAGCCATTAAGATGTGCCCATTGGTTAACGAACTTAAAACTCGCGAAAGCATTAAAACCGTTGTTTGCGTTACCGCACAGCATCGTCAGATGCTTGACCAGGTGCTTGAGGTTTTTGATGTTAAGCCAGATTATGATTTGTCTATTATGAAGGATAGGCAAACCCTTTTCGATATAACAACCAATATCTTAAACGGTATAAGAGAGGTCCTCGAAACAGAAAAACCCGATATTGTTTTAGTTCACGGCGATACCTCTACCACCTTTGTTACGGCACTTGCCTGCTTCTATGAGAGGATTGCCGTAGGCCATGTCGAAGCGGGACTGCGCACCTATGATATATATTCTCCTTATCCGGAGGAGTTCAATCGTCAGGCGGTTTCTATCATTTCGAAACTAAATTTTGCCCCCACCGAGCTTTCAAAAGCAAACCTTATAAAAGAGGGCAAGGACGAAAGCGGGATTTTCATCACCGGCAACACTGCGATTGATGCGCTTAAAACAACCGTTCGCGCGGATTATAGCCACCCCGAGCTCGATTGGGCTAAGGATAGCCGCCTTATTATGATAACCGCTCACCGCCGCGAGAACTTGGGCGAGCCCATGCATAATATGTTCAGAGCAATCCGTAGGGTAATGGAGGAGCACCCCGATACAAAAGCCATCTATCCTATTCATATGAATCCTGTTGTTAGAAAAGCCGCCGAAGAGGAGCTTGGCGATTTCGATAGGATACATATTATAGAGCCGCTTGAGGTTTTGGATTTTCATAACTTCCTAGCGCAAAGCTTTATGATTTTAACCGATTCGGGCGGTATTCAAGAGGAGGCACCTTCCCTTGGCAAACCGGTTCTCGTAATGAGAGATACTACTGAGCGCCCCGAGGGTATAAAGGCAGGAACTCTAAAGCTTGTAGGCACCGATGAAAACGTGATTTACCAAAACTTTAAAACGCTTTTAGAGGATAAGAGCGCTTATGAAAAAATGTCTAAAGCCAGCAACCCTTATGGCGATGGCTTTGCAAGCAAGCGAATAGCAGATATTCTTGAGAATATATAATTCTCAAAACGAGGAGAAAAGATTATGCTTTCTAAAATTGATGTAGTTTTAAAAATATCTTCAACCTTATCGCATATTAGCCAAATTGTTACTGGATTTTATCTTTTGAAGAAAGCCAAAAAAATAACGCTTAAAACGGTTGACGCAACATCTGAAAGAAATTTGCCACACGATTTATTCATAGAAGCACGCATAAATGGGCATTTGGTTGGATTCGATGTTTGTGATGGTGTAGACACTGATATGGATATTGACAGGTATTTTTCATATTTGGATACGAGTGGTGTAGAGTTTGTCTTTTTACGTAGTTTTTCAAAGGATATATTAAGGATTTTCCCACAACAACATAGAGAAAAGATGTTTCCGCTTGGAATGAATTATCATGTTTCCTTTTATAGAAACCCGCTTAACAGTGTTAGATATTGTGCGGGGGGGGTGGATGTAAAGCTTAAAAAACTTATCACTAACTTTGCCAAATTTTTATTTGGGATATCAAAATCCATTAGTGTAAAAAGTTTTGAAACAAAGTCAAAAAGTCTTAACAACCCACATAAAATTTTGTTTTTTGCTAGACTTTGGAAACCTGAAGATAATTTGGATAATCGTGGCTTTGAAGAATGTAAGCAAATAAATATGATGAGAATTTCAATAATTAGGAAACTAAAAGAGAAATACCCGCAATCTTTCATCGGAGGTTTAGAAGACACAAGCTATACTCGTGAAACCGCGCCGGATTTAATTGTGAATAAAAAATTTACAAAAAAGAAAAATTATTTAAAAACGATGAAAAATTCTGATATTTGCATTGCATCAATGGGGCTCCATAAATCTATCGGCTGGAAAAATGCGGAATATGTTGCTGCAGGAAGGGCAATTGTTTGCGAACAACTTTATTATGATGTTCCGGGTGATTTTTCTGATGGCAAAAACTATCTTTCCTTTAAAAATGCTGATGAGTGCATTGAAAAAGTTTCTATCTTATATGAAAATCCAAAAGAAATTTTAAAAATGCAAAATGAAAACAAAAAATACTATAATGATTATCTAAAACCTGATTCTATAATTATGAATGCGATTAAGAAGGTCTTAGAGTTAACACAGTGATAAAACAGTGGCACCTTTTAGCTTTGGGGTGCCGCTGTTTTGTTGTTATTTTTAAAAATGCAAGCCTTTCTTGTCGAAAAGAAAAAAATATTTTTAGTTTATGTGTAGGCACCTTCGGTAATAATTCTATTAGAATTCGGAGGTGCCAATATGTATGGAAATAAGGTCGTAATATGCGGTGTTGATACTTCAACATTACCGCTTCTAAAAGAGCGCGAAAAGGAGGCGCTGCTGCAGGAGGTTAAAAAGGGTGATAAAAACGCCCGCAATAAGCTGATTAATTGCAATTTGAGATTGGTGTTAAGCGTTGTTCAACGATTTTCAAGCCGCGGTGAAAACCCCGATGATTTGTTTCAGGTGGGCTGCATAGGACTCATTAAGGCAATAGATAATTTTGATATAACCCAAAATGTTCGCTTCTCCACCTATGCCGTCCCGATGATTATAGGAGAAATAAGGCGTTATCTAAGGGATAATAATTCTATCAGAGTCAGCCGCTCTATTAAGGATACAGCCTATAAGGCTATGCAGGTCAAAGAAAGGCTTATCGGCGAGCGGCAAACCGAGCCTACCGTAAGTGAAATTGCCAACGAACTGCAAATCCCAAGGGAAGATGTTGTGATTGCACTCGAAAGTATAGTTGAGCCGATGTCACTTTACGACCCTGTTTACAGCGATGGGGGAGATGCCATATATGTGCTCGACCAAATCGGTGATAAGAACGATGATAAAAACTGGCTTGATGAGATTTATTTAAAGGAAGCCATTAAAAATTTAAGCCCTCGCGAAAAGAAAATACTCAGTATGCGTTTTATGCAGGGTAAAACTCAAATGGAGGTATCAAGCGAAATCGGCATTTCTCAGGCGCAGGTGTCGAGGCTTGAAAAGGGTGCCCTTAAAAAAATCAGAAACTAAACGCTGAGTTCCAATAAGGTGACAAGAGTAATCCGAACCAGCCTCAAAGGCGCATATTTCGTGTCTTTTCACCCAATTTATTCTTGCAAGGCGTCAGCCTTGCTTCACCTAAATTGAGCAAAAATCCATTAAAATCTATCGCCCTTGAGGTCGAA
>JAZNOY010000025.1:0-6042 GCA_045589375.1 Acutalibacteraceae bacterium | reverse complement strand
AAGAAAGAGCACATTTATCAACCCCCTATGCTCGATCCCCATACCGGCAGCGAGCTTGACATCGATACCACCAAGAAGATGGTTGACGATCTGATCGAAGCCCACGGTAATTATTTGCCCAAATATCATTAATCAAAGAAGAGAGGTGAATTTCACCTCTCTTTTGCTATGTATACATTGTCTTGTGCAAATTGGGTTGAACAAAAATCAGCGAAATCCCTAGTGTTTATGCGGTTTTTTCGATGTTTGTCCTATTATACCATATTCCTCGATTCTTCTCACAATTCCTGTTGCTTTCATATATACAAAAATCTCCTTCATCACAAATACTGATGTTAGTATCTGTCAATAAAGGAGATTTATACTGCTGTAATTTACATTTCAAATGTTTTATGTTATAATAAATTAAAGGCGGTAGAATTATGAACAATTTTAAAAACCAAAACAAGCTAAAGGCGGTAACCTTCAGCTATGATGACGGTGTAACGCAGGATATTAAACTGATAAACCTTTTAAATAAGTATAATTTAAAATGCACCTTTAATCTCAATTCCGAGCTTTTAGGCAAGGCGGGTATGCTTATTAGGGAAAGCGGAAACATCGCGCACTATAAGGTTCACCCCTCGGATGTTGCTCGCATTTATGAGGGGCACGAGGTTGCGGTGCATACCTTAACCCATCCGAACTTAACGGGCCTCGATGAAGACGAGGTTATAAGGCAGGTGGCCTGCGACAAAGAAAACCTTTCGAAGCTTTTAGGTTATGAGGTTGTTGGCATGGCGTATCCCTGCGGCGGTGTAAACAACGATGACCGCGTAGCCGATATTATCAAAAACAAAACCGATATAAAATACTGCCGAACGATAACCAGCTCATATTCCTTTGAGCCGCAAACAAATCTTTATAGATTTAACCCGAGTGTATATCATTTAGAATACGATAAAATGATGGAGCTTGGCGAGCAGTTTGTTAATTTAAAGGCGGATAGCCCTAAAATTTTCTATATTTGGGGACATTCCTACGAAATGGACCAAACCTCTGACGGTTGGGTAAAGCTGGAGGAGTTCTTGAGGCTTATCAGCGGTAAGGACGATATTTATTACGGAACAAACGCGCAGGTTTTGCTATAAAACACAAGAAAAAGCGAGGTGAATTTCACCTCGCTTTTTAAATTATTCTATTCGCTTGCCGAGCGTGCCGCCCGGCGAATATCGAAAAATGTTGAATTGTTTTTAATGGTATGGTATACTTTATCGGTAAGGCGGGGGGGGTGGCGAAGATACTCTGCTTTTTATAATATTTCAGGTAGTGGCCAAATGAAAAACATTAAGATTATTGCAATGGACCTTGACGGCACCCTAACGCAACACAAAACCCCCTTAAGCCGTGAACACAGAGAGGTTTTGTTTGAGCTTTCAAAGCGCTACAAGCTTCTTATGGTGGGCGCGGGGCAGGTAAAGCGCATATTTAATCAGCTTGAGAAATTTCCTTTGGATATTATAGGAAATTACGGTATGCAGCAGGGCGTATACAATCCAAGCACGAAGGAAATTGATATAGTGCGTGATATTGAGGCGCAATGCGATAAGCAGGCTGTGACCGATAAAATAAATATGCTCAGGGAAAAATACGGTTTTACAAGCTATGCGGGCGAAACGGTAGAGTTTCACCCCTCGGGCTGTGTAACCTTCCCCATTCTCGGCACCAAGGCCGCGCAGGAAGACAAGCTCGCCTTTGACCCCGATAGAGCCAAGCGCCGCAGGATATACGATGATGTGGTAAGCACCTTTGATGATTATTGCGTTTTCGTGGGCGGCTCATCATCCTTTGATATGGCGCCCAAGCCATACGATAAATACTATGCGCTTGACCTTTATTGCAAGGAAAACGGATTTTCTCACGATGAGGTAGTATATATCGGCGATGATTACGGTCTTGGCGGGAACGACGAGGCGGTATATAAATCGGATTTTAATTATATTACGATTGATAACTACCTTGATTTCCCCAAAAAAGTTGAAGAATTGTTGAAATGATAAAAGGCGGAGTGAACGCTGAGTTCCACTCCGCCTTTGCTATGTATATCAAATACTGATGTTTGTATCTGTAAATAAATGGGATTGCCTTTGCCGGCTTAACCAAACATTATATTATTTATAACGCTTTGCAAAAATTCCTGTCTGCCGCTGGAGGGAAGCTCTGGGGCACCCATATCCTCGGCAATTTTTGCAAGCTCACAAAGAGAGGTTGTGCCGTCAACTATTCTTTTGCCTATGCCGCTTTCAAAGGAAGAATATCTTTCCTTTATAAAATTATCTATTCTTCCGTCCTCAATTATTTCGGCAGCTTTAATTAGTCCGAGTGCGAAGGTATCCATACCGAGAATAAAGGCGTGGAACATATCTTCTGCGGTGTAGCTTGGTCTGCGAGTCTTTGAATCGAAGTTAAAGCCGCCTGTAAGACCGCCCGCCTTTAAGACCTCGAGCATACACATGGTGGACTCATAAACATTTGAAGGAAATTCATCGGTGTCCCAACCGAGAAGCAAATCGCCCTGATTGGCATCAATGGAGCCGAGCATTCCGTTTATTGCAGAAACGCGCAAATCGTGTTGGAAGGTGTGACCTGCAAGGGTGGCGTGATTTGCTTCGATGTTCATCTTAAAATCCTTATCTAAGCCGTGTTGGCGCAAAAATCCTATTGCAGTTGCGGCATCAAAGTCATACTGATGCTTCATTGGCTCCTTGGGCTTGGGCTCTATATAAAAATCTCCCTCAAAGCCAATCGAGCGTCCGTAATCGACCGCCATACGCATAAGTCTTGCGATGTTCTCCTGCTCGAATTTCATATCGGTATTAAGTAAGGTTTCGTAACCCTCTCTACCGCCCCAGAACACATAGCCTTTACCGCCAAGCTTTACGGTAAGGTCGAGCGCCTTTTTAACCTGAGCCGCCGCAAAGCAGAAAACATCAGCCGAATTTGTGCTGCCGGCGCCATTCATAAATCGAGGATTTGAGAACATATTGGCAGTTCCCCAAAGACATTTTATACCCGTTTGCTTCATCTTTTCAAGAATATAATCGGTGATTTCATCCAGCTGCTTGTTTGTATCCTTGATATTATCGGCTTCGGGCACCAAATCTACATCGTGAAAACAAAAATATTCAATACCGAGCTTTTGCATAAATTCAAAGCCTGCGTCAACCTTAGCCCTTGCGTGTTGCATAGTGCCTTTTTCTGTGCCAAAGGATTTATCGGCGGTATCGCGACCGAACATATCTGCACCTGTTGCGCAGAGATTGTGCCACCACGCCATAGCAAACGGCAAATGCTCGCGCATAGGCTTTCCCATAATAACACGGTTTGCATCGTAATACTTGAAGGATAACGGATTTTTGCTATCGGCTCCCTCAAATTTAATTTTTGAAATGTTAGGAAAAATTTCTTTCATTTTAATACCCTCACTTTATGGTTTTAAATAAATTTTTTAAGCTGGGATAAATCTCTTTAAAGCTTTGATACTTTTTATCGTAACGCGCGGCTATATCCTTGTCCGGCGTTATTTTTGTTTTAAGCCGAACGAAAGCGTTTGCACATTCCTCCACATTTGAGAACTCGCCGCACCCCACCATTGCTAACATTGCCGCACCGTATCCGGGGCCCTGCTCGGTTTGCAAAATCTCAATTTCCCGATTAAGAACATTGGCTATAATTTTTTGCCAAAGCTTAGATTTGGCGCCGCCGCCACAAAGGCTTATGCTATTAAGCTTCAAGCCCTGCTCCTTTACAATCTCAAAGTTATCGCGTATTGCAAAAGCCACACCCTCAAGCACGGCAAGAAGCATATCCTTTCGTTTTGTGTTCATTCTCATTCCGATAAATGCGCCTTTTGCATCGGTATCATTGATTGGGCTTCTTTCGCCCATTAAATACGGCAAAAAGAAAACATCGTTTTCCCCAAGGTCGCCCTGTGTTATGGATGCCTCCTCGGCGCTATAATCATCTGTTTTAAGTATTTCCTCACAGAACCATTTATTGCAAGAGGCTGCCGAAAGGATACACGCCATCAAATGATACCTGCCGTTTGAATGGCAAAAGGAATGAAGCGCATTGTTTTTATCGACCGAAAAATTATCACAGGAGATAAACGCGGTGCCTGAGGTTCCGAGCGATATATTGCATTTGCCATCGGTTATAGTGCCCATACCTATCGCGGCGGCGGCGTTATCTCCCGCGCCCGCAACAACCTTTATGGTGCTTTCGAGTCCGAGCTCTGATGCAATTTCGGGCAATATTGTTCCCACCACCTCATAGCTTTCAAAAAGTGTCGGCAGCGGCTTTTCGTCAATATCACAAATGCCCAGCATTTCCTTTGACCAGCATTTGTTTTTAACATCAAGCAAGAGCATACCCGAGGCATCGGAGTAATCGGTGCAATGCACGCCTGTAAGCCTATAGTTTATATAATCCTTAGGCAACATAATTTTACTTATGCGCTCAAAGCTTTCGGGCTCGTTATTTTTAAGCCACAAAATTTTCGGTGCAGTAAACCCTGCGAACGCGATATTTGCGGTAAGCTTTGAAAGTCTTTCCTTGCCGATAACCTCGTTTAGATAAGCGGTTTCCTTATCGGTTCTGCCGTCGTTCCAGAGTATTGCGGGACGAATAACGGCATCGTTGTTATCAAGAGCAACAAGACCGTGCATTTGACCGCCCACGCCAATGCCGCCGATTTGCTTCGTGTCTACCCCTTCGACAAGCTCTTTTACGCCAAGGACAAAGGCATTCCACCAATCCTGCGGCTTTTGTTCACTCCATCCGCGGCGTGTATACTGGACAGGATAAGAGCGCGACACAGTATTGAGTGTTTTGCCTTGGCGGTTAACCAATAAAAGCTTAAGCGCCGATGTGCCAAGGTCGGCACCGATAAAATATTCCATATAGCCCCTCCTTGTTTTTTATTAGCATACTACAATAAATTTGACTTTTCCTGCAATTTTAGGTATAATATATAGACAAAATTTGACTTTACGGAGATATGAAATGTTCTATCAATACAATCATTTAGGGTCGCCCGATTATCTGAAATTTGAAAGGAATAAGAATTTCAGTTTTCCCCTTCATCTGCATCAATGCTTTGAAATCATAGTAATTCTTTCGGGAAGGATGAAGATAACGGTGGACGGTAAAGCCTTTGATTTAGAAAAAGATGAGGCTCTGCTTATATTCCCAAATCAGATACACGAATTAGAATCTACCGAAAGCGAGCATATACTCTGCATTTTTTCGCCAAGGCTTGTGCAGCTTTATACCAATCAGATAAGGGACAAAATCCCCTTAAACAACAAATTTGTTCCTGACGATTATCTTATAAAGGCGCTTCAAGGATTGGAATTCGACTCTACCAACATAGAAAAGAAGGGAACATTATATTCGCTGTGCGGTCAATTCGATAAGACGGCAGAGTATATCCAAAAAACCTCGGACAAAGAAAAGCTGCTATATAAAATATTTTCCTTTGTTGAGAACAATTTCAGCGAGGATTGCTCTCTTTTGAAGCTATCCGAAATGCTTTTATATGATTATTCCTATCTTTCACGCTATTTCAAAAAAACAATCGGTATTTCCTTTAATTTATATGTAACCCACTATCGACTCAGCAACGCATGCTATCTTATGGCAAATACAGACCAAACGGTTTTGGAATGTGCTTATGACAGCGGGTTCGACTCGCTACGTAGCTTTAATCGCAGCTTTAAAGAATATTTAAAGCTTACCCCTACGCAATATCGGAAAAATTTACGCTTATATGAATAGAAAAAAGCTAAGGTGACAAGAATAATCCGAACCTGTTTTAAAAAGGCGGATTGTTTTGTCACTCTTTGTTAAAATACTCGTTCATCCGAAAGGATGAACTGCGTTTTGTGCCTTGATTGACCAAAAATCCGCACTTTTTAAAATCTTCGACCTCAAGGGCGATAGATTTTAATGGATTTTTGCTCAATTTAGGTGAAGCAAGGCTGACGCCTTGCAAGAATAAAT
>JAZNOY010000024.1:0-15255 GCA_045589375.1 Acutalibacteraceae bacterium | reverse complement strand
TTTGCATTTCTTTGCAACTATAATAATTATGAAGACCCAAAAATGTAGTTAATCTATAGATGGGGAAATTAATAACAATAAGTATTACAAGTAAAACGATAGCAGAAAAAATTACAGCTTTCTTTTTCAAGTCATCACCGCCTATGTGTATTATATCATAAAAGCGGTGAAGCCGCAATACTTATTACCTATTACTTCTTACTTATTACTTCCCAAAAATCCCGTTCACATGTTTTTAGTGAAAAGTGAAGAGTGAAAAGGTAATAAGTAAAAATCCCGCCCACTTTCGTGAACGGGATTTTTGGAGGCACCACCCAGAATCGAACTGGGGATAAGGGCTTTGCAGGCCCCTGCCTTACCGCTTGGCCATGGTGCCGTATTCACTTTTAGGAAAATAAAGGGCGCTTATATAAGCGCCCTATGGAGCGGATTACGAGGCTCGAACTCGCTACCTCCACCTTGGCAAGGTGGCGCTCTACCAGATGAGCTAAATCCGCATATAGATGGTGCCTCCGGTCGGAATCGATCCAACGACACGGGGATTTTCAGTCCCCTGCTCTACCGACTGAGCTACAGAGGCAAATGGCGACCTGGATGGGGATCGAACCCACGACCTCTAGCGTGACAGGCTAGCGTTCTAACCAGCTGAACTACCAGGCCAGAATGGTGGGAACAATAGGGCTCGAACCTATGACCCTCTGCTTGTAAGGCAGATGCTCTCCCAGCTGAGCTATGCTCCCACATTACGCTGGCTTTGCGATGCAACTCACCGGCGACAAACACTATATTATCATAACGGACTTGACTTGTCAAGCATTTTTTTGCGATTTTTTCGATGATTTTTCAAGCATTGCTTGAAGCTCTTCTTTACTGAAGCAATAGCTCTTATTACAGAACTGACACTCAACTTTCGCCTCATCCATTTCCTCTGCCATCGAGCGCAGCTCTGCCTCACCGATTGACTTAATCGCGTTAGCAAAACGAGTTCTTGAACAATTACATTTATATGTTACATTTTCCTCGCTTAGAACCTCAAGCTCGAAGCCTTTAAGCGCTTCGCGGATTATATCCTCAAGCTCATAGCCCTCCTCCATAAGAGTGGTGACGGGCTTTATATGCTTGATATTCTCTTCAAGTCTTGAGATAACATCGTCACAGCCGTTAGCCGCGGGCAGCAGCTTTATTATATATCCGCCGCTTTTACGCACCGACAAATCGGGGTTTACAAGCACCCCAAGCGCGCAAACAGTTGGAATTTGCTCGCTTATAGCATAATAGGCGGTTATATCCTCGGCAATTTCACCGCTTGCAAGCGGAACAAAGCCGTTATAGGCCTCCTTAAGACCTAAATCCTTTATAACGAACAGTGTGCCCTTTGTGCCAACCGCACCGCTCACATCGAGCTTACCGTTACTTTTAAGCGGTATTTCAACAACCGGATTTACAGCATAGCCCCTCACATTGCCTTTTGAATCGGCAGCAGTAACAATCGAGCCGATTGGGCCATCGCCCTCTATTTTAACGGTGATGGTATTTTTCTCGCCCTTAAGCTCATTACCCATCATAGCGGTAGCGGTGAGCAATCGACCGAGAGCGGCGGTAACCACCGCAGAGGGTTGATGATAGCTTTCTGCCTTCGCAACTATATCGGTGCTATCAAGCGCGGTTGCCATAACAAGACCGTCACTTGTGATACATCTTATAAGCTTTCCCATAATCTTAAACCTTCCTTGTCACATAGACCGCGCGCTCGCTATCGCGCTCAATCGGTCCGCCCTTTTCATCAAAAACCGCAACAATCGAAAGCCCCGCTTTTGTTAAGGCGTTTTCAATTTCCTTGTCATCATAAGCGCGCTCTGTAAAGCCCTCGCAAAAGCGCTCATAGCAGTCACCCTTATTTTTGAATAAATCAAGGGTTATATCGGTTGTTTTGCGGCTTTTATCGTATTCATTCTGCCAAACGCAGTATACATCCTCATTTTCAATAACAAAGGTGTTATTCGATAAAACATTTTCGTGCTTATAAACGGTATTGACATCGAAAATAAACAGCCTATCCTTTTCCAAAAAGAGCGAAACCCTTGATATTGCGAGGGCGAAATCCTCATAATCGGTTATATGATTAAGGCTATCCATACAGCATACAGCGCCATCAACCGTGCCGAACAAATCAAGCTCGCAGGCGTTTTGGCAAAGATACAAAACATCAAGCCCGCGCCCGATACTCTGCTTCCTGGCAAGGCTTAGCATCTCGGGCGAAATATCAACGCCTATAACCGAGATTCCATTTTCGGCAAGCTCGTTTGAAAAGCCTCCCGTTCCGCAGGCCAAATCTAAAAGCAAGGTGGGTTTTTTATCAAAACGGCAAAAAAGCGAGAGGAGAAAATCCGTTCTCGCTTTATAATCAACATCGTTCATAAGCTTATCATAGAAGAAAGCAAATTCACTATACATAGCCTAACACTCCGAAACGCCGAAAAATTCACTATGCCATACCAAAAATGTATAAACAGTCCAAATCTTGCGGCTCACATCCTCTTTACCGCTTCTATGCAAATCAAGAAGCGCCACTAATTTCTCGGTATTGAAATACTTTTCTGCCGCAGGAGATAAAAAGGTCTCTTTAACCTTATTATAATACTGCTCCTCTTTAAGCCAAACCCTAATAGGCACAGGGAAGCCAAGCTTATCCTTCTCGGCAGTTCTTTGAGGCAGAGTTTTTTCTGCCGCCATCCGAAGCGCCAGCTTGGTGGTTTTGGTATTCACTCTGCAGTCAAGCGGAATAGTTCTGGCAAGGTCCATAACCTTCTTATCAAGGAAAGGCACGCGAAGCTCAAGGGAATTTGCCATACTCGTTTTATCGGCCTTTAAGAGAATATCACCCATAAGCCACATATTTATATCAAGATACTGCATCTTGGTAATGGTATCCTTATCGCTAACCTCATCATAGAATTTATCGCAAAGTATTTTAGCCTCGGGCGCACATTTTGCAACAGCGCTCTTTAAAAGGGCATCTCTTTCCTTCTTTGAAAAAATGTTGGCGTTGCCTATAAAGCGCTCCTCAATAGTCTTGCCTCTGCGAACAAGATAGTTAATGCCGTGCTTTTGAGGAAGATGCGCGCAGATTTTTGAAATAAATCTTCTTATAACGAAGGGGAGCTTATCATAAGCCGTAACGGTTATGGGCTCTTGGTAAATCCTATAACCGCCAAAAAGCTCATCAGCACCCTCGCCCGACATTACAACCTTAACATACCTTGACGCAAGCTCACTCACAAAATAAAGCGCTATTGCGGCAGGGTCTGCCAAGGGCTCATCCATATGATATTGGATTTTGGGAAAGGTGCCCCAATATTCCTCGGGAGTAATAATTTTGGATATATTTTCAACACCGATTGTATCGGCAAAATCCTTTGCATAGTGGATTTCGTTATAGCGGTCACCATCAGGGCTTTCAAAGCCTACGGTGAAGGTTTTATCCACCTGCGCGGCTTCGGCGATATAGCTTGAATCTATTCCGCTTGAAAGGAACGAGCCGACCTCAACATCGGCAATCTTATGCGCTTTGACCGATTCTCTGACCGCCGCATCAACCTTATCGGCATAATAATCCAGCACGCCTGCCTCCTCGCAAAATTCGGGACGGAAATAGCGTGTCTTTTTCATTTCGCCGTTTTTATAGGTAAAATAATGAGCGGGTGGAAGCTTATAAACGCCCTTAAAGAAGGTCTCCTCTGTGGGAGAATATTGGAAGGAAAGATAATGCGCAAGCGCTTCCTCGTTAAGCTCCTTTTTAAATTCGGGGTGAACCAAAAACGCCTTGATTTCAGAGCCGAAAATAAAGCTATCACCCATAAAGGTATAATAAAACGGCTTTATGCCGAACATATCGCGCGCGGCAAAAACACTGCCGTCATTACGGTTGAATATCACAAAAGCGAACATTCCGCGAAGCTTGGGGACAAGCTGCTCTCCCCATTCCTCAAAGCCGTGGAGCAAAACCTCGCTATCGGAATTGTTTTGGAATATATGCCCCGCCTCAATTAGCTGCTCGCGAAGCTCTTTAAAATTATATATTTCGCCGTTAAAGGTGAGCACCAGGCTTTTATCCTCGTTGAACATCGGCTGGTCGCCCTCTTTTAAATCTATAATGCTGAGTCTTCTAAAGCCTAAAGCAATATTTTCATCCACATACTTGCCGGCAGAATCGGGGCCTCTGTGAACGATTTTATTCATCATATTTTCAAGAACGGTGCCGTTATCACCTATAAAATTTGTAAAACCAACAAATCCGCACATCTTTTTTGCTCCTTAATTTTGCTCAATAAAGCTATTATACACTATATTTTCACATTTGTCTTTACTTTTTTAAAAAGAATTTGCGAAACCACACCTACAAGCACTCCGCTTATAACACCTGCGACGATAAGCACGGGCAAATAGTAAAGCACCGCCGCGCCCGTTATAACAACCGCAACAACACATTGCACAACATTATGAGTAACACCGCCCAAAACGCTCACACCCACAGCGCTTATACTCTTAAACTCAACAAAGACTGCCGATACTATTATTGAAGCTATACCTGCCGCAAGCGAAAACGCAAGGGATATTGCCGAGCCGAAAAGCAAAGACGACAGCAAAACCCTCACTATATTAACCAAGAACGCCCCCTTGATATCCCGCCTCATAACGAGCAGCAGCACCACGGCATTGGCAAGGCCCAATTTTATACCGGGGGCTATAAAGGCAAGCGAAAGCAAGCTTTCAAGGTAGGAAACTACCATACTCGCTGCCGAAAGCAGAGAATAGAAGCATATTTTTTGGGCGTTTATTCGATTTCGATTATCACCCTGTTTGGAAGACATACAATACTTTCTCCCTCTTTTGATATTTTACCTGTTTTAACACAAATTTGATTTTTACAAGAGGCCTTTTCGACATAAACCTCGCCGCTTATGATTATAACGGTATTGCCCCGAAGCTCAACGGTTTGGTTATCATAAAGACTGCCTTCGAAAATAAGCTCGTTATTTTCTCTAATAACAACCCTTTCCCCCGCGGCTCTTGTGAAGAAAAAGCCGAAGCCTAGAAAAAGCGCCGCCAAAAGTGATGACACTATTATTATAATATCGCCCCTCTTCACCGCTGCACCGCCTTCTTAATGTTTTTTACATTGTAACATATCTTTACAAAAAAAGAAAGAAGTTGTATAATAATCTTTGTGAAAAAAACAATTTGTGCAGGTATGGCCCTTGTCTTTTTGCTGCTTTGCGGCTGCAACGCAAAAAAAGAAAATAGTGAAACTCGTTTTTTATTCAACACCATAGCAACCCTCACCGCCGATTGTGATGAGGAAACGCTTTTGGGGGCTTTTTCGTTATGCGAATATTATGATGCGCTCTTAAGCCGAACAAACAAGGAAAGCGATGTTTATCGGCTAAACAACCAAAACGGTCCCACAAAAATAAGCGAGCACACAGCCAAACTTATCGAGCGCTCAATTTATTATTCCAACATAACACACGGAAAATTTGATATAACTATATATCCCGTGAGCTATTTATGGGATTTTGAAAAAGAAATCATACCCTCGCGAGATGAAATCGCCGAAGCGCTTAAAAGCGTAGACTACCAGGACATTTTGATAAAAGAGGACACCGCCGACCTCGGCGGCAAAAAAATTGATTTAGGCGGAATCGGGAAAGGCTATATTGCCGATAGACTGCTTGATTATTTTCGTGAGAAAAATACAAAAAGCGGAATTATAAATCTCGGCGGTAATATAATAGTTTTTGGAGAAAGGGACTATAATATCGGTATAAAAAAGCCCTTTACTGCCGATGAGGTTTTAATAAATGTTTCACTAAGTAATAGGAGCATTGTAACCTCGGGTATTTATGAGCGCTATATTGAACGAAGCGGTCAAATCTATCACCATATTTTAGATACCGAAACGGGCTACGGTGTTCAAAACGAGCTTTTGAGCGCTTCGGTCATAGCCGATAGCTCCCTTGACTGCGATGCGCTTTCAACCTGCTGCCTGCTTTTAGGGCTTGAGGCGGGCAAGGCACTCATTGAAAACACAGCCGATACCGAGGCCGTTTTTATCGACAAGGACTATAACATTTATTACACCTCGGGCCTTTCACGCCAAGACAATTCACTTTATTTAAAATAAGACTTTATTTATTAACAATTATTTAGTATAATATTTTCAGTATTTTTTGTGAGGTCATTTTATGAGTATATTGCGTGCCCTTTTCGGCAACTACAGTGAAAAAGAGCTCAAGAGAATAAAACCGCTACTCGAAAAGGTTTTATCCTATGAGAACGAATATAAGAGCCTTTCGGACGGTGCGCTTCGCGCCAAAACAAATGAGTTTAAAGACCGCTTATTAAAAGGCGAAACCCTTGATGATATTTTGCCCGAGGCATTTGCCGCCTGCAGAGAAGCCGGTGACAGAGTGCTCGGTATGCGCCACTTCCCCGTTCAAATTTTGGGCGGTATTATCCTGCACCAAGGCAGAATAAGCGAAATGAAAACGGGCGAAGGCAAAACCCTCGTTGCAACCCTACCCGCTTACCTCAATGCGCTTTCGGGCAAGGGTGTGCATATAGTTACGGTTAACGATTATCTTGCCAAGCGTGACTCTGAATGGATGGGCAAAATCTATAAATTTTTAGGCCTTACGGTAGGGCTTATCATTCACGGAATGAGTCACGATGAGAAAAAGGCAGCCTATGATGCAGATATAACCTACTGCACCAACAACGAATTAGGCTTTGATTATCTGCGTGATAATATGGTGACCTATAAGGAGCAAAAGGTTCAGCGCGAGCATAATTTTGCCATAGTCGATGAGGTTGACTCAATTTTAATTGATGAGGCGCGCACCCCGCTTATCATTTCGGGACAGGGCAGTAAATCCACCGAGCTTTACTCCTCGGCCAACCGCTTTGCACTTACTCTTAAGATGGTTAAGGTTAAGGAAATGGACGATAAGGCGAGCGATGAGGAAGCCCAATACGACGGTGATTATGTTGTAGACGAAAAGGCAAACACTGCCACTTTGACCCCCTCGGGTGTTAAAAAGGCAGAAAAATATTTTAACATAGAAAATCTTAACGACAGCGAAAATATCGAAATCGCCCATCACATAAACCAAGCCATTCGCGCCCACGGAATAATGAAGCGCGATGTTGACTACGTTGTTAAGGACGGTGAGGTTATAATCGTTGATGAGTTCACGGGCCGTCTTATGTTTGGCAGACGATACAATGAAGGTCTGCACCAAGCCATTGAGGCTAAAGAGGGCGTTAAGGTTGCAAGGGAATCAAAAACGCTTGCCACCATCACCTTCCAAAACTTTTTCCGCCTTTACAACAAGCTTTCGGGTATGACGGGAACTGCTATGACCGAGGAAGGCGAATTTCAGGAAATCTACAAGCTTGATGTTGTTGAAATTCCAACCAACAAGCCGCTTGCGAGAATTGACGAGAATGACGCCGTTTATAAAACCGAGCGCGCAAAATACAACGCCGTTATAAACCGCATTGTTGAATGCAACAAAAAAGGTCAGCCTGTGCTTGTGGGAACGGTTACAATCGAAAAATCGGAGCTTTTATCGACGCTGCTTAAAAAATGCGGAATTAAGCATAATGTTCTTAATGCAAAGCATCACGAAAAGGAAGCTGAGATTATCGCTCAGGCGGGCAAATTCGGTGCCGTTACAATCGCCACTAATATGGCAGGACGCGGAACAGATATTATGCTCGGCGGTAATGCCGAATATCTTGCAAAGGGCGCTTTAAGGCACGATGGTATGAGCGATGAGCTTATTGCCGAGGCAACAGGCTTTGGTGATACCGACAATACCGATATTATTACCGCCCGCGAGAAATATAAGGAATATTACAATGAATTTAAGCAAGAAATTGCTCCCGAGGCTCAAAAGGTGCGCGAGGCGGGCGGTCTTTGCATTATCGGCACCGAGCGCCACGATTCACGAAGAATAGATAACCAGCTTCGCGGTCGTGCGGGCCGTCAAGGTGACCCGGGTGCCACTAAATTTTATATTTCACTTGAAGATGACCTTATGCGCCTTTACGGCGGCGAGCGCATAACCGCAGTTATGAATACGCTCGGGGTTGACGAAAATATGCCGCTCGAAAGCGGTATGCTCTCCAAAACCATCGAGGGCGCTCAAATGCGCAAGGAGGGTATGAACTTTGCCGCTCGTAAGAGCGTTCTTGAATACGATGATGTTATGAATAAGCAACGCGAGCTTATCTACAGTCAGCGTAACCGCGTTTTAAACGGCGAGGACATTAAGGAAACCGTGCTTAAAATGATAGATGACACCATTGATATCTACACGGGCATATATCTAAGCGACGATGCCGTTCACGATAATTGGGACCTAAAGGGACTTCGCGAGCATTTCGAGGGCTTTATAACCGACCCCCAAGATTTGCAATATTCGGTTAAAGAGCTTGGGGAGCTTAGCGCTTTAGAGGTTGCCGAATCGCTTAAGAAAAAGGCTCACGAAAAGTATCTTTTACGCGAGCAGGAATTCGGCAGTGATGCTATGCGCGAGATTGAGCGGGTAGTTTTGCTGCGCTCGGTTGATACAAACTGGATGGACCATATTGATAATATGGACCAATTGCGCCAAGGAATAGGGCTTCGCGCTTACGGTCAGCACAATCCTGTTGTTGAATACCGAAATGAAAGCTATGATATGTTCTCGGCTATGACCGATGCCATTCGTGAGCAGACAGCCAAGCTCGCTTTAACCGTTAGAATAAGGAAAAACGAAGAGGTGAAGCGTGAGCGTGTTGCCGAGGAAACGGGAACGGGCGATAACAAACCCCAAACCGTTCGAGGCAAGGGTGTTGTGAGCAAAAATGCACTCTGCCCCTGCGGAAGCGGTAAAAAATATAAGCGCTGTTGCGGAAAAAATATAGATGATTAGTGTTTTTTGCGGTGATATACAAAATATCACCGCTTTTTTATTGATTTTTCTTTGCAAATGCACATTGACACGGGCTTATCTGCGGTGGTAAAATGTTTTGTATTGTTTTTAGGGTTTAAGGTGACAAGAGTAATCCGCCCGAGCCTCAAGGGCGCATATTTCGTGTCTTTTCACCCAATTTATTCTTGCAAGGCTTTATCGGGGGTAAACATATGAATACAACTCTTATTCTTTTAACACTTTCTATCGGTTTATTGGCGGCGCTTTGGCTTACAAGAATTGCAAAGCGCATCGGCTTGCCTGCTGTAACCGCATATCTTGTAACAGGAATTGTTTTAGGGCCGTTTTGTATCGGTGCTTTAGGATATAAGGGCTTTGGCTTTATAAGCCTTCAGGAAGTTGGCGATTTCTCAATTCTTTGTGATTTGGCGCTCGGCTTTATCGCCTTTTCAATCGGCAACGAATTTAGACTTTCGCAGCTTAAAAAAATTGGCAAGCAGGCCACCGTTATCGGCATTTTCCAAGCTGTGTTTACCACCGTGTTAGTTGATATAGTTTTAATTGCCGTGCATTTTTTGATACCCTCTATTCTCCCGCTTTCTTCCGCTATAATTTTAGGTGCAATTGCCTCTGCTACCGCACCTGCCGCGACGCTGATGGTTGTAAAGCAATATAAGGCGCGCGGCGCACTAACCGATATTTTACTCCCCGTTGTAGCTATTGATGATGCCGTAGGTCTTGTTTTATTTGCAGTTTCCTTTGGAATTGCAAAAACAATAAGTATCGGTAATGTTAATGTTTTGTCGGTTGTGCTTGAGCCTGTTCTCGAGGTTGTTTTGTCCCTCGCCTTAGGTGCTGTTATGGGATATATTTTTACCTTTACCGAAAAGTTTTTCCATTCTCGTTCAAAGCGTCTTGCCATCTCGGTCACCTATGTTATGCTGACGGTTGCAATATCCAGCCTGCAATTCAACGTCTTCGGCATAAACATTTCATTTTCCTCACTTCTCGCTTGTATGATGCTGGGCACAGTTTTTTGCAACATTTGTGATTTTTCCGAGGAGCTGATGACAAGAGCGGATAGATGGGTTACCCCTTTTTATGTCCTTTTCTTCGTGCTTTCGGGCGCATCTCTCGATTTCTCCGTTTTTTCAAGGCTTTCCATCGTTGCGGTAGGTGTAATATTTATACTTGTCCGCTCGCTCGGTAAATACCTTGGCGCGAGAATAAGTGCACTTGCAACCGACTGCGATAAAAATATAGTTAAATATTTAGGAATCACGCTCTTGCCACAGGCGGGTGTTGCAATAGGTATGGCAAGCAAAGCGCTCGCACTGGGGGGAATCGGCGTGATAGTTCAATCAATAACCCTCTTTGCTGTGCTGGTGTATGAAATTGTAGGCCCCTATCTCACTAAAATTTCTCTCGTTAAATCAGGCGACATCAAGCCCGAGGAAAGAAAGAGCGCACGAACGGTTGAATAAACGCTTTGTTATACATAATAAAGGACGGCAGTGAACGCTGAGTTCGCTGCCGTCTTTTTTTGTTTGCATTAATTATCGCTCGCCCTCGTGCTCGAGATTTTCGCCCTTTTTGTTTTTCTTTGAAGGGGTGAGCGCGTATTCACCCGCAAGATACATTGAAATAATTCCGAAAAGCACCATTACGGTTGATATATATATTATAATCGGAATAATTTTATCGTAAATAAATGCGCATATTGCAGCGGCGGTAGGTCCGCCTATAATCAACGCTACAAGATATCCGAAAAAGGTAAGTCCTCCGACAAAGAGTGAAATCATAATGCCGTAGCCGAAAATAATCTTGCAAACATTTGAAATCTTTTTCATAGTTTCCTTCATTATGCCTTCCTCCTTATAGTCCTAAAATCGGTAGGAATCCCATAAGCACTACTACCTCAAGGATATATTGTGCCGCTACCCACCAAAGATTGTTTTTAAAGGTTTTGCCGAAATCTGATTCAGCAAGCGACATACCTGCATACATACCAAGTCCAAGCGGCGGAGTAATGCCGCACATAACGCCGCAAATGCAAGGCAGCATTGCCGCCGCCAAAAGCGGATTTACGCCTACAGACGCTAACACCGTTATAAACACAGGTCCGAAAATAACCACCAATGAGGAGCCGGGGATTACCATACCCAAGAAGCAGGTAAACAAGCATATAAAGTTTACCATACCGAACTTGCCAAGATTAATTGAGGAAATAAATGCTTGCATCTCCTCGGCAACATTAAGCTCAGCAAAAAGCGCACCAATCATATAACCTATAACGCAAACGCCTACTGCGGGAGCGATGGTTTTAACGCCTTCGGCAAACATTTTAGCAATTTTATGAGGTGTTACCTGCTTTTTATTCTTAGTTATAAGAACAGAATAAAGCGCCGCAACACCGGGGATGAAGATTAAAAGGCTTGATGAAAGGCTCTTTGCGCCCGCTTCGCCGAGGCGTGCCGTAAAGAAGGTGCTCTTAAAGAGATAATCGAGCAAGAAGGGAAGCAAAATGACCACCGGCAAAAGCATACCCTGCCAACCGGTTTTAATAGTCTGCCTAAAATTGGGTAAATCCTCTTTTGCCATAGGCTTAACCTTATAATACTTGCAAAACGCCAATACCATAAGCACACGCTGCAAAACAAACCAGATGGAAACGCCCCAAAGAACAATCCAGAATTGGCCTGTTGTCATCTGTGTGTGCGGATATAAAGCCGTATATGCACCCAAAGCGGCAACTATATTAGATGAGGGCGGAATCATATTGCCCATATAGCTCGCATTGCTTTCAATATTGGCGGCAAGATGAGCGGGGAAGCCCGATTTTTTCATAGCAGGGATGGTTATCGAGCCGGTTGCCATAACATTTCCGGGGCCCGAGCCCGAAAGAGCACCCATAAATGCACTACCGAGAACCGAAACATAGCCGGCTCCTCCCGTTATTCTTCCGAGAATTGAAAGAATAATCGCAATACAGCTATCAATAATTTTAGTTTTGGTTAAAATAATAGACATTGCAACAAAGGCGGTCATAGAATAAAGCAGCGATGTGGACAAGCCCTTATCAATATAGCTCCAAACACTGCCCCACGAATTAGTGATGGCCAAAAGCACGATAAAGCTTATAAGAATTGCCTCGTATACGGGGCGCTTCAAAAGCATAAACCATACTACGATAACAGCCAGCATAATTCCAAGATACAAGAATGCAGATGGCATATAAAAGCTCCTTTCAAATCTTACGGTTTATTCCGTTAAGTTATAATGTTATTCTACAAAGTTTATTATATCAAAAACTGCATTTTTGTCAAGCACTTTTATAAAAAAATTAAAATGATACTTGAAATTTGTTTAAAATAACTGTATGCTATATATGTATAACTTTAATTTATATAGGTGGTATTTGTATTATGAATTTACGCCAAATTCAATATGCCGTTACCCTCTCAGAGCTTAGAAGCTTTTCGCAGGCGGCAGAGGAGCTTAATATCTCCCAGCCCGCTTTGAGCAAGCAAATTCAGTCCCTCGAAAATGAGCTTCAGCTAAAGCTTTTCGACCGCAACAGTGTTCCGCTCGGCGTTACCGAGGCAGGCGAATATTTTGTCCGCGAGGCTCGCACGCTTTTAGATAAGGAGTCGCAGCTTTTAGGAGCAATCGAGCAATACAAATCGGGAACGCAAAATAGCCTTAAAATAGGAATTTCACCCTTTAGGTGTCTTTATTTATTGCCAAAGGCTATGAAAAATTTTAAAGAAAAATATCCAAATATCCCCCTCGAAATTATTGAAACAGGCAGCAATCAGCTCCGCGAGGACGCCGCGGCAGGTAAATATGACTTTGCCGTTGTTAATTTGCCCGTTGATGAATCGGTTTTAGAGGTTATTCCGCTCGAGCCCGATAGTCTTGTTTTAGCGGTGCCCTGTGAGCTTGCGAAGAACATTAAGTCCACCCCCACCAATAGCTATCCCGAGGTTAATTTTAAGGATTTAAGGGATATGCCGTTCGTTATGGTTAGTCATGGTCAGGAAATGCGCAATCTTTGCGAGTTACTTTGCGAAAACAGCGGCTTTAAACCGCGTCTTGCGGCAGAGGTTGTAGGTCTTGCTACCGCTTGGGCTATGGCCGAGGCGGGAATAGGTGCCACGCTTCTCCCCTATCAGTTTATAGCAAAAAAGGCTACAAACGGTGCTATTTCACTTTTCACCGTTAAAAACACCCGATACGCGCGCCAACCTGTAGTAGTATTCCGCCGCGGCAAGCATTTATCCGAAGCCGCCAAATATGCAATAGAGCTTTTAACACAAAATTAAAAACACACCTGCCGTGCGGCAGGTGTGTTTTTGTTATCTCTTAACCTTGGCGGCCATCTTATAATTGCTGTAGCTGTCGCCGTAATGTGCCTTCACATAATATTGATAGTAAACACCCTTTTTGGTTTTTGTATCAACAAATGAACGCGAGGTTGTTGTTTTAAATTTAGTCCAACTACCCCATTTTTTAGTGCGAGAATTATATGTTCTGCGATAAACCGTATATTTTGTGGCTCCCGTTACAGCAGACCAGGTGGTCTTTATTTTGCTGCCCGATTTATATGATTTAACTTTTGCAGGGGTTGAAAGTCGAACGGCAGTCACGCTTGAACGAGAAGCACCAACCGAGGTGCCATATAGAGCCTTAACCATATACTGATACTTGCGCCCCTTAACAGCAGAGGTGTGCGTATATGAGGTTTTGGTGGTTGCCTTAAGCTTCGACCAAGAGCTCCATTTGCCATTTTGATATTTACGGACATATACTTGGTATTTACTCGCTCCCGTAACCTTTTTCCAGCTAACAGAAATTCCGCTAGGCTTTCCTATCGCCTTTACAGATGAGGTGGCAGCCAGCTTGATTGCATAAGCAGATGTTGCACTCTTTGAATAACTGCTTCCTCTATAAGCACGAACTATATATCGATAATATTTTCCCGTGCTAACCTTGGAATGGGTATAAGAGGTCTTTGTGGTTGTAGTAAGAGCTTTCCAATCGCTCCATTTGCTACCCGTTTTTGAGCTTACATAGAGCTTATAGCTTGTAGCCCCGTAAACCGATTTCCAGCTAACCTTATTACCTGAGGTTGTTCCCTGCGGACTCACCGTAGTAGTGGCAAGCTTTAAGGTATAGGTAAAGCTCTTTTCGCCCTTATAGGCACCGTTCAATTTAACGGTTAGTTTATATGTTCCCGGCAGTTTGCTTTGAGAGTTTGAATAGGTAACCGTATAACTTTTAATGGTTTTTCCTGCACTATCCTTAACCGTAACACTCGGTTTTTTAACCTTTCCATCACAAACGGCGCTGCTAAAGCTGATCGAAATCTTTTCAATCGGGTTTACCTTTTCGGTTCGGATTGTAGCATCACAATATTTGCAAACCACCTTTTTGGTGCCGCTTTTACCGATGCCTGCCAAAACCGAATAGGTAGATTTTTCAATATGTCCGCCGCCACATTCGGCAACAGCAAAAGAATAATATTTGGGTGAATTATATTTTTCATCAACCCTTAAATAATAAGTGCCCGCGCTCAAAACAATAGCTTCGTTGGCTTCGGAATAAGTAACCATCTCCTTGAGCTGCGACTCATAGCGATTATACAAACGCAGTCTAACCGCTCCTTGAGTTTCATTTATAAGTCGAATTCTATAATTATCATCATATTTAACCGTGAATTTAAACCAATCCACATCCGAACTCGAATCCAACCTATTTAAATTAAGTTTATTTAAGCTAATCGTTTTGGCGTCTTCAATGTTATTCGGTTCACTGTCAATTCGACCTTCGATGTTAAGTGTCCAATTGCAAACGCTTGAACCGTTCTTCCAAATCTTAAAGTAATAGGTGCTGTCCTTTTCAAGCTTACAGTCAAAGCTATCAGGTAGATCATAGGTATGAATATTACAATCGTCTATGTCGTTGCCTTCAGCATCATAAACATTAAAATATACCCTCTCGTTAATATCCTTCAAAACATCAAAATTGAAGTGGTAATATGCGTCCTTTGATGCGGTCATGAATTTCACAAAATCGGTATCGCCACTACCGTCAAAGGAGGATTTTATCTCGGTATCAAGCGGAATCTCAGGTGCGTCTGCACGAACATCAGGATATTTATCAACCTTTGTTACAATCGTAAAATTATAGTTGCAAACGCTCGAACCGTTCTTCCAAATCTTAAAGTAATAGGTGCTGTCCTTTTCAAGCTTACAGTCAAAGCTATCAGGTA
>JAZNOY010000023.1:0-174900 GCA_045589375.1 Acutalibacteraceae bacterium | reverse complement strand
CTGACCATCGCTATATGTGCCATTTGTATCACAAGCGGTATAGTTTGTTCCAACGAAGGAGCCATATGTCCAATAACCGTTGTTAATATTGTTTTCACCGCTGTAGCCGGTAACAATATCAATATCCTCTACCGCGCTGTTGTTTATAACCGCAGGAGAGCTTCCGCAAACCTGACCTACCATACCACCTGCAATGTGGTTAGGCGAGGACCACATATCGAACATAATACCGTGCTTAACGGTGCAGTTATCAATAGTGAGGCTGGTTGCCTTGCTATACCAGGTTCCGCCTACGAGGAAGCCCTGTTGATATCCTCTGGAAGCCGAGTTAGCCATATTAAGATTCTTGATAACCACTTTGTCGCCCGCTGTAGAGCTTGCGGTTCCAATAGCAGGAATAAGACCTACATATGTCTTACTAGCAGAATTATTAAAGTAGCCGTAAATAGTATGACCGTCACCATCAATGGTGCCGTTGAATACCTGCGTGTCACCGTAAAGTCCCCAATCGTTTGCGGGGGCATTGGTATCCCAATACATATAGTCATAGCTATTTCTATTAAGGTAAATATCACTTGCAAGCTTGTAGCTGTAGCCGCCGCCCTTATGCTTGATTACAGCATGGAGCTGGTTGGCTGTTTCAATAATATAGGGGTTAGCAGCCGTGCCGTCACCCGAAAGCTCAGCTTTAACTGCATCAAGGCTCGCATAATTATCCGTGCCGTCCCAAACCGTTAAATCGCTGTTTTGAACAGGATAGCCGTTTTCATTTATAAGCCAGGTTTCGCCCCAGTTAAGAGCTGGCATATTTGTTTTGGCAGCCGAGCCCTTCATATTGGCGGCAGTAACAGTATGAGCTACGGCGTTGAAATCAGCAGTAGTAGAATCCACTGAATCGCCGTATTTAACAGTAATAGTGCCCGCTTGAGGAGCGGCTTTTGTAGTAACAATATTATCAGCATAAACATTATGGATAACCGCCGAGGAAACTGACTGCGTTGCGTTGTTTTCCTTAACACCAATAAAGGTGAGCGGGCTTGCCTCGGTAGCGCCCGAAAGCTTAACGGCCGAAAGGTCGTTAACATCAAGCGCATAGCTGTTGCTGATTATAAGCTTTTTAGCCTCAGAGGCATAATATGTTTCGTTAGCAGATGCAACAAGACCTTCATCATAACCAACAAATACGCCGAGCGGCGCACTGCCGGTAGAAGCATATGAAGTTTCATTGGTAACATACATATCAACATCTATAACAGCGCAACCATCGATAAGAGCGCCGCCGGAAGCTCTGCCGACAAATGCACCTGCCGAAACTGCCGGTGCGTTACCACTATGGCCTGTAGCGATAACACCATGCTCTGCGGTGCAGTTTGTAATGCTTAAATTGCCCGAGCCTGCATAGCCTACAAAGGGAGATACGCCCTTACGGCCTTGCGCGTGGAAATGGCTCATCTTAAGGTCGGTTACCGAAACGGCAGCCGAACCGGTAGCGGGGATAAGACCTGCACGGTCCCAGTCATTAGCGTTGCCGTAATAACCGAAAACTGTATGACCGTTACCATCAATATGACCGGCAAATCCGCTATAGTTTATTGCATTACCGGCGCTGGTGCCACCATCCGAGAATGTATATGAGGGAGCCGTGGTTCCCCAGCTTTGATAATCGAGATAGTTCGAGTTGAGAACTATATCGGCCGTTAATCTAAAGTAGAAGCCGGTGGTTGTGCCCCAAGTGGTATTATCGCCCTTAACGGATGAGGAATTCAAGATTTTACCACCCATTGATGTAACAGCTATATAAAGGTCCTTAGCGTTTGTTATAAGATAGGGGTCTGCCTTAGTGCCTGAACCTAAGCTATTTTTATAGAATGTAGCATCGGCAAGATAACTGCTCTTGCTACCATCCCAAACACTAACCGAGCCCTTGAAAACTCTATTGGTGGCAGGAATGTCGCCATCAACCGTGCTGAAAGCGTTGTTCCAATCAAGGTTAGGCATATTGGTCTTAGCTGCCTCGCCCTTAATGCCATCACGGGTGATAAGGCCTACAGGATTTGTATCGGTTCCGGTAGTGCCATCAAGCGATAGCTTAAGGGTAACAGATTCAAGGTTGGCTATCTTAGTTCCTACGTGTTTTTTTGGTATGGTCGGTATAGTATTATAATCCGAATAACAATTATTGATTGTTGCAGAGTTAAACCATTTGCTTCCCGAACTCTCAGCGCTTATACCGGTTAGGAAAACATTTTCTGTATTGTCAAAGGCATTGGTGAGAGTATGAGAATCAACGGCATAGCTGTTGAAAATCTTACACATTTTTCCGGTGCCTGCATTATAGGCCGCTACAGCTTCAACAGTACTGGAACCGCCAACATAGGCAGAGCCTATAAAGGTTCCGTAAGCGCCTATTGGGTTGCAAGAACCGTTTTCATCGGCGGTCGAATAGGTATAATCAGCGAAGAAATCAATGTTATCGGCTACGCAGCCATCAACCATACCGGGTGTTGAAATTTGGCCTATAAAACCACCCACGCCGAAATTACCGTTATTATAAGCGGCTGCATGAACCTCAGCATTTTTAACGGAGGAATTATATATGTAGCACTCAACACTAGTGTTTTCGCGGCCAGCATTCCAATAGTTACCGCCCACCATAACGCCTACGTGCTCCTTACCAGTAACGTTGGCGCTATCGATATGCAAATTGTAAATATAAGTATTGCCGTAAGCCACAGGAATAAGGCCTACTGCCGCAGAACTTACATTGTCGATATAAAGACCATATATAGTATGGCCCTGACCATCAAACGTTCCGCCGAAGGTATAGGTATTCCAAGCACCTGCGCTTATATCCCAAACATTAGCAGGGGCTTTTCCGGTTTCATCCCATTCGGCATAATTAGCATAATTAGTATTAAGAATAATGTCGCGAGTAAGCTTATAATTAACCTTCGCGTTAGCATTATACTTAATTACAGCATATAACTGCTCAGCAGTATTGATAAGGTATGAGCCATCCTCATCCTTACCCATAGCTTCGTGCACTGCATTTATAGTGCCGTAGCCGTTATCCGTGCCGTCCCAAACGTCTGCCTCGGCAGAGCCTGCTGCAGCAACGGTCTCTGTGCCCGCCAAAGTGAACAGGCCTGTTAGATTTGCAAACAAGCCCAGACACAGACAGAATACTAAAAAGCCTGAAATTACCGATAAAATCGGCTTACTTTTAAGTAATCCTTTCATTGACAATCACCCTTTTTTAAATTTTTTTTGATTGGATATTCCGCACACTTTTCTAAAAATAGAGGCAAAGCGAGCAGAATACACTATTACATTAAGCATTATAGCACCAAAAAAAACAAAAGTCAATCACAATTTTAACAGTTTTTGTTTATATTGACAAAGCCGCTCCGCCAAATTTAAAAAGGCTCCCTTGTGTAAAGGGAGCTGTCGAAATCTTTGATTTTGACTGAGGGATTGCTATAATTGTATAATATTATTATATTATTGTTGAAATATTTGTATTTTTGTGATATGATTGTTTCGTTAAGCTAAATTGACCTTCGGTCAGCTAAAATTTGTTGCATTTTATTTTATTCATATATAAAGGGTGATTATTTAATGAAAAACACGCTTGGTGCAAAAACTATCCGTGCCTTAATTTCAAGCCTTCTCGTTTTTTCGATATGCCTGGGGGCGTTTTCGAATCTTTCGGGATTGCTTGTATCGGCCGAGAGCCCGCTTAATGCCGTTTCGGCAACAGACGAGCTCACCGAGCCTTCCGTTTGGAACGGTAAAAAGGACACCTATAATAGCCTACAGGCAGTGCAAGCTGCGATGGGCAAGGATAGCGAGGGCTGTTATCTTATTGATAATGCCGAGCAGCTTTACGCCGTTATAAACTTTAACGGCGGCGGCGCGAAATACAAGCTCACGCGTGATATTATACTCAACACCGATCACGAGGACTACGCCGATTGGGACTCCCTTGCCCCCGCTAATGATTGGGATATTGTTTGCAACGGCAAGGACGATGGCTTTTACGGTAGCTTTAACGGCCTCGGTCACACGGTATATGGGCTTTACATAGCGGGCGGCGGCGAATACCGCGGATTATTCCCCTCTGCCACCAACACCGATACCGCCACCATAATCAACCTTAATGTTAACGGTGCGAGTATCAAATCCTCTACCGGCGGCTCGGGCGTTATAACAGGCGGTCACACCTGGAGCTCGGCAATACTCGACCGCGCGCACATTACGGTTTCGGGCTGTCGCGTTCAAAACGCTGAGATTTACGAGCTTCAAAACAATGTTCCCGCAGCAGCAATTATCGCCAAGATTTCTCGTTTTGCTACGATTGAATACTGCGCAGTTGAAAATATCAGCTTTACAAGCATCGCCGCCGAAACGGACAAGAACGGTTTTGGCGCCATAGGAACATTTTTCGGCGGAATTTATGTTAATAAAAGTGAAGCACCCTTCGATTTTGTGTCCAATCAATCGAAATATGTTCATATATCCAACTGTTATTCAGTTAATGCCACCACCACGTATTTGGGCGAAACCTCACCCAGCGCTATTGCGGGTGTTTACAATTTGGATAACGGAACTGGTTGGGCATACTCTTTCACGGTAAACGATGTTTACACCGATGCTTTTGTAAACGGCGAGCCCGTTTTATCCTACGGCAAGCAGGGGGACTATACCCCCACACTCAAGCTCTCGATTGACGGCAAAAACGAAATTTTGCCGCAAAGCGAAAATTATCCTGTTAAGCAAATTGACGCTGACGATATTATCGGCGACGCGGCACGCGAGGCTATGCCCACTCTGCTTTGGGATAAAGCCTTCAAGCCCCAAGAAAACGCCACGCCGACACCCATAGAATTTTATAACGGCGGCGTTTCGGTTTGGAACGGCGATAAAAGCTTTAATTTTGATGAGATTTTTGCAGGTCAAATCGCTGCAGGTGTCACAGGTGCAGCCGATAACCCATATTTGATTGAAACCGCAGAAGAATTCTTTACTGCTATTGCCTCTATGGGCGGTAAAATAATCAGCGGCGCCTCTTCGTCGGACAAGTCCACTTGGGGAAGCAGCGGTAAGCATTTCAAGCTTACAAATGATATCGTGCTAAACCGCGATTACCTGAATTTTGAACTCTGGAGCACAAGCAACGCGCCCCTTAACAGCTTTAACTACATAGGCGGCCCTGTAAGCAATGCGATTTTATACAAGGGCTTTGATGGTAATATTGACGGCAACGGCCACACTATTTTCGGTTTTTACGGCAACGTTAACAACTACGACCGCGCCGCACTTATACCTGAAAGCAGCAAGGCTATTGAAATAAACGGTCTTACTATGAGTCACTTCTTCTCAAGCGGCAGAGGTGGTGCTTCGGCGTTTATAGGTATGGGCGGCGGAATTTTCACCGACTGCTCCGTTCAAAACGGAAAAATTTTATCGGCTATGACCGATAACGGAAAGGTGCATTCCGCGGGTGCATTTGTGGGCGATGCTAGCTTTGCTTCATCAACCGATGGTTGCTCGGTTATAGGTGTTGATTTATGCGTTAGCAACGCAGCTTCGGTTTATTCAAGCGTAGGCTCTTATCAATTGGGCGCGTTTTTCGGCCGTTCTATGATTGATTTTTGCGAAAACGGTGTTTTCGACGCCGAAAAGGCGGCGCACCTTACAATAAAAAACAGCTTTATGGTTGACGTTTTAGATGTTTCGGCTGCCCAAAACGGCACGGGCTCGGCCGAGCCGCTCAGCTTCATAGGCGTTAACGATAGCTTCGGACTTTATTCCGCCTCGGCGATAATAAAGAGCAGCTATTCGGATAATACCGTCACCCAAAGAAATGTCAAGGGTAAAACGGCTAAGCTTTGCTACGGAACCGATAAGGATTATTCCTTCCCGAATTACGATATAACCGAATATCAAATTACTGCCGACTCTATAATAGGAGAAGCGGCCAAGGCCGCTATGCCCGAGCTTGATTGGGACACTACTTGGGACACCACCGAGGGCTACCCCGTAGCAAAAGCCCCCATCGGCTTTTGGAGCGGCAACACCGATGTCTTTGATTCACTCGAAGCAGTGCTTGAAACGATGAGTGTTGACTCAAGCGGCAGGTATCACATAGAAAACGCCGACCAGCTTTACGGTATTATAAGCTTTAACGGCGGCGGAAATTCTTATGTATTAGACCGCGATTTGTATCTTAACCGCGACACAGCTCAATATAAAAATTGGATAAACGAAGCGCCCGAAAACAACTGGTGCTTCGGCACGCAATCCAACAACTCCGCATCCTCGAAGCAATTTATCGGCGATATCGACGGCCTTGGTCACACAATCTATGGCTTATACTGCAATTCAGGCAGCGGCAGCAATTACTGGAACGGTCTGCTTTCGGGACTTGGCGGTGCAGTTAATATCAGCAATCTCACGGTTGCTAATTCCTGTCTGCCCAACGCCACACGCTACAGCGGCATTATTGCCGGCGGCTTTTGGTATAATATTGAGGATAACAATGAAACCAACTTCGCAAACTACTATAACTGCCGCGTGGAAAACGCAATTATTGCAGGTATTGCGAATAACGGTGCCGCAGGCGCCATACAGGGACTGTGCTCAAGAAAAACCGTAGCACAAAACTGTGCCGTTATAAATGTTAAAATGTATAGCGTTGCCGAAGCCGACGCGCTCAACAGCAGCGGCGGTATGGGCTCCTTCTTCGGAGGCGGCTATGCTTCGCTCGGCAACGGCGAAACCGATGGCTTTAATAAAAACCAAGCCCAAAAAATGCAAATCTTAGATTCGTTTGCAATCAACACCGTAAACGGAAGCACGGGTGCAGAGCTTTCCGTCGCAGGTGCTTATTGCCAAAACGACACTACAAATATGGCCTATTGCTTAATGGCAGAGAATGTTTATACGACCGCTTTTACCGAAGCAAATGATTTTAAGACGGTAAACAAAGCGGGTAGCAGCCGCAAAACCATTTCGCTTTTGGTCGGCAACGCATCGGGTGAAATCTCCCCCGATGAGCCCAACTTCCCCATCAAGCATATTTCTTCGGATGAAGCTCTCGGCATCAGCGCTCGAGAAAATATGCCCGAGCTTGATTGGGATACCTTCTGGGGAATTACAAGCGGATATCCTGTGAAAAAGACAATCGAGTATTGGGACGGCTCAACCGCCACCGTTGCCTCGGCAGGCATGCAGGGTGACGGAAGCCGAGCAAACCCCTTCCTCGTCACAAACGGCACCCAGCTTTACGCTGCCGCAAGCAGCACGGCGGGATATTACTTCTCGCTTCAAAACGATATATATTTGAACGAGGGCTATCTCGATTATGAGTCCTGGACTGCTACCAGCGATAAAAATAGGTGGGTAAATCCCGGCACCTCATTTAAAGGAAATTTTGACGGCAACGGCTATACCGTTTATGGTCTTTTCCTGCCCGGCTATTCAAGTTATTCGGGGCTTTTCAGCATAAACAGAGGCGACTCCGAAATAAGAGATTTAAGCCTTAAATATTTCTATAACCGCTGCTCTCATAACTCGGGCGGTATTGTAGCCCACTGTGCAAGCGGCACGCTCAACATAACCAACTGCCACGTCTCAAACGGTATGTTTGCGGCAATGTGGGGCAACTATCAGGCAGGCGGTATAATCGGCACCTCGGCAGACAACACGGTTATTTTAGGCTGCAGCGCAAGAGATGTTAAATTCGTCAACAATATGGATACAAATCAGGAGAGCACTAAGGGCGTCTTGAGTATGGGCTTCGGTGCGCTCGCGGGCTCTGCCCATAACGGCGCCGTTGACCCGTCCTCTACCACCTTTAGCACAAATCAGGCGGCGGCACTCAAGATTTATAACAGCTATGGCATCAACTGCACCGTTAAATATACCTTTGACGGCAAACAGTGGCAAACCTCTTGGACCAAGCTCGGTCCTTGCGGTATTAAAGCGGTAAACGGAAATTATATTTTCTCGATTACTGCCGCAGGCGTCTACACCGATGCCGAAGCGCTTGCCTATAACGATTCAAATCTAAAACCCTACGGCACCATTAAGCTCACAGCTTCGCTTGACGGAACTACCGAAGGCGTAAGCGAGGATGCTATTCGCTTCCTTGAATCCGATGCCATTATCACGGGCGAGCAGGCAAAAACGGCTATGTCTGAGCTTGGCTGGGGTGCCGTTTGGCAAACCACCAACGGTTACCCCGTATATGCAAAGGGTGTTTGGGACGGAAGCGATAATTACACCTCGCTTTACGATGTTATTTCAACCCTTTCGGGCAACGGAAACGAGGCAAGTCCCTACATAATTGAAAATCCCGCCGAGCTTCACGCCGTTATAAAATATATGGGCGGCGGATACTATTACCGTCTTGCCAACAATATGATTATAAACGAAGGCAGTAATATATTTTATACAAAATGGGGCACAACCGCACCCAAGAATCAGTGGGGCTTAAGCGGAAGCAATCAAGTATTTAATGGCACCATTGATGGCAACGGTCATACTATCTACGGATACTATAACTCGGGCTCGGATTATGTCGGCCTTATCCCCGCTTCAGGCACCGCCGCCTCTAAAACAGGTGAAAACATAACCATTAAAAATCTCGATATGACCTATTCCTTCTCAAAGGGCAACAACAACCACGGACTTTTACTCGGTTGCAGGTATTGGAATGTTAAAACCACCGTTGATATAGAGGGTTGTATTTTGCGTCATGCTGTAATGACAGGCTTTTGGGACGGCTCGGGTGTCGGCTCCTTTATCGGAACAGCCTGCACCGGCGACACGGTTAAAATAACGGGCTGTGCCGCAGAGAATATTGATTTTACACCTCTTGGCAACGGCACAGGCGGCTCAAATATCGGTTGGGCATCCTACGGCTCAATCTTGGGCAACACCTACACCAGCACATCTTCAAACGGCAAGTTCAACTTAAATCAAGCCAGAACCGCAATTATCGATAACTGCTACACTATTGACGTTATAAATACCAAGGCGGTTGGTGAGAGCGCAAAGCTTTACCCCTGCGGAATTAAGCGCGAAGGTAACGGCGGATATTCCTACTGTGTCACGATTAAATCCTCACTTACCGATGCCACCGTGCTTCCAAAAACCCTTGATGGCAGCATATCGCTAATTGTAACCGACGGAACTATTTCGGCAGAGAAAAACACCGTTAAGATATACAATAATGAAAACATCCGCACCCTTTTTGATAATCACGGACATTGGTATATGGCGGCACGTGAGGGAGCTATTCCTATTCCGAAGCATAGAAGCGAAAACTTCCGAAATCTCGATATAACCTGTGACTTAATTGATGATAGCTGGAATGCTCGCGATGTTTCTTCCGTTAAGAAAAAGCTCCTGGATATGAAAAGCTATCGCGGAATTGATAACGATATAAACCGTGACGGTCAAAGCGATATCAGAGATTTGATATATCTTAAAAGAGAAATTGCGGGAATCCAAACTGATAGCTGGAATCTGCCTTGGAACTATTCTATTGTTTATCCCTCAGGCGATAAAAACAGCTTCTATCTTGCAACCTTGCTCCAAGAATTCTATAAGGAAAAGGCAAATCTCGTATTAAAGCTTATTCCCGATACGGCTCCCAAGTCCGAAAAGGAAATACTTGTGGGTAATACTAATCGCGGCACAAGCAGCCTTTCTGAACAAGGATATGCCGTTCGACTTGATGATATAAAGCTCATCTTTGAGGGCGGTCATCCCACTATGCTCGAAAAGGCTGTTAAAACCTATATTGCTAACGGCAAGATTTTGGAAGGCTTTGCATTAAGCGGAAGCGATTCGGGCTTTGCCGCAAGTGTAAAGGTAAACGAGGCAAGCGGTCTTACCGCCTCCTCCGGAGAGGTGTATAAGCTTACTTGGTCGGATGAATTTGATGGAAATAAACTTGATAACGTCAAATTTAATTCATCCGGCGGCGGCTACGGAGCGTCAAATAATGTTGCTTTGTTTAACGGTGTTGAGGTTAAAACCTTCATTGAACACACCTTCAATGACAACGATGAATATGCTCATGTTAAAAACGGCGAGCTCGTATTCCATTCCGAAACCGTTAACCTCGGTAAAGACGATTCGGGAACCGATGTAACCCTCACTCATACTGCCCGCGCCATTAACACGTCAGGCAGAATGTGGTTTAGATACGGCTACGCCGAGCTGCGCGCGAAAATCCCGCTTTATGCAAATGCTTGGCCTGCTTGGTGGTGTACCGCAAGAAGCGGCGCGGATACCCCTCTTTTCAAGCCGTTAAACGAATGGGAATATTTCTCAGAGGTTGATATGTTCGAGTTCTGGGGCAATAGCGGAAACGCCTGCTCTAACCTCCACAAATGGTATAAGCACGACCCGATAACCGAGGATAGATATCCCCTCGTTTCAGATTTCCCGATTTCTCTAAAGCCCAGCGGCTCTACCTGGACTAAAGATGATAAATACTACACCCACACCGAGCGTATGTATACGAGCACCACTACGGGACAATACGCCGGAGATAATGTAAAGTTCAATGTTCAAGGCTCAGGATACCACACCTTTGGCTTCCTGTGGACTCCTGAAAAGATGGTTATGTCGGTAGATGGTCAGGTTTACGGTAACTATGATTTAACCGATTACGACTTGATTGACTGCTTCAACAACAACTGGGGCTTCCAGCAAGGCGCACTGCATATGATTCTTGATAACTGGATAAACGCTCCCGGCGACCACGGCGGCACAAAGGCCTATCCAAAGACCGGCGTTCGCGACTTTATCATTGATTATATGAGAATTTACCAATCGGATAAGCCCTATTATACCGATGTTGACCACAATGGCATAAACGAAGGCTATAAGAGTCAGCTGTTCAACCTCGGACTTGACTACGCAACCACTAAAATGCAATAACAAAAACAAAATACCGAGATAATCTTCGATTATCTCGGTATTTTATTTTATCAAATCATTTATGACCGCCCCCGCCATCATAAGCCCTGCGCTCGCGGGGACAAAGGCGATTGAAGCGGGGGTTGGCTTTTCTCCGCTTTGCAGCTTTATATGCTGCTCTATTGGTTTTTCTTTTGAGTATACAACCTTGAGCTTTTTAATTCCTCGCTTGCGGCACTCATTTCTCATAACGCGGGCGAGCGGACAAACCGAGGTTTTATGAATATCAGAAATTTCAAGCAGCTCGGGGTGCAGCTTATTGCCTGTTCCCATACAGCTTATAATCGGGACTCCCGCCTTATTTGCGTTTTCGATAATCGAAAGCTTCGCCGTAACGGTATCTACTGCATCTATAATATAATCAAATTGGGAAAAATCAAAATGGGTTTGAGGCATATAGAAAATATCATATACCTCGACAACACAGCTTGGATTAATCGACTCTATTCGCGCCTTTGCCGCCGCAACCTTTTTAATTCCTATGGTTTCATCGGTTGCAATAATTTGGCGGTTTATGTTGCTTTTTGCAACAATATCGTTATCAATAAGCGCTATATGCCCTACTCCGCTTCGGGCGAGCGCCTCGGCCGCATAACCGCCTACACCGCCCACTCCGAAAACCGCTATGCGCGAGCCCTTAAGCTTAGCAAAAGCCTCTTTGCCTATAAGCGCCTCGGTTCTTATAAATCTATCTGCCATATATTACTCCTCGAACAACGGGGTGGATAAATATCTATCGCCCGTATCCGCCAATAAAACAACAATATTTTTGCCGCGGTTTTCATCGCGCTTTGCAAGCTCTATTGCCGCCCAAAGCGCCGCACCTGAGGAAATGCCCGCGAGCACTCCCTCCTGCCTTGCAAGCATTCCGGCGGCAGTATATGCCTCTTGCTCATTTACGGTTATGACCTCATCATAAACATCGGTATCCAAAACCTTTGGTATGAAGCCTGCACCTATTCCCTGCAAATTATGGATTCCCGCTGCGCCGCCCGAAAGCACTGCAGATGAGCGAGGCTCAACCGCAACTATCCTAATGCTCGGATTTTTCTCCTTTAAATATTTGCCGATACCGCTAATGGTGCCGCCCGTTCCGACGCCTGCTACGAAAATATCAACCTCACCGTTTGTATCCGCATAGATTTCGGGGCCTGTTGATAATATATGCGCGCGTGGATTTGCGGGGTTTTCAAACTGCCCCGCTATAATACCGCCCTCAATATCGCGGTTTAATTCCTCTGCCTTTTTGATTGCGCCGCGCATTCCATCAGAGCCCTTTGTAAGCACCACCTCGGCACCATAAGCCTTGATAAGTGCAATTCGCTCTCGTGACATAGTATCAGGCATAACGATAATGGCTTTATAGCCCCTTGTTGCCGCGATTGCCGCGATACCAATACCTGTATTCCCCGAGGTAGGCTCAATAATGACTGAGCCTTTTTTTATTTTGCCCTCGGCCTCGGCCGATTCAATTATAGAAAGCGCCACCCTATCCTTAACAGAGCCCGCAGGATTAAAGCCTTCAAGCTTTGCTAAAATTTTCGCCTTGGTGCTATGGCTCGCTTGTATATTACAAAGCTCTAACAAGGGCGTTTTGCCTATTATTTCGGTTATTGATTTATATATGCCTGCCATCGCCGACACCTCACTTTATATATGTAATTATTATATTTTTATTTTTATGTTTTGTCAATTATAAAGAAGGCAGCTCGTTTTCGAGCGGCCGAATTGATTATTTCTTTGCCTTTTTCCTTGCAATTGCTTCCTGCCAATAAACCCAAAGAGGTCCTGAAACGAACAGAGATGAGAAGCAGCCCGAAACCAAGCCGAATGCCATCGGTATTGCAAAGGTTCTGAGTGTTGTGAGTCCGAAAAGCTCGGAAACTGCAACAATTGTTAAAACTGCAACAACTGTAGTGGTGGTGGTGACGATATTTCTAGTCATAACACCGCCGATGCTCTTGTTCATATTTTCCTCGGTTGAAAGCTCGGGATAGTATTTCTTGTTTTCACGAACGCGGTCGTAAATAACAATTGTATCGTTGAGCGAGTAGCCGAGTATGGTAAGCACCACCGCGATATAGTTTGAATCGATTTGAAGCCTAAATATCGCACAGATAAAGAAGGTTACGAGAAGGTCGATTACCAATGCACAAAGCGCGGTAATTGCCGCGGTGATACCGCCTATCTTCCTAAATCTGATACCAACATAAATTATAACGAGTGCCGCAGTTATTAAAACCGCAACCAAGCTTTTAAGGAAAAATGTTCCCGCAATTGTGGGGCTTACAGAATTAGAGTCGTAAAGCTCTATGCTGTTATCCTTAAATTCCTTTGCAAGTGTATCGGTAAGCTTCTCTTGAACCTCAGCCGAAAGCGAGGTTTTACCAACGAGCGTTACGGCAATCGTTGTTGTATCTCCTGCCAAGGCGGTGTTTTTATCAAGCTTAAAATCACTTTCAATAATCTTTGAAACGGCCGTTTCAAACTTTGACTCATCAATGTCGCCCTTATAAGAATAGCTGATACGGGTTCCGCCGCTAAAGTTTATATCAAGCGAAAGACCTGTGAATAAGGTTGCGATTATACCTGCTATAAAGAGAACGGCATATACTATAAGGCAAATTTTAAATACCTTTTTTGAGTTAACTGAATTAATCATTTTTCTTACCTCCATAGAAAGCAGGATTTCTTAAAAACTTAAGCTGAGAAACGCTCTTAAGCATAAGCTTGGAAGCAAGAACACCCATAATAAGATTGAATATAACGCCTATCAAGAGTGTGTATCCGAAGGAGTAAATTGAGCCTGTAATAGAAGAACCGAAGAGTGACATTATCGGAGAAAGCACCTTGGCAATTATATTTTCGCTCGTGCCGAAAGCGCCCATCAAAACTAAAGCCACTATAACGATTGTAACATTACCGTCGATAATCGCGGAAAGGCTGTTTTTGAAGCCTGAATCAATAGCGCCGTCAATAGTCTTGCCCTTGCGGAATTCATCACGGATACGCTCTGCGGCAATAACGTTAGCGTCAACACCGACACCGATTGAAAGAATAATACCCGCAATACCGGGAATGGTCAGCGTAAAGCTTGCGGCATTCGGGAAAAAGCCCGAGATACAGGCAATTGTTCCTGCAAGCTGACCGAGAAGGGCAATCGAAGCCACAACGCCGTTTACTCTGTAACGAGCAATCATAAGTATACAAATAATACCAAAAGCAATTGCGCCTGCGATAAGCATAACATCAAGCGCATCAGAGCCGAGTGACGGAGAAATTATCTGCAGCTTACTTTCATCAACAGTTAAAGCAAAGGGCAGAGAACCTGCGTTTATCTTGTTCGCCAAGTCCTTTGCTTCTTCGGCACCGCCGATGCCTGTTATATATGCGGTTCCGCCTGTAATAGCCTCATTAACGGTCGGAGCGGATATCATTGTATCATCCATCCAAATAGAAATGGTTTGACCTACAAGTTGCGCCGTAGCAGAAGCGAATTTGCTGCTTCCGCTTGAGGTTAAATCAAGGTAAACAACATAGTTGCCCTGCTCATCAAGACCTGCCGTTGCCTTCTTAATATCGGCAGAGCCCTTTAAAACAACATCATCTTGATTTTGATTCTTGCAGAAGGTTAAAAGCGCGGTTTCGCCAAGCTCCTGCACCGCTTCTTGAGCATCAAAATCGCTTTGGTCGGCAGCCCAAGGGAAGCGAACAATTATCTGATGGTTACGGATATCGGTATAAACCTCATAGTCAGTAATATTGTTATTCACAAGGCGAGTTTCGATAATAGCCTTTGCAGAGGCCATATCATCCTCGGTTATGCTGACATCCTCTTTATCAGGTGAGAATACCGCTTCAACACCGCCGCGTATATCAATACCCCAACGGATATCCTCTGCACCCTTGATGTAAACATTTCTTTTGTCGCCGTAGTAATTTTCAAAACCGAAAAAGGCGGAATATGTAAGCGCCAAAATCAGAATTAAAATCACAAAAAAGACCGGCTTTCCTACTCTTTTGGACTTCATCTTAAATCCTCCAAATATTTATTATTTATATATTATACTTAAATTTCACCGCAAAGTCAAACAAATTACTCGGCTTTTGATAAAAGCTTCTCAAGTGCCGCATATTTCACTGCCGCGCAAAGCACGGTTGCCGCCGTTTTCATTTCATCGGCAGAGGGATATGTCGGCGCTATGCGAAGGTTTGAATCGTGAGGGTCCTTACCATAAGGATAAGCCGCTCCCGCAGGGGTTAGGATAAGGCCCGCATTAGCACAAAGGTGCTCCGTTCTCTTGGCGCAGCCCTCCAAAACATAAAGGCTTATAAAATATCCGCCTTTGGGGTGGGTCCAACGCGCAATTCCCGTTTCGGCAATTTTACTTTCAAGCTCCGAAAGGACATTTTCAAACTTGGGACGCAAAATAGCCGCGTGCTTCTTCATATGAGCCTTAACCTCATCGGCCGAGGGGAAAACCCTCGCGTGACGAAGCTGATTAAGCTTATCGGGACCAATCGTTTGAAATTTCATTCTTCCCTTTAGCATTGCAACAACATTGGGGCTACCTGCCGCAATAGCAACACCTGCACCGGGGAAGGTTATTTTAGAGCTTGAAGCGAATATTATCGGAAGGTCGGGATTGCCCGCCTTTACACATTCATCGTATATGTTTAAAAGGGTATCTCCGCCATCTTCATAAAGGTCGTGAATAACATAGGCGTTATCCCAAAAAATATGGAAATCCTTCGCCGCAGGCTTGAGCGCCGCAAAGCGACGAACAACCTCATCGCTATAGGTTATGCCCTCGGGGTTGGAATATTTCGGCACACACCAAATTCCCTTCACTGAGCCATCCTTCACAAGCTCCTCGACCATATCCATATCGGGACCGTTTTCATCCATAGGAATCGGTATCATCTTAATGCCGAAATACTCGGTTATGGCAAAGTGACGGTCGTAACCCGGAACGGGACACAGGAACTTAAGCTCCCTTTCTATCGCCCAAGGCTTTCCGCCGAGACCGTGTGTCATACCCTGAGCGATGGTATCATACATCATATTGAGTGACGAATTGCCGCCGACTATAATCTGCTCGGGCTCGAGCTCTAAAATATCAGCAAAAATGCGCTTAAGCTCTGAAAGGCCATCAAGGCCGCCATAGTTGCGGCAATCAATGCCGTCAATATTTTTAAATCCCGTGTCATTACCAACAAGGTCGAACATCTTTTGACTCAAATCCATATTATCAAAGCCGGGCTTTCCTCTTGACATATCAAGAGATAGATGCTTTGCTCGAAGCGTCTCATACTCTGCCTTAACGACAGAAAACTCCTTTAAAAGCTCTTGCTTATTCAATTGAAGATAATTAGGCATATAACTACTCCTTAGACAATATAAAAACAATATAGAAATGATTTTACCACTTTTTATGTTTTTTTGCAAGTGTTCATATAGGTTTTGCTCTACTTTTTTTAAAAAAACTTGACAAATTTATATTACGGTGTTAACATTACCATATTAGATAAAACCTATGATTGAGAATAGTAACCGATTCACAAGGTCTCAAGAGAGCGGTCGGCGGTGGAATGACTGTGGCGGAGTTTTCGGCGAATGGACTCATGAGGGCAACCGAAAGGCAGCAGCCGAGTAGTAGTTGACGGCCTGTATCCGTTATAATACAACTCGTATTTCAGTGCGAGGCAGAGCGGATGATTTTTCATCAATTTGGGTGGCACCGCAGGATGTAATTTTTTACAGTCTTGTCCCTTTTGGGATGAGACTGTTTTGTTTTGAGCTTGAAAGGAGAATTTTTATGATACTCAACAGTGTAAATTTCGACACATATTTTAAGGACTATCCTGATAAAAACGGCTTTTTCGGCAAATACGGCGGCTGTTACATATCAGAGGATTTAAAAAAGGCTATGGAGGAAATAACCGAGGCTTATTTTACGATTTGCAAGTCCCGCAAGTTTATTGCGGAGCTTCGCAGAATCCGTAAGGAATTCCAAGGCAGACCTACTCCCATAAGCCATCTTGAGAGGCTTTCTAACAAATACGGTGATGTTCAGCTATATGTAAAGCGTGAGGACTTAAACCATTCGGGCGCGCACAAGCTTAATCACTGTATGGGAGAGGCGCTACTCGCAAAATATATGGGCAAGAAAAAGGTTATAGCCGAAACAGGTGCAGGTCAACATGGCGTGGCACTTGCAACTGCCGCCGCATATTTCGGACTTGAGTGTGATATATATATGGGCTCGGTCGATATTGCAAAGCAGGCTCCCAATGTTGCGCGAATGAAGATACTCGGCGCAAATGTTATTGAGGTTAAGGAAGGTCTTGCGACACTTAAAGAGGCGGTTGACGCTGCATTTGCGGCTTATGCCAAAGAATATAAGGACTGCATTTACTGCATAGGCTCGGTTTTAGGACCGCATCCGTTTCCGATGATGGTGCGCGATTTCCAAAGTGTTGTAGGAATCGAGGCGCGCGAGCAATTTATAGATATGACAGGCGAGCTTCCCGATGCGGTTGTTGCCTGTGTCGGCGGAGGCTCTAATGCGGCAGGTATGTTTGCAGGATTTTTAAATGACCCCGTTGAGCTTTACGGTGTTGAGCCTCTTGGCAGAGGTGAAAAATTAGGCGACCACGCCGCAAGCTTAAAATACGGAACCGAGGGTATTATGCACGGCTTTAACAGCATTATGCTAAAAGATAAGGATGGAAATCCTGCCCCCGTTTATTCGGTTGCGAGCGGTCTTGATTATCCCTCCTCGGGCCCTGAGCACGCATTTTTGCACGACCTCGGCCGTGTTAAATATGATGTTATAAACGACGAAGAAACCATCGACGCTTTCTTTGAGCTTGCTCGACTCGAGGGTATTATTCCCGCAATTGAGAGCGCTCACGCGGTTGCCTTCGGCATTAAGCTTGCGAAGCGTATGGGCAAGGGCTCGGTTCTTATCAATCTCTCGGGCAGAGGCGATAAGGATATGGACTATGTTCTCGAAAAATACGGCGACAAGCTTTAAAGAGGATTGATAGAATGCGCGCAAGCGGAATTTTAATGCCTGTTTTTTCCCTGCCATCGCCATACGGAATCGGAACTCTTGGCCGCAACGCCTTTGAGTTTGTGGATTTTTTGGTTGAGGCGGGTCAGAAATACTGGCAGATTTTACCCATTTCTCCCACCAATTTCGGCGACTCTCCCTATCAGTCCTTCTCTTCCTTTGCGGGAAATCCTTATTTCATTGATTTGGATATTCTCTGCGAAAAAGGGTTGCTTTTGAAAAACGAAATTGAAGCCGCCGATTTCGGCGATGATTCCTCAGCGGTAGACTACGAAAAATTATATAAAAACCGTTTTGATATTTTAAAAATTGCGGCCGACCGCTTTTTCCGAGTTGAAAGCCCCGAATTTAAAAGCTTTTGCGAGGAAAATTCCGATTGGCTTTTGGATTACGCGCTTTTTATGGCTATTAAGGATGATAACAACGGCCGAAGCTTTACCGATTGGGCCAAAAACATTAAATTCAGGGATTCAAAAGCGCTCCAGAATGAAAAAAAGAGGCTCAAATCCGAAATTGATTTTTACTGCTTCTTGCAATTTGAGTTTTTCAGTCAATGGCAAAAGCTTAAGGACTATGCCAACCAAAACGGAATTAAAATTATCGGCGATATGCCATTTTATGTGGCTTTTGACAGCGCTGAGGTTTGGGCAGAGCCCGAGCAATTTGATTTGGATTCCCGATATAATCCTATATCGGTTGCGGGTGTTCCCCCCGATGCTTTTTGCGATGAAGGTCAGCTTTGGGGCAGTCCTATTTATAATTGGGATTATATGAAACGCCAATCCCCGCCTTATGAGTGGTGGTGCAGACGAATAGCCCACGCTTTAAGAATTTATGATATTCTGAGAATAGACCATTTCAGAGGCTTTGAAAGCTACTATGCTATTCCTTTCGGCAGTGAAAACGCAAAAACAGGCGCTTGGAAAAAGGGGCCCGGACTTGAGCTTTTCAAGGCGGCAGAGACTTGGTATGGCAAGCCGCTTCCCATAATCGCCGAAGACTTAGGGCTTCTCACACCTGCAGTTAAAAGGCTTCTTAAAAAAAGCGGCTTCCCCGGAATGAAGGTTTTACAATTTGCTTTCTCGGGAGATGACAGCGACTATCTTCCCCACAACTATGATAAAAACTGCATCGTTTATACGGGCACTCACGATAACGACACTATCTTGGGGTGGGGCGAAACTGCCGACAGCTGTGAGCTTGAACGCGCACTCGCATATATGAACATTGATAAAACCCATTCTTTAAATTGGTCGATGATTAAATTGGCGCTTGCTTCGGTGGCAGATACCGCCATTATCTGTATGCCCGATTTGTTAGGGCTTTCAAGCGAAGCGCGAATCAACACCCCTGCCACTTTGGGCGGCAATTGGAAATGGAGAATTGCTGACGGCTGCACTAATTCTTGGCTTGCAAAAATAATTAAGGAAATCTGCTCGCTTTACGGCAGAGCATAAAAAACCGAGGCAAACGCCTCGGTTTTTCTATTTTTGTTCATCTAAGGTGAGATAGAAGCTATCGATATATTCATCCAAAAATATTTGAGCCTCTTTAACACCCAAGCGCTCTATTACTTCCCTTGTGGACTTAAGCGCCGCTGTAAACTCGCGGTTTCCGCTCTCGGTTTCCTCAATACACTTTATAAGTGCCGAAATTTTATCTGCCGCCTTAATTAGTTTCTTAATGTCTTCATCAAGCTCATAAAGCGGCACATAATCCCCCCTTAAATCCTCGGGAAGCATATCTATAAGGCGTTTTTGGGCTACCGCTTCAATCTCCTTATAAACCGTTTTTATATCGCTGTTATAATATTTAATCGGGGTTGGCATATCTCCGGTTATAATTTCCGAGGTGTCGTGAAACATAGCGGCAGCAGCGACGAAATTGGCATCTATATTGCCCTTTAGTCTGCGATTTCTTATAACTGCCAAAGCGTGAGCAATATATGCCGTTTCAAGACTATGCTCGCTCAAGTTTTCACGGCGAGTGTTGCGCATAAGTCCCCATCTATATATATTTTTCATTCGAGAAAGCATTGCATAAAAATGACTTGCCATAAATCCTCGCTCCTTTTTGATATCTACTGTATTGAATATTATAACATTTTTTGATATAATATCAATATCTAAAAAATTTTGGAGGTTTTTATGACCTTTTCTTTTTCAAAACTTACTACCCTTCGTCCTCAAAATGAAAAAAAGCTTTCAACCTTTTTGATTGCGCTCGCAACGGCTGCTTGCTTTTTTGTTCCATATATGATTTTGGGCGAGGGCTATTTCACCTTTTACGGTGATTTTAATGTTCAGCAAATACCCTTTTATCAATACTGTCACGAGGCTATCCGAAGCGGTAATATCGGCTGGAGCCATTTTACCGACCTCGGCTCTAACTTCATTGGCTCTTATGCTTTTTATCTTTTAGGCAGTCCTTTCTTTTGGGTAACGCTTTTATTCCCAAACAGCTTTGTCCCCTATCTTATGGGCCCGCTTTTAATATTAAAGTTTGGCTTTGCGGCACTAACGGGACATCTATATATACGCCGCTTCACAAGGACTCCCGAGGCCGCTCGTTTAGGTGCGCTTTTATATGCTTTTTCGGGATTCTCTGTTTATAATATTTTCTTTAACCATTTTCACGAGGCAATAATTGTTTTTCCGCTTTTATTGCTTGGGGTGGAGCTGCTTATAACCGAAAACCGCCGCGGTGTTTTTGCGCTTGCTGTAGCGCTTGCCGCCATAAGCAACTATTTCTTCTTCTTTGGTATGGTGGTATTCGCCGTAATATATTTCTTTATTCGATTGTTTTCGGGTGCCATTAAAATCAAGGCTTCAAGATTTTTTGTGCTTTTATTCGAGGCAGTTATCGGTTTGCTTATTTCTGCCGTTCTCCTTTTACCCGCAATCAGCGCTATTTTATCAAATTCACGCGTATCAAGCTTGCTTATGGGCTGGAGCGCCATTATGTTCGGCAAGGAGCAGATATATCTAAATGTAATCCAGTGCTTTTTCTTCCCGCCCGATCTTCCTGCCCGTCCCGTATTCTTCCCCGATGCCGAGGTTAAGTGGTCATCTCTCGGCGGTTGGCTGCCGCTTATGAGTATGGTGGGCGTTTTTGCATATATATTTGCAAAGCGCGGCTCTTGGCTTAAACGGATTATTGTCACAAGCGCATTTATGGCGATGGTTCCCATTTTAAACAGCGCTTTTTATGCCTTTAACACCTCATATTACGCGCGTTGGTTTTATATGCCCATTCTTATGATGTGTCTTGCGACTGCTATGGCAACCGAGGACGCCGAGGTGAAATGGAAATCGGGCTTTAGATGGACACTTGGTATCACTCTCGCTTTTACCGCTGTTATCGGCTTCTTTCCCCAAAAAGACAGCGACGGCAAAATCATTTTCGGACTCTATACCCAAAGTGACGACGGCACCTATGTTGCTCGTTTTTGGATTACCTCATTAATAGCAATTGTAAGCCTTATTATCGTTTGGATACTGCTCAAGCAGATAAAGAGCAACCGAAAAGGATTTTTAAGGGCGGTTACCGTCTACGCCTGCATAATTTCAATTATTTACGCAAATGTTTTTATCGCAACCGGCCGCAGTCACTCTTACAATATTAAAGAGGTTATGATAGATAAGCTTATTGAGGGCGAGGTGGATTTACCTGAGAGCGACGACTACCGCATAGATGTATATGACGGCGTCGACAACACGGGGTTATACCTTGGATATCCAACCATTAACGCCTTTCATTCGGTGGTCCCCGCCTCTATTATGGAATATTATGAGTATATTGGCATTGAGCGTTCGGTGGGCAGCCGACCTGATGTTGATTATCCCGCAATCAGACCGCTGCTTTCGGTTAAATACCTACTTAATCAAACCGACGGCGATGATTTCTTAAACGACGACGGCGAGCCGCTTATGCCCGATTACAAATATATTGAAACGTCGGGCGGATATTATATTTATGAAAACGAGAATTACATTCCCTATGGTTTTTCTTATGACTATTATATGAGCTATGATTTCTGCGAGGAATATGGCAGCGAATCGCGCTCAAGGCTTATGCTAAAGGCGATTTTGCTTGACGATGAGCAGATAGAGAAATACAGCGACTGTCTCAAAGATGTGGATTCTCTCCACTCCCTGCCCTACTATAGCGAGCACGGAGAAACGACCTTAAGCCTCAGCGACGAGGCCATTGCTATTGACAGCAAGAATTTAGCCGCCAGCGCCGCCGACGAATTCACCATTGATAAGAACGGCTTTACCGCAAAGGTTAACCGCGATAAAAAGTCGCTGGTGTTCTTCTCTATCCCCTATGATGAGGGCTGGTCGGCAACGGTTGACGGCAACCCCGTTTCGATAGAAAGGGTTAATGTCGGCTTTATGGCGGTGCCGGTTGAAGCGGGAAGCAGTGTTATCCGCTTTGATTATGAAACGCCTATGTTAAGTCTCGGCTTAGTTATTACAATTGCGGCGCTCATCGTATTTTTGCTTTATTTTATAATTTCAAGCGCGTATGTTAAGCGCAGACAGGGTGACACCGTCTACCCTGAGGGCGATATGCTTCTTGCCGCCTGGCGCAAGGATGATATTGCCGAAGCTGCGGAAAAATACACCGAAAAGCATATCGTCAATCATTCAAAAACCAAAAGCTATTTCAGTAATGATGATTTCATCCTGTCTATTGATAATATGTATGGCGATGGTTTCAAAATAGACACCGATGCTTTTAACGACAAGGAGCAATAAAGACTAAAAGCCCTGAAAATTCAGGGCTTTTAAAGTTATCTAATATTTTTCAAAATTTTAGTTGACAACGGCCAAGGCAAATGATATAATAATCGGGCGCGATAAATGCGAGTGTGCTGGAATAGGCAGACAGGCACGTTTGAGGGGCGTGTGTCCACGACGTACGGGTTCAAGTCCCGTCACTCGCACCATGCACAAGGTTCATAACGGATTTGACCGTTATGATCCTTTTTGCATATGCAAGGCGAAGGCTTGGTATGTAATTCGCGTTAGCGGAATGTAATCAATTCGCCTTTGGCGAACCGGTCTTTTCGAACCTCTCCCCTTTAAAACAAACAATAAAACACCCGCTGTGGCGGGTGTTTTGTTATTGGCGGAGATGGAGAGATTCGAACTCTCGAAGACGTTTTAGCGTCTTACACGATTTCCAATCGTGCGCCCTCGACCGGACTAGGCGACATCTCCGTGCGACTAGACCATTATAATAGAATCTATTATAAAAATCAAGTCTTATTTTTATCAGTCTACAAACATTTTTGCAACCGCGGGAACTATATCCTTAATTACAGTATCCGTGGTGTTAATGCAAAGGTCGTAATTTGCCTTATCGCCCCAAATTCTACCTGTATAGAAATTATAATATTTGGCGCGGTTTTTATCTATACTTTTAATGCGCTTACGAAGCTGTTTTTCGTCGAGCTTCTCTTCCTCGGGTGCCCTCTCGATACAGCGTTTAACGCGGCTGGGAAGGTCGGCATAAACAAAAATCCTATAAGGATTTATCGCCTTAAGTATAAAATCCGCACATCTTCCCACAATTACACAGGAGGATTTTTCGGCAAGCTCGCAAATAATCTTATTTTGCGCGTTTAAGATATCCTGAAGCTGCTTTAAGGCGTAATCATCCAAATATGTAAAGCTATGCCCTATAGTTATCGGGTAAAGGCTATGAGGCTGACATTCCACAACCTGCTTTATATACTCCTCAGACAAGGAGGTATGCTTTGCAATTTCAACTATGATTTCCTTATCGTAATATTCAAAGCCGAGCTCTTCTGCTAAACGGCGGCCGAATTCTCTACCACCGCTACCGAACTGCCTGCCTATAGTAATAACCTTATTCATAAAAGCACTTCCCTTCATATAAATATTTTATCACACACATTAAATCTTGTCAATTAAAGGCTCGCGTAATGCGAGCCTTTAATTGACAAGAATAATTACTTAAACATAGTTTGAACACCATCAACAATATCCCCCATAGCCTTTATGAGCTTGGTGGAGCCTTTTGAGATGTTATGCTTATCCTTCATAACGGTTTTTCCGACCACTACTGCAGCGGCGCCTGCAAGCATACCTGCTCCCATTCCTTTAACAAAAGACATAGCACTTTTTTGCATAATAAAACCTCCCTTTCGGTCATAGTTTTACCATAAAGGAAGGCTTTTATTATCAATTTTTATAAGATTTATAAAGCGCTGAATATATGCCGTCTTTTTCCAACAGCTCTTTATGCGTGCCGCTTTCTTCAATTCCGTTTTTAGTAAGAACTATAATTTTATCGGCATTTTTTATTGTTGTAAGACGATGGGCTATAGTGAGGGTTGTTCTACCCTTTTGCAATCTTTCAAGTGACTGCTGAACTATACGCTCACTCTCATTATCAAGCGCACTCGTCGCCTCATCCAAAATAAGAATAGGCGGATTTTTGAGAAATACTCGGGCAATCGAAATTCGCTGTTTCTGACCTCCCGACAGCTTAACGCCGCGCTCGCCGACATATGTATCATACCCCTGCGGCAGTGAGTTTATAAACTCCTCGGCACCTGCGGCACGGGCGGCTTGCTCTATTTCTTCTTTAGTAGCTCCCGGCTTACCATATTCAATGTTATCATAAACCGAGCCCGAGAAAAGATAAACATCCTGCTGAACGATACCTATATTTTCGCGAAGGCTTCGGAGCGTCACATCGCGGATATCCTTATTATCTATCAAGATTGCGCCGCTATCGATATCATAAAACCGTGGAATAAGCGAGCAAATAGTGGTTTTCCCGCCACCCGAGGGGCCGACAAGAGCAACATTTTCACCCGCGTTCATTTTAAGGTTTATATGGGTTAACACCTCATCGTTTTCTTCACTATATCTGAAGGAAACATCCTTAAAATTCAGCTCGCCCTTAACATCTTTAAGCTCCTTGGCACCTTTTTTATCAACAATATCGGGCTCGCAATCAACAATCTCGGCAAAGCGCTCGATACCCGTCATACCGCGCTGGAACTGCTCGGCAAACTCTACTATTCTTCTGATAGAGGTTAAAAGCGTGTTCACGAACATCAAATACGCGACCAAATCCGCGGCAGAGATTTTTTCATTTATAATAAATATTGCGCCTGCAACAACCACCGTTATATACATAAGGCCATCGAAAAACCTCGTGCAAGAATGGAAGCCGCCCATATAATGATAAACCTTTGATTTTATGTTTAAAAATTTTAGGTTGCCCTCTTGGAACTTATGCTCCTCAACACTTTCGTTAGTAAAGGATTTTACAACGCGCACGCCCAATAGGCTATCCTCAACCGCAGAATTGAGTTCGGCAACGGTTCTTCTCGATTCGCGAAAGCCCGCCTTCATTTTGCGATTGAACAATCTTAAAACAATCATCATCGGCGGAATAACCGAGAAGATTATAAGGGTTAAGGGGACATTAATTGAGCAAAGTATTATAAACGCCGAAAAGATTTTAATAAATGCGATAAAAAACTCCTCGGGGCAATGGTGCGCAAACTCGGTGACATCAAACAAATCACTCGTTATACGCGACATTATACTGCCGATTTTAGTATTATCATAAAACTTAAACGACAGCCTTTGCAAATGCGAAAACATATCGCGGCGCATATCGGTTTCAATCTTGGTGCCCATAATATGACCGAAGGTTGCCATATAATAATTTGCCGCCGTATCAATAAGTCTTAATATAAGATAAAATGCTCCAACCCTTAAAACAAAGCCCACTGTGAGCGCGGCAATATCCTCGGTTGCGCGGCCCGTTATTTCGCGCACTATCATCGGAAGCACCAATTCGCATACCGTTGTAAGTGCGGCGCAAACAAGGTCGATAACCATTATACCTACATACTTTTTATAATACGGCAAAAATCTTTTAATAAGTTTTCCTGTTTTCATATTACTTCAAAAATCCATTCACTATTTCTTCCTCTGCCTCGGCTTCACTTAGTCCCAAGGTCATAAGCTTTATAAGCTGTTCACCCGCTATCTTGCCTATGGCAGCCTCGTGAATGAGCGCGGCATCAATATGATTTGCGCTAAGCTGGGGGCTTGCCGTTACCTTGGCGTTATCCATAATAATCGCATCGCACTCTGTATGCCCTGTGCAGAGGTTGTTACCATTTATATTCGATTTGAAATCCTGATATGAATTATCTCTTGCCACCGAGCGCGAGATAACATTAGCGCTTGAGTTCTCGCCGTTTAAATCAACCGAGAAATCGGTGGTTGCGCTTTGGGTGCCGTGAGTCATAATATTCTCGCGGATAATGAGCGTGCCATCCTTTTTAATGGTGCCGCGGGTTACGCGATGGGTTGAATCAATACCTTTAATTTGGCTTGTTTCCATCTCAATGTATCCGCCCTCGTCGATATGGACTACTGTGGTGGGATTCATATTTCTGCCGCCAATGCCATCGCCCTCGCCATAATGGCGCTCGATATACTTCACGCGAGCGTTTTTACCCACATAAAAGGTATGGATACCATCGTGACGCGATTCCTCACTGCCGCAGTTATGAATTCCGCAGCCCGCCATAATAGTAACATCGGCATTATCTCCGATTATAAAATCGTTATACACCAAATCGTTTATACCGCTTTTGTCTATTATAACGGGAATGTGAACAACCTCACCTTTAGTTCCTGCACGGATTATGATGTCTATACCGGGCTTGTCCGTCTTATTCCTTATATCGATATTAGCGGTAGTATTTCTGGCGGCAAGGGCACCGTTTGAACGAATATTAAAAGCGCCCTTTGGGGTATCATCCATATCTGCGATAATCTTAAGCAGTTGCTTTTCCATACCGTTCATATCTATACCCCCTCCATATTCTCGGTTAAAATCCTACACGCCTCACGGGTTACATTTAAAAGCTCGGGCAAAATTTCTTCCTTTGAGCCGAATGCCGTGAGCTCACCTGCAGAGATAACCGCAACCTTATCGGCAATATTTAATATCTTTTCTTGGTGGGAGATTATGATTATAGAGCCGCCAAAGCTATCGTGCATTTTCTCAAACGCATTGATAAGGTTATTAAAGCTCCATAAATCAATTCCCGCCTCGGGCTCATCGAAAATTGAAACCTTGGTGCCGCGAGCGAGAATGGTGGCTATTTCAATTCGCTTGAGCTCGCCGCCCGAAAGCGAGGCGTTAACCTCGCGGTTTATATAATCCCTCGCACAAAGACCAACGCGAGATAAATACTCACACGCATCCTTTATACTGATTTCTCTGCCTGCGGCAAGGCGAATCAAATCGTTAACGGTAATACCCTTAAAGCGAACGGGCTGTTGGAAGGCAAAGCTTACGCCCCTTCTCGCACGCTCGGTTATAGACAAATCGGTGATATCCTCACCGTCAAGCAAGATTTTACCCGAGGTAGGCTTAATTATGCCCGCTATAACCTTTGCAAGAGTTGACTTGCCTCCGCCGTTAGGTCCTGTTATAGCGATAAAGCCCTCCTCAAATTTCAAGGATATATTTTTTAAAATTTCTTTTTCCCCGTTTTCTGACTGAGCAGAGAAAGAAACATTTTTAAGTTCTATCATTTTATTCCCCCGTATGCGTTTATATAATAATAAACTACCAAAATAAATTATACCCTCAAACCATACAAAAAGCAATAAAAAACTATAAATATTGTTGTTTGCGAAACGGCGCTTGTTGTGGTATAATTATTACATCTTTTTAATATGGAGCTTTTATATGACTATTATCGAAAAACTAACCGATGAATTTAAGCTTAAAGCCTATCAAGTTGAAAACACCGTTAAGCTTTTAGACGAGGGAAACACCGTTCCTTTTATTGCGCGTTATCGCAAGGAAATGACGGGCTCTCTCGACGACCAGCTGCTGCGCGAGCTTTCAAACAGGCTTGAATACCTTAGGAATTTAGAGGAAACACGCGAAAGAATCAAGGCCTCTATCGATGAACAGGGAGCGCTGACCGAGGAGCTTGCTGCCGCGATTGATGCCGCCGTAACCTTAGCGGAGCTTGAGGACCTTTACAGGCCATATAAAAAGAAAAAGAAAACCCGCGCCTCTATTGCCAAGGAAAAGGGGCTTGAGCCTCTTGCCAGTACCATCTATGCGCAGGATAATTCACTTGAGCCCTTAACGCTTGCAAGCGACTATATAAACGAGGAGCTCGGAGTTTTAACCCGTGAGGATGCGCTCGCGGGCGCTCTCGATATTATCGCAGAAATGCTAAGCGATGACGCCGATATAAGAAAGCGCATGCGTTTTGTTTGCATGGCACACGGAATTTTGAGCGTTAAGGCGGCAAAGGACGAGCTTGATGTTTATGAAATGTATAAGGATTTTTCCGAGCCGCTTTCTAAAATTGCAAACCATCGAATTTTGGCCATTAACCGCGGCGAAAAAGAGGAATTTTTAAAGGTTTCGGTTGATTTTGACCGCGATAAAGCAATGTTTATTATCTGCCGCGACCATATAAAAGGTGATGGTGCCTGCTCTAATGCCGTGCGAGCCGCCGCAGAGGACGCTTACACCCGCCTTATTTTCCCCTCCATTGAGCGCGAAATGCGCTCGGCGCTTACCGAACGCGCAAGCCGCGATGCCATTAAGGTTTTTTCACAAAACCTACGCCAGCTTCTTATGCAGCCGCCGCTCAAAAACAGCATAACCATAGGCCTCGACCCAGGATACAGAACGGGCTGCAAGGTGGCCGTGGTTGACGGCACGGGAAAGGTGCTTGACACGGGTGTGATTTATCCCGCCCCACCGCACAATAAAATCGAGCAAGCCAAGCAGGCTATTAAGGAGCTCGTTAAAAAGCATAATGTTAAGACCTTTGCTATCGGCAACGGCACGGCAAGTCACGAAACCGAGGTTTTTGTTGCCCAAACAATCAAGGAATTGAATACAGGGCTTTCTTATATGGTCGTAAGCGAGGCGGGAGCCAGCGTTTATTCGGCATCACCGCTCGCCGCAGAGGAATTCCCCGATTATGATGTTTCGCTTAGAAGTGCCGTTTCAATTGCGCGCCGTATGCAAGACCCGCTTGCCGAGCTTGTTAAAATAGACCCTAAATCTATAGGGGTTGGACAATATCAGCACGATATGCCTCAAAAGGAGCTTGGAAGCGCGCTTTCGGGCGTTGTTGAAGCTTGTGTTAACTCGGTTGGTGTTGACCTCAATACCGCCTCCGCCTCGCTTCTATCGCACATCGCGGGCATAAACTCATCAATTGCTAAAAATATAGTTTCATTCCGTGAGCAAAACGGCGCCTTTGCCTGCCGAAGCGAGCTTAAAAAGGTTTCAAAGCTCGGACCTAAGGCATTCGAGCAATGCGCAGGCTTCCTTAGAATTGAGGGCGGTAAAAATCCGCTCGACAACACTGCAGTTCACCCCGAAAGCTATGATGCCGCCAAAAAGCTACTCGCGCTTTTTGACTATACCGATAACGATATTTCACAAAAGAAGGTTGCGGGTATTTCCGAAAAGCTTTCTAACGAAAATATTGATGATATTGCACAAAAGCTTAACATCGGTGTTCCCACGCTTAAGGATATTGCCTCGGAGCTTGAAAAACCCGGCCGCGACCCGCGTGACGAGCTGCCAAAGCCGCTGCTTCGACACGATATAATGTCGCTTGAAGACCTTAAGTGCGGAATGGAGCTTACGGGAACTGTTCGTAATGTTATAGATTTCGGCGCATTTATTGATATAGGCGTGCACGAGGACGGGCTCGTTCACATATCGCAAATCACAAATCGTTTTATCAAGCATCCGAGTGAGGTTTTAAAGGTTGGAGATGTTGTGACCGTTTGGGTGCTTGGGGTAGATATCACTAAAAAACGCATTTCACTTACTATGAGAAAAGAGAAGTTAGATAATGAAAAGCATTAACAATATAAAGGGAAGTGCTATTCTTTGTCTTGCGGCTTTTATTTGGGGACTTGCCTTTGTGGCACAGACCGCCGCGGTAGACAAGGTGCCGCCCTTTGCCTTCAACAGCCTGCGCTCTTTTATAGGCGCCGCCTCGCTGTTTATTTTCTTAAAGTTTAGAAGCATTAAGACAAAGGAAAGAATCATTCCGCTCGACAAACGGATTAAAAAGCTTATTTTTACATCGAGTCTTTTATGCGGAATCTTACTCACCGTTTCGGTGAATTTTCAGCAGGCCGCACTTGCCGCATATCCTAAAGGTGTTGCGAGTGAAGCGCGCGGCGGATTTATAACGGCGCTATATGTTATCATTGTGCCGATTATATCCATTTTCTCGGGAAAAAGAATTCCTTTTGCCGTGCTTATCTCAACCCTTATTGCTATGGCGGGCATATATATGCTCTGCTTCTCGGGTGATGTTAGCTCGATATACATAGGCGATATTTTAATGCTCGTTTGCGCGCTTTCATTCTCATTCCACATAATAACTGTAGATAAATTTTGCTCCTTCGTGGGCGGAGTTCGGCTTTCAATGCTCCAATTCTTGATTTGCGGTCTGCTTTCGGGAATATTATCGCTCATCTTTGAATTGGGCTCATTTACCGCTGCTGATGTTTTCTCGGCCGCGCCGCAGATTCTTTATCTCGGTATTATGTCGAGCGGAGTGGCTTACACCTTGCAAATAGTAGGTCAAAAATACGCTTCGGCGCCTGTCGCCTCAATCTCAATGAGTCTTGAAAGTGTTTTCGCCGCTTTGGGCGGTTGGGTTATTTCGGGAAATTCTTTATCCATAAAGGAGCTTATTGGCTGCGCACTTGTTTTCGCCGCAATAATACTTGCTCAAACCCCTGAATTTTTCAAAAAAGCAACGGTGTAAATTAAATAGGTAAAAATAAAAATCCGCCTCAAAGGCGGATTTTTTGTTGTTTATCTAATTATTTTTTAAGTGCAATTGCTTCCTTTGCCTTTGCAACAATATCAACAGCGCGAAGCCCGAACTCATCTAAAAGCTTGGGAGCAGGGCCTGAGTGACCGAACACATCGTAAACGCCGAGCTTTACAACGGGAACGGGTGTGTTCTCGCAAACCGCCTCTGCAACCGCAGAGCCGAGACCGCCGATTACCGAATGCTCCTCAGCGGTAACGATTGCACCTGTTTCGCGAGCAGCCTTAAGCACGATTTCCTTATCAAGCGGCTTAATTGTTGCCATATTAATAATCCTTGCGCTTATGCCCTCGGCTTTAAGCAAATCATAAGCCTCAAGCGCCTCTTTAACCATAAGACCTGTTGCGATAATGGTAACATCGCTGCCCTCTTTCAGCTCAACGCCCTTGCCGATTTCAAAGTTATAGTCCTCATCAAAGACAATCGGCACAGCCAATCTGCCGAAGCGCATATAAACGGGGCCGTCGCACTCAATAGCCGCCATAACAGCCTTTTTAGCCTCAACCGCATCTGCAGGGTTGATAATGGTCATACCGGGGATTGCGCGCATCAAGGCAATATCCTCACAGCACTGATGGGTTGCACCATCTTCGCCTACCGAAATGCCCGCGTGAGTAGCGCCTATAACAACATTAAGGTGGGGATAAGCAATTGAGTTTCTAACCTGCTCGAAGGCTCTGCCTGCTGCGAACATTGCAAAGGAGCTTACAACCACCTTTTTGCCCGTTGCGGCAACACCTGCGGCAATGCCCATCATATTTTGTTCTGCAATACCGCAATCGTAAAATCTCTCGGGGAAAGCCGATTTAAACTTACCTGTTTGGGTTGCGGCGGCAAGGTCGGCATCCATTACTATAAAATCATCGCGTTTATTTCCAAGCTCAACAAGTGCCTCGCCGAAAGCCGCTCTTGTTGCTACTGACTTAATCTCTGACATTATTTCGCACCTCCGTTAATTAATCTTAGCAAGAGCATCCTTAAGCTCTGCCATCGCCTGCTCATAAAGCTCATCATTAGGAGCGGCACCGTGCCAATTAACTGCATTTTCCATATAAGAAACGCCCTTACCCTTAACGGTGTTAGCGATAATTGCCACCGGCTTATCAACGGTTTTAGCCTCAGCTAAAGCGCTCTCAATTTCATCAAAATCGTGACCGTTTATACAAATAACATGCCAACCGAAAGCCTCAAACTTTTTATCAATCGGTTTCGCAGAATTAACCTCATCAATGGTTCCATCTATCTGCAGGCCGTTAAAATCAACAAAGGCTGTAAGGTTAGAAAGCTTTTTATTAGAAGCAAACATAGCTGCCTCCCAAACCTGACCTTCCTCAATCTCGCCATCGCCAAGCATTGTATAAACCCTAAAATCATCGCCGAAATGCTTAGCGGAAAGAGCCATACCGCAAGCGGCAGATATGCCTTGACCGAGCGAGCCCGAGGACATATCAACGCCCGGAATATGCTTCATATCGGGGTGACCTTGAAGCATTGAGCCTATCTGGCGAAGATTTATAAGCTCATTTTTATCAAAAAAGCCTCTCTCTGCAAGCACCGAATAAAGAGCCGGTGCCGCATGGCCTTTAGAAAGAACAAATCTATCTCTATTGGGTTTTTTCGGGTTTTTAGGGTCGATATTCATTTCTTTAAAATAAAGATAGGTTAGAATATCAGCCGCCGAAAGCGAGCCGCCCGGATGGCCCGACTTTGCCGCGTGCACGCCCTCGATTATACCGATGCGCACATTACAGGCGCTTTTCATAAGTTCCTTTTTTAATGCTGTGTCCATTTTTATATTTCCTTTCTTCTAAGTGCTAAATAATCTATAAAATCGGCAACCGCGCCGTTTCTTGCACTGCCAACTACAACATCGGCTTTCTCCTTAATATCATCGGGCGCTTCTGCGGGAACCGCACTTATATCGGCGGCGGCGAGCATTTCAACATCGTTATAATAATCGCCTATCACATAGCAAGAGCCCTTTTCTATATTAAGAATTTGGCACAGCTCGTTAATACCGCTCGCTTTATTGACGCCCTTTTGCATATGCTCAAAATACATTCTTGCTCTACCATCTATAACGGCCGAGGTGTTAACAAAATCCGATTCATCACAATATTTTTCGGAAATTTTGGTGAGGGTTTTTAAATCGTCCTCATTTTCGAGCATATAAATTACCTTATTCCAATTATATCCTAAGGCCTCGCTATAGTCAACCGATATTGCCTTTATCTCCTCATATTTTTGATGGTCAGCGGTTTCGCTATTGCCTCTAAGCTCGAAAACCTTATCCGCTATATGAACCTCTATGCCGATATTTTTACAAGCATCTAAAACCTCGCCAACCATTTTTTTGCCGCTCGTGGCTATATTTTTTTCTGAAAGCACCCGCTTTTCATCAAAATCATATATACAGCAGCCGTTCATCATAACCGAAGGTGAAACCCGCTTAAGCTTATGAAAAACCGAACTTACTGCCCCAGGGCTTCTACCACTAGCAAGCGAAAAAGCGCCACCCTCGCTTAAAAACCACTCAATTTTTTCGACATTTCTATCGGGCAGAACACCATCTGATATAAGTGTTCCGTCAATATCGCTTGCAAGCAAGCAACCTGAAAACAATCCCACTATTTTCTGCACTCCCTTAAAAAATCCTCGAAATAGCGAGGCAAATCACTTGTAAACTCCATATATTCTAATGTTTTTGGATGAATAAAGCCGATTTTTCTCGCGTGCAGGCATTGGCCGCACAGCTTCGTTATCACCTTTCGCGGTCCATAAACATCATCGCCCGCAACGGCGTGACCGATATATGCGCTATGCACCCTTATTTGATGCGTTCTTCCCGTTTCAAGACGGAATTTCATATATGTAAAGTCGCCGAAGCGTTCTATTACCTCATAATTTGTTATAGCCTCTTTGGAATTTTTATCGGTAACAGCCATTTGTTTACGCTTTACAGGATGACGACCTATCGGTGCATCAATAACGCCCTTATCGCCTCTTACATTCCCGTAAACCACCGCTTCATATTCTCGCGTTAAGCTATGCTGCCTTATCTGCTCTGCCAAATGATTATGCGCGGCATCGTTTTTGGCTATAAGCAGCAGTCCGCTTGTATTTTTATCGATTCTATGCAGTATTCCCGGGCGCATAACCCCATTAATACCCGAAAGCGACTCGCCGCAATGGAACAAAACGGCATTTACAAGCGTTCCCTCAAGATTACCTGCGGCAGGGTGAACCACCATACCCTTTGGTTTATTGACCACCAAAAGCTCGCTATCCTCATAAACTATATCAAGCGGTATGTTTTGAGGCTTAACCTCGTATTCTTGGGGCTTTGGCGGAGTAATCTGAACCTCGTCACCCGATTTAAGCTTATAATTTTTTGCGGCCGTTTTACCGTTTACCAGCACATTGCCGCTTTCAATCAGCCCTGCCGCGTGCGAGCGGGTTGCCTCGGTAAGCTCTGCCACATAGACATCAAGACGGCGGCTTTCGCCGCCATCATAAATATTATTTATTTGTTTCAATCTGTTCACTACTCTCACGCGATTGTTTTTTTATTTGGGTTTCCTTTGCCGTATCTAAAATGAAATACAGTATAAGAAGCCCTGCTCCAACCACCACAGCACAATCGGCTATGTTAAATACGGGGAAGGTGGGCATAAAGTCGAGATGGATAAAATCAACCACTCGGCCTGCGCGGAAAACGCGATCTATCATATTGCCTATTCCGCCCGAAATAACCAACGAAATAGCCCAAAACAGCAGACGGCTTGAACGCGCATACTTTATAAGTATTGCGACACACGCAAGCATTGCCATCGCCGTAATACCAAGCAAAACCCAAGTTCTGCCGCCGAGCATTCCCCAAGCGGCACCGTCATTATAAATAAAGGTTAGATTAATAAGCCTTGGTATAAACGGGTGCATTTCGCCCAAGGTGAAATGCACCATCACATAATACTTGGTATATTGGTCAACGGCAAGAAGCAACAGCGACACCGCAACTGCCGAAATATAAGCTACCACTCGGCTTCCTCCTAAATTAAAACTCCTCTTCGGTCATATCATCGGTCATAATAACAAAGCCGCTTTCCTCTTCTACCGGCTCGGCTACCTCGTCAACCACAGCTTCATGGGTCTCCTCGGCCTCTGAATTGTTAACCAATGCATCTATAAAATCCTGCGGATTGGGAGTGCGGTCAAGCGCTTCGCTTACCGCAGCCGCAATCTCCTCGGGGCTCATATCTACCTCATCGGGAATGACCGATAAAAGCTTCATATGCTCCTCATACTTATTAATGATTTCTTTCTTAAAGGCAACTATTTCAAGCTTTAGCTTATTGAAAAGCTTTTGCTGCCTTGCAATGCTATCTGCAGTAGCCTTATCGATTGACTCCTGCTTACGCTTAGCATCGGCAACTGCTATTTCATACTCTTTTTCTGCCGCTTCCTTTCGAGCCTCTGCATTACGGCTAAATTCCTCGGAAAGCTGCTTTTCCTGTTCCTGAATATCAACAATATTTCGGCGCGCGTCATCAACTATTGCCTCACTCTTTGCCTTTGCATCGGCAACGATTTGGTCGGCAAGCTTTTGAGCGCTCATAAGAACATTTTGAAGGCTTCCCTGCGAAATTTTCATCTCCTCAATTTCGCTGTTGAGGCTCTCGATTTTTGCGCTCATTTCACGAACGGCACGCTCGTATTGCTCATAATCCGCCTCAACCTTATCAAGAAGAATATCAACCTCTTCCTGCTTGTATCCACCAACGGATTTTGAGAATTTTACATCCCTTATTTCATTTGAAGACAACATATTTCTTCCCCCTAGACATATTTATTATATTTTAACAGCGTTCTGCCTTTTTTAGTTTTTTCCTCAATGCTCTCTATTTGAAATCTGCCCTTGCCGCGAATGCTTATTTTATCCCCCGAGCACACCGCACGCGTTGGCTTTTCGACACAAACGGCATTTAAAAAGACCGTTTTAGCTTCAAGCATATCTGCCGCACCGCCGCGAGACACTCCCGCTAGTGCGCCGACTACACAATCAAGCCGATTTGATGCCACCGTTACAGTAAAGCTCTCAAGCCGTGAGGCATTCGGAAGCGGCGGGCTAAAGCCTTTGGTGATTGTTACACCCACGCGGCCGATTTTATCCATCTGACTCTCGACAAAGCCCAATATATCCCTTGCGAGAAAAACCACTGCGCGACCGTCTTCTATTAAAATATCGCCTACGCTCTCGCGTGATATTCCAAGCGCCATAAGGGCACCCAAAAAATCTCTATGCGCGAGGCTATCCTGCTTTCTAAAGCAAAAGCTAAGCGGCTCTATCGGAAACTGCGGCGTTTCGCACCATTCGGGGAATATCCCGAGCATAAGTCGCTCAGCGCCATCATAGCCGCCGAAAAACTCATATTTTACTGCGCCGAGGCTTTTTAAGGTGTTAATGGCAACCGATACCTCGGTTTCGTTTAAAAAACCTAAAAATCGCGGCACCTGCGAGCGTTCACAGCCCGATACGCAATCACGCACCCTTGCAGGCAAAAGCTCTGCTTCCATTAAAAGTAAATTTTTTCCTCATCAAATTCATCGAGGAAAAACTCGCCCATAACATCTATGCCGCGAGCAACTATTATAAATGTGTTTTTTGCAACCTTACGCATATTGCCGTTATTGGCATAGGCAACGCCGCTTAAGAAATCAACTATTCTTCTTGAAACATCCTGCATAGATTCCTCAAGATTTAAAACCACCGTTTTGCCCTCGTTTAAGTGGTCGGCAATAGAGGTTACATCCTCAAAGCGATTAGGCTTTACAAGAACGACCTGCATTTGACCGCTAACCTGATTATAGCTTACCGTTTTGGATTTAACAACGCGAGGTGTTGACTCACGCTTGGTCGAAGCTTGGATCTCCTCCGCTTCCTTTGCGGTTGATTCAACGATGTCGTTTTCAAATTCGTCCTCCTCCGGTATGGTCATAATGTTTTTGATGCTGTCCCAAAGTCCCATAAATACACTTCTTTCTATCTTAAATATTATAATTTCTTTTTCCGAAAAGCGCCGTTCCTATGCGAACTATATTTGCGCCCTCTAAAATTGCCGATTCATAATCATCGGACATTCCCATAGATAATATATCTATATTACTATTATCTATTTTTTCGGCTCCAATGTCAACAAACAGTTTATGCATATTATAAAAATATTTTCGGTTTTCACTGCCGCTATCACAAATCGGGGGAATTGCCATAAGACCTCTGATTTTTATCCCATCAAGCTTGGATATCTCTACTGCTGATTCAAGTGTTTCCCACTCTAAAAAGCCCGATTTGCTTTCTTCGTTTCCTATATTTACCTCTAAAAGCACCTGACTCTCCACGCCGCGCTTTACCGACTGCCTCGATATTTCCTGCGCTAATTTAACAGAGGACACAGAGTGAATTAGCTCGACCTTGCCCACTATATCCTTAACCTTATTGGTTTGCAGATGGCCTATAAAATGCTTATGAACGGGCAAATACAGCTCGTTTTTCATTAAAAATTCCTGCACGCGATTTTCGCCGATATACTCTATTCCGTTTTTAATCGCATAGTTTATAAGCTCAATATCAACCGTTTTCGTGGCGGCGAGCAGTGTAATATCCTCGGCCTTTCTGCCCGAAGCCTCGGCTGCTAAAGAAATTTTTTCCTTTATTCTTTTATAGTTTTCTAAAAAAATATCAGCCGACAATTTTTCCATCATACAGTCTCTTTCCTTTAATTACGACCTCATCATAAAGTCTTAAAACATTATCATTGCTCTTTTGCTGTTGGCACACGATATACTCATCGGTGCTAAACAAAACCTCTACGGGAACAAACTTAAGCACTATTCCCGAAACAACATAAACACCCGTTTTACCCTCTACCACTCTGAGTGATTTTCGAGGAAGCTTAAGCCCTTTATAAACATGACGAACAACCGTCATCGCGCTCGTTCTCATAGTTGCAAGCTCACTATTCATCTGATTACAGGAAAAAACCATAACCGCATCGTCGCCCGCCGAGGAAATATTAATGGCCTTAACCTCAACCTCCATCTCGGGACACGATTTGATTGCTGTTCTCACTATAAGACTATCGCCGATTTTATACTTGAGTGAATCATTCATCGAAACCCTTGCCGCGATATACCACTCATAATCGGAAACCATCTTTCCTATAGCATTTTCAGGCACCTGCTGCGCCTTAACAGAGCTTAAAAGCTCGGTGGTAATATCCTCTATCTCAACATCCTTAAAGGCGTTTTCATAGCCATCGGCACTTGACACAAAATATCCCGATTTATCGGATTTTATAGTTTTAAACGAGGACGGAAGCGAAGCCTCAAGCGAGGACAACTCTTCTCTATATTTATTAAGCTTTGAGGAAAAATCGGTCTGCTCACCGGTTAGCATTTGGCGGCGATTTATCGCCGTTAAAAGCTCGGCGGCATTATCGGCAGAGTTATCGAAATTTCCGCTTGCGCAATCTAAAACAAAGCTGCTAAGCGCCAAATCAACCTTCCCGTTGACAAGCGATAAATCTGCCGCCTGCGTATCGTTATAGCCCTCGATATCCTCGATATCCTTTATCTGCTTTTCAAGCTGTTCTATTCTATTTACCGTGAGCGAGGTTTCGGCACTATCGTAAATATTTGCGATAACCCCGCCTTTAGAAACACGCGAGCCATCTTCAACTACAAAATGGAGCGCGCCCGATTGGGAATTCTCTATAATACTCTCCTCGCGAATGATAAAGCCCGTAATATCAAGCCCATCGACAACCTCGCTGTATTCAGCGCTCTTGGTTGAAATAGGCTTATAAACCGAGGAATAAAGCTGGTGCAAAACAAAAACCGAAATAAAGGCAATTATTAAAAATCTTACCATACTGCGCTTTTGCATTTTATCCCTCGCTTTCTATAATTCTTAATGCTTCCTTGAGTGCGCTCTCACACTCATCGCGATATATCCAAAAAATTCGCTCATCTCGCCTAAACCAAGTGAGCTGACGCTTGGCGTATCGCCTTGTTGCGCGCTTTAAATTTTCTGTTACCGCTTCTAAATCCTCTTTCCCCTCAAAATAGGGGAAAAGCTCCTTATGACCGATAGCCTGAAGGGCACCTCGGCCGTTTTTCCCGATTCGAACAAATGCCTGCTCGGCCTCTTTCAAAAGTCCTGACGAAAGCATTTTATCGACTCTCAGATTTATCCGCTCGTAAAGCCTTTGCCTATCGGCATAGCTGACACCGAGCATTATGTTCTTTTGCTGAGGCGCATTTTTTCTCGACTCGATATTTTGCTCGGTTAAGGTTTTGCCCGTTGAATAATAAATTTCGAGTGCCCTTATTATTCGGCGGCGGTCGTTTATATGAAGCTTACGGGCGGCATCGCAGTCGATGCTTGAAAGCCGCTTGAGCATTTCCTCTCGGCCCATCTCGTCAAACTCATTTTCAAGCCGCGCTCTAAGCTCTTGGTCGCTGCTATCGGGGGCATATTCTATATTATCGGCAAGGGAATTTATATACAGTCCCGTTCCGCCCACAACTATCGGCGTTTTGCCGCGGCTTAAGATATCGGCTATTTTTTCGCGCGCTTCAAGCACATAATCTGCAACGCTATATTCCTGCCCGTAATCTAAAAATTCAATCAAATGATGAATTATTCCCTCGCGCTCTTTATCATCGGGTGCGGCAGAGGCTATATGCATATCACGATATATCTGCATAGAATCGGCCGACACAATCTCGCCATTTAGCGCTTTTGCAAGCCCTATACCAAGCTCGGTTTTACCCGATGCCGTTGGCCCCACCACATAAATTACTCTTTTTTTATCACTCATTGTATTCTACCGAAATATTTTTCAAGCTCGCTCTTTTTTATGCGAAAGGCAACAGGTCTGCCGTGAGGACAATACATAACGCTATCGTCTTCAAGCACCTCAATCGCAAGGCTTAACTGCTCCTCGGCGGTAGTGTTATAGCCCGCCTTTATTGCCGCCTTACAGGCAACGGTATGAAAAATATCATCTAACAAATCAAAATCCGCACGCGAGTGGCCCTCTATGCTCCGCACAGCTTCGCTTAAAACACTTTCAACGTCCTCTCTCCCGAGCACCGACGGCACACTGCGAACGACAACACAGCCCTCGCCGAAATCCTCAAGCTCTATGCCCGCTTCGAGCAAAAGCTTTTCTGAGGACAAGGCAATATCATATTCTTCAGGGGTGAGCTTCACCGTAACCGGAACCAAAAGCGGCTGAGGATGAACGGTATGATTTTGCTTTAGGCGATTGAAAATTATTCTTTCGTGCGCCGCATGCTTATCAATTATATAAATGCTGTTATCCCTCTCTACCGCGATATAGGTCTTAAAGGCTTCGCCTATAAGCCTTATTTCGCGCTCGGGAGAATATTCTTTCCAAGCATTTTCCTGTCTATCATCGGTTTGAGGCTTGGTTTCCTCTTTTGGTTTTATGTCAACCAAAATCGGCTGCTCTTGGTCAATTCTCTTTAGCAAGGGCTTTATATTTTCTTCCCTTGCAAACAAGGGGCGAGTATCCTCTTTAAATCTTAAAGGCTCTATATCGTTCTTTAAAGCAGGCTTTTCGGGCGGAAGCTTCACCGCCGACTGCCGATATTCCTCGGCGCTCATATTCACAAAAAATTCTGCCTTCGGGGGCGCAGGAGTGATTTCGGGACGGGTATCAAGCGCAGAAATCGCATTTTTAACCGCATAGTGCACCGCAGAAAAAATACGGCGCTCATCCGAAAATCTAACCTCGATTTTTGCGGGGTGATAATTAACATCAACCGTTTCATAAGGCGCCTTTATTGATAACACAAACGCGGGAAATTTACCCACCATCGAGCTATTTTTATATGCCTGCTCAACCGCCGCCATAACGGTATTCGAGCGAATAAGTCTACCGTTTAAAAATACAAACTGTCCCGAACGGGAGGCCTTACAGAAAACAGGCTTACAGGTATAGCCCGAAACCGAAATGCCCTCGATTTCGGAATCAACGGGGATAAGGCTTTGCGAAAACTCGCGGCCGAGCACACTATATATAGCCGACATAAGCTTACCGTCACCCGAGGTTGAAAACACCTGCTTACCGTCACGGATAAGCTTAAAGGCAATTTCGGGATGGGAAAGTGCCGCGCGCTCAACTACCGATGCGACGGCCGTTCCCTCGGTTGCATCCTTTTTGAGAAATTTCATTCTTGCGGGGGTGTTATAAAAAATATCCCTTATAACGAGGGTTGTTCCCTCGGGGCAGCCTGCTTCCTCAAACAAAAGCTCTCGACCGCCCTCGATTTTATAATGGGTTCCTGCCGACTCATCGGCGGTTTTAGTAAATATTTCTATGCGCGAGACCGCAGCGGCCGCCGCTAACGCTTCACCTCTAAAGCCCAAGGTGACGATTCTATCAAGGTCGTCAGCCGATTTAATTTTGCTTGTTGCGTGGCGCATAAACGCTTTTTTGACATCCTCAGAGGGTATGCCGCAGCCATCATCGGTTATGCGAATAAAGGTTATGCCGCCGCGGCTTATCTCAACGGTTATATGGCGGCTTCCCGCATCTATGGAATTTTCAACCGTTTCCTTAACAACCGATGCCGGTCTTTCTACAACCTCACCTGCCGCAATTAGCTCGGCTATCTCCTTTGGCAAAACATTAATCATCGACATTCCCCTCCTTTTTTAAAAAATTTTACTTACAGGCTCTTCGCCTTATTGACCAAATCAAAAAGCAGACTCATCGATTCAATCGGAGTTAAGGTGTTAACATCGATTGCCTGAAGCTCGCGGAGAATCTCCTCGGCGCTTTGCATTTCGAGCGAAATTTGGTCGGTTTCGCTCTTAACGGTTTTATAAGTTACAACTCCGTTTTCGAGAGTTTCTTTAAGTATTTGCTTTGCTCGGGTTATAACCGTATCGGGTATTCCTCCAAGCTTTGCAACCTCAATGCCATAGCTATCATCGGCTCCGCCCGATACTATTCGGCGCAGGAAAATTATATCGTCACCGCGTTTTTTAACGGCAATATTATAATTTCTTATACCCTTAAACTCATGTTCAAGCTCTGTAAGCTCGTGATAGTGGGTAGCAAAAAGTGACTTTGCGCCGAGCTTCTTTTTATCCGCTACATATTCAAGCACGGCACGCGCAATCGCCATACCATCAAAGGTTGAGGTGCCTCGGCCTATCTCATCGAGAATGAGCAGACTGTTTTTAGTGGCGGTTTTAATTATATCTGCGACCTCGCTCATTTCAACCATAAAGGTAGACTTGCCCGAAGCTAAATCGTCCGATGCACCAACACGGGTATAAATCGCATCAACCACACCCAATTCTGCCATTTGAGCGGGAACAAAGGAGCCAATTTGCGCCATTAGCGTTATAAGCGCCACCTGACGCATATAGGTGGATTTACCCGCCATATTCGGTCCCGTTATTATTGCACAGCGGTCATCGCCTAAATTTAAAAGTGTATCATTGGCAACAAAGGGCGAGGAAATGATTTTTTCGATAACGGGATGTCTGCCCGCAGTTATGCTTATGTTTCCGCTTTCATTAACAACAGGTCTGCAATAGTTATTATCTGTTGCCACCTGCGCAAACGAGCAGTAAACATCGAGCCTTGCTATTGCCGCCGCGGTTTTGCGAACGCTCCCGGCCACCGAAGCAGTCCTTAGGCGAATTTCATTGAAAATTTCATATTCAAGCGCAAAATCCTTATCCTTTGCAGATAGCACTCTCACCTCGAGCTCTTTAAGCTCCTCGGTTACAAAGCGCTCACAATTTGTAAGCGTTTGCTTTCTTATGTAATCCTCAGGCACTTTATCGAGGAAGGAATTTGTGACCTCAATATAGTAGCCGAAAACCTTATTATAACGAACGCGAAGATTTTTAATGCCCGTGCGCTCGCGTTCTCTTTGTTCTATATCGATAAGGCGGTTAGTGCCGCCGTTCATATCATCTCTAAGTGCATCAACCTCTGCGCTATAGCCTTTTTTAATTATTTTGCCCTCACGGACAATGGCTGGCGCCTCGGGGTTGATTGCGGCATCTATAAGCGCCACGATTTCATCTATAGTATCGATATCCTCGCGTATGCCCTTAAGCATTTTACAGCTCGATGATGCCAAAAGCTCTTTGATGAGCGGGAATTTATGCGCCGTTGCGGCAAGCGATAAAAGCTCCTTTGCCGAGGCGGTGCCGTAAACGATTTTAGTCATTATTCGGGTTAAATCGCGAACTCCGCTCATATATTCCTGCGCCTCTCCGCGAAGCACTATATCGCCGCACAGCTCCTCAACAGCATTTTGCCTTAAATTTATTTCGGCAACGCTCATACTCGGGCTTAAAATAATATTCTTAAGCAGTCGCTTACCCATAGGTGTTTTAGTTTTATCAAGCACCCATAAAAGCGAGCCTTTTTTAGATTTTGTCCGCATAGTTTCGCAAAGCTCGAGATTGCGAATTGCCGACATATCAAGTCGCATATATTCTTTTTCGGTATAAACATTAACGGTTTTAACGGCTATATCCGAGGCCTTGCCGTTTTCGTGCAGATAATCGATAAGTGCGCCTAAGGCCGCTTCCCCTACGCTTCCCCTTGAAACACCTAAATTCTCGGGCGATATAACCGAAAAGTTTTTGCAAATTTGCTCTTCAATAACCGCGCAATCAAAGCGCGAATCATCGCGAACGGTAACCGTTCCCAAATATTTGTTATTTAAAAAATCGTTGAAATTTGCGGCAGTGGAATTATCAATCAAAAGCTCACTCGGCGAAAAACGCAAAATTTCATTTTGCGCCCGAGCAACAACATCCTCTCCCGAAATTTCGGTGAGATGGGTTTCGCCCGTAGAAGCATCGGCAACGCAAAGACCGACACTATCGCCCGAAAGCTTGACCGCGGCAAGATAATTATTGCGCGATTCATCGAGCATTTCACCATCGACCACGGTGCCCGGGGTAATAATGCGAACGACATCACGCTTCACTATTCCCTTGGCGGTTTTCGGGTCCTCTACCTGCTCGCAAATAGCAACCTTATAGCCGCGTTCAACCAGCCGCGCAATATAGCCTTCACAGCTATGGTAGGGGACACCACACATCGGAGCGCGCTCACTAAGGCCGCAATCCTTGCCTGTGAGGGTGAGCTCAAGCTCGTCCGAGGCAGTTTTTGCGTCCTCAAAAAACATTTCATAAAAATCGCCGAGACGGAAGAAAAGGATACAGTCCTTATTCTGCTCCTTTATCTCCATATACTGACGCATCATAGGCGACAAATCCGACATATTGATATCCCCTTTAATCAATCAATTTAAATTAGTGACAGCCTCCGCAGGTGGAGCAGGAGCCTGTGCAATCGTGGGTTATGGGCTCACAGGTGGCAGGCTCTGCGCCCTCGATACACTGCATAATAACGCTATTGATATCGTTAAGCATTGCTTCTATATCTGCGCGAGCGGTATTATACTCAACCATAACCTCGCTTGCCATAATATCCATATAAAGCTTACGAAGCTCCTCGTTAAGCTCCTGAACCTTTTCCTCATCGGGCTTTTCAGCGTTCATTTCACGGTCAAGATTCATTCTTATAGTATTGAATTTACCAACGCCCTCTGCTAAATCCTTATCGTTATCATTAGCGAGCTTTGCCTTAGAATAGCGAACAAAGCGCTCATCGCTTTGAATTGCCTCTCCGAGTTTTCTAACTGCTTCAATAATTTCCATTTTAATATTTCCTTTCAAAATTAATTTTCTATCAAACTGCCCGAAAGCACATTTGTGAACGAATCAACGCGCACCTGCGCGAAATTGCCTAGTAGCGAGCTATCACCCGTAAATTCGATATTTGAAATACCATCGGTTTTACCGATGATTTTACCATCGGGTGAAATTTCCTCACATAAAACCCTAAACTCGCGACCCACGAGCGCCTCATTTTCCTCGCGGGTAATCTTTTCCTGCACGGCTATAAGCTCGTTAAACCATTTGCCCTTTTCCTCGCGACTTACGGGGTCGGGCATTATGGCGGCAGGGGTGCCTCCACGAGCGGAATAAATGAAGGTGAAAAGCGAAGCATAACGAACCTCTTTTACAAGGCTTATTGTTTCGCAAAAATCCTCATAGGTTTCACCGGGGAAGCCGACTATTATATCACTTGTAAACACAATATCGGGCATTCTCTCACGCGCCGCACGAATAAGCGACAAATATGATTCCCTCGTATATCTGCGATTCATCAATTTTAAAATTCGATTGCTTCCGCTTTGGAAGGGCAGATGCAAATGTCGCTCAACCTTTTCGCAGTCCCTCATCGCATCAAGCAGCTCCTCGGTGCAATCCTTGGGGTGAGAGGTCATAAATCGAATACGAAAATCGCCCTCAATATCGTTAATCATTCTAATAAGCTTTGCAAAGTTAATGTTTTCCTTAAGTCCCTTACCGTAGGAATTAACATTTTGGCCAAGCAGGGTGATTTCGCGAAAGCCCTGCTTTACCATCGCCTCGGCTTCACGCAAAATTTCCTCGGCGCTGCGCGAGCGTTCCCTACCGCGAACATAAGGAACTATGCAGTAGCTGCAAAAATTATCACAGCCATACATAACAGGCAGCCAGCCTCTAATATTGCCATCGCGGCAAACGGGCACGCCCTCAATAATATCGGCGTTTGAAAGGTCTCTTTCATAAACCCGCTTTCCGCCCGTAATGCGCTTATATATAAGCTCGGGCAAGCGGTGCTCGACCTGAGTGCCGAAAAGTATATCCACATAAGGAAAGCTATTATAAAAGCGCTCGGCCACCGAGTCCTGCTGAGCCATACAGCCGCAAACGGCAAGCAGCATATTGGGGTTTTGGCGCTTATACTGCTTCACAGCACCCACATTGCCGTAGACTCTATCCTCGGCATGTCCCCTAACGGCGCAGGTGTTAAAAAGCACGAAATCGGCCTTTGATATATCCTCCGTAAAGCTATAGCCCATAGCCGCGAGCATTCCCTTCATTCGCTCGGAATCGCTCACATTTTGCTGACAGCCGAAGGTTATAACCGCCGCCTTTGGAGTATGCGGTATATTCTCTTTTAAAAGCCTTGAAACCTTTTCAATATAACCCGATTGCTCGGTTAAAAAAGGGTTGTTTTCCTTTAAATCTGACAACTCGATATTCTCCCATTTTATAATTAAATATATTATACTATATTTATTTCACGGGTGCAAGGGTTATCATAACAAAATTAATGGAAAATATTTAAAAATAATCTTGCAAGCGCAAAAACAATTTGTTATAATTTATGGGTTGAAGGTTTGTTTCTAAGGGGGATTTCAGGAATGCAAAAAATAGGTTTCGATAACGAAAAGTATATCAGACTCCAAACCCAAAATATCCGCGACAGAATAGCCATGTTCGGCGGCAAGCTTTATCTTGAGTTTGGCGGCAAGCTTTTTGATGATTTTCACGCTTCGCGCGTTTTGCCGGGTTTTGAACCCGACTCCAAGGTTAAAATGCTCCTCGAAATGAAGAATGAGGCAGAAATCATCATCGTTATCAACGCCGATGCTATTGAGAAAAATAAGCTTCGCGGCGACCTTGGGATTACATACGACCTTGATACCCTAAGGCTTATCGACGCATTTCGCGGCATAGGGCTTTATGTAGGCAGTGTGGTTATCACTCAATTTACGGGCCAACCCCTTGCAATTGCCTTTGAAAGCCGCCTAAAATCCTTAGGAATTAAATCCTACCGTCATTACCCCATTGAAGACTATCCTTCAAATATGCCCCTTATAGTAAGCGACGAGGGCTTTGGTAAAAACGATTTTATAGAAACCTCGAGAAGCCTGATTGTTGTGACCGCACCCGGCCCCGGAAGCGGAAAAATGGCCACCTGTCTTTCTCAGCTTTACCACGAGCACAAGCGCGGCAAGAAATCGGGATATGCAAAATTTGAAACCTTCCCGATTTGGAATTTACCGCTTAAGCACCCTGTTAATGTTGCATACGAAGCGGCTACCGCCGACCTTAACGATGTTAATATGATTGACCCGTTCCACCTTGAAGCCTATGGTGAAACATCAGTCAATTATAACCGAGATATTGAGATTTTCCCCGTGCTTAACGCGATGATGGAAAAAATTATGGGGCAATCCCCCTATAAAAGTCCCACCGATATGGGCGTTAATATGGTTGGCAACGCTATTTGTGACGAGCAGGTCACGATAGCCGCCGCAAAGCAGGAAATTCTGCGCAGATACTATTCTGCCCTTTGCTCTGTTCGTCAGGGACTGGGAGAACAAAGCGAGGTCAACAAAATAGAGCTGCTTATGAACAAGCTCGGAATCGGTGTTGCCGACAGGGCGGTTGTTGCTCCTACTCTTAAAAAAGCCGAGCTGACAAACGCTCCCGCAACGGGAATAGAGCTGCCTGACGGCAGAATAATTACGGGTAAAACCTCATCGCTACTGGGCGCAAGCTCATCTATGCTGCTAAACGCGCTCAAGGAGCTCGGCGGCATACCCGATGACATTGAGCTTCTTTCCCCAACAATTATTGAGCCTATTCAAAAGATGAAAACAGGTGTGCTTGGCAATCATAACCCAAGACTCCACACAGACGAGGTTTTAATTGCGCTTTCGATTTGTGCCGCGACCAACGGCACCGCCAAAAAGGCGCTTGACCAGCTATATAAGCTACGCGGGCTTGAAGCTCATTCAAGCGTAATTTTATCCCGCGTTGATGAGCAGACCTTTAAGAAATTGGGTATTAATTTAACCTGCGAGCCCAAATATCAAACCAAAAAGCTATATCACGCATAGTTAAATCTTAAAATAAAAGCTCCGCAAACTCAAAGTTTGCGGAGCTTTCTTTATTTCTTTTCAATAGCTTTAATTTGCCTTATATCGTTGCCGATGAATTTTTTAGCCGTATAGCTAAGCAGTCTTGAGGAGACGCGCGGCGTATACCTCTCGGCAATCTCGCCCATAGAAAGATTGGTGTTAATTATAGTGGGCTTGCCCGAAAGCAGACGGGTGTTTATGATGTTATAAAGCAGGCTTTGTATGTAGGGCGAAACGAACTCGCCGCCAAGGTCATCAATAACCAACAGCTCACAGCCTATTGCCGCCTCATAGTTTTCATTGGTATGGCGTTCAAAATGCTCACTTTCCATAACTGAAAAGAGGTTATATGCCGAGCCGTAAATAACATTAAAGCCACGCTCCAACAATTCATAAACCATCGCGAGCGACAAATGGGTTTTGCCGAGTCCCGTATTGCCCATAAAAAGAAGGCTCTCACTTGTTTCGGCCGAGAAATTTAACACATATTCCTTGCAAAGCTTTAATATTGCAGTCATTCGCTTTTTAGCGTCTGCCAAGCTATCATCGGATTTTTGGTAATATTTTAAATCGAAATTTTCAAATCTGCTGTTTTCAAGCGGCAATGCCTTTGAAAGCGAATTTATCATTATTTTCTTAGCTTCACTCTTAATGCAATCGCAAATTTTTCCGCCGATATAGCCGGTATCCTCGCAGCGTTCACATTCAAATGCCGATTTGCCGACACCTGCATTTTCAAGCAGTAATTCCATTTCCCTCGTTAGCCCTTCAATTTCGAGCCGAAGCTCCTCAAGCGCCTCACGATTGCCCGAAAAAGCGGTCATGGCAAGTCTCGCGCCCGCCGCTCCTATCTTATTTTTAAGCTCATTATACCGAGGATTTTTTGCGGCAAATTCTTCTATTTTGGCTTCGGTTAACGCTTCTCTTTGGGCTTTTTTTCTTTTCTTTTCTTCAAACGCTTTGGCAAAGCTTTCTTCCCTTGTCACAAAATCCCTCCTTAATCCTCTTCAAGCATTTTTTCAAACAAATCAAGGTCGTATCCCGCATAATCATTCTTCGCGCGAGCACTCTTGGCAGCAGCCTGCGCCGCCGCCTTTTGCGGTGTATCTACGCCTTTTTTATGCCAAACCTCAATAATCTTTGCGATATACGGAAAAGAAATTTTTGCCTTTTGGTTTATGCAAGCATCATACGCCTGTTTTAGCATTTCTTCCCCTATCTTATATTCATTAAGCCAAAGATTTGAAAGCTCCAGCTCCTTTTCGCTCGGCTTTCGACTCTCTATGCCGAAAACGCGTTCAACCACTCGCCAAGCAAGGCGCTTCTCGGCATCGGCTTGAATTATTTTTTCGGCCTCGGCAACATTCTGAACGCCCGATTTGAGCCAACGCGCCGCCGTAGACTTTATGAACGAAACATTGCATTTGCCCTCGCTTTCGGCAAACTGCAAAAGCATAAGTATCACCGAAACATCCATACCGCAATCATCGAAAAGCGAAACGAGCAGACTGCTTTCATTATATTTTAAATTTCTTTGGAATTTAAGCTGAGCCTCACGAAGCAACAGCTTTATACGCTCATCCTCAAGGCCGCGGCGGGTAACATCGGCACGGGTGGGCATTTCAGATTTAATAACCACCTTATTCTGAGCGCTTTCGGTCTTACCGGCACTATCAGAGCCCAAAACCTCGCACTGCACCCAAAAAATCAGGGCATCATCGGCCTCCTGACTTGATATGCCGAGCGCAGCTGCCGCCGCTTCGGGCGAAATCCCGCTTGAAATGTTGCGTAGCGCAAACAACAAAACCTTTATTTGATTAGGGGTGGCAATTTTTAAATATTTATCAGCCACGCTACAGGGCACGGTGAACACAGCCGACAATGCCGACGGATTTAAAAAATATGCCATAACGCTACCTCCCCTATTTTAAATTATTTGTTTTTTTATTATACCAACCGTCTGTCACTTTGTAAAGGATAATATTGAAAAAATAAAAACGCTTGCCGTAAAGACAAGCGTTATAAGGTGTTGGCATCTACTTATTTTCCCAGGCAGCTGCCCGCCAAGTATCGTAAGCGCAAGTGAGCTTAACTTCCGTGTTCGGAATGGGAACGGGTGGACCCTCACCGCAATCAACACCAACTATTCGTTGCCGAAAGACAACGATGAGATTATACTATACCAAAATGTGTTTGTCAACACTTTTTTGAAAAATTTTAAAATATTTTTTGCTGTAAAATTTTAAGCGAATCAAAAAGCTCCTGAGGCTCACCGAAGGCAGAACGATAAACCTCTATAACCGCATCGCCCTTATATCCGCTTTTAAGCATTTCTCCAACAAGGGCTTTAAAATCAAAGTTTCCCCTGCCCGTAAGCATACAATCGTTACTGCTATCGTTATCACTTAAATGCAGATGCTTGATTTTGTTACCCAAAATGCCCACAACCTCAAAGGGAGAATAACCGCCGCGAACACTCTGCTTAACATCAAGACAGAATTCCGCCCTATCACCCAAATATTCTGACATTTCTTTTAATACCTCAAGGCTTCCTGCGCGGTAATGAACAACATTTTCTTGAAGCAGTCTTCCCCCGTTTTCGCGCACCGCATCTGAAATTTTATCAAATCGCTCAAAATATCCGCGATTATCCAAAACGCCATTTGGTTTACCGCCGTGCATAATAACATATCTGCCGCCAAGCTCCGACACTATCTCGGCATAGCGCTTATACTGCTCAAGTGCTTCGAGATACCGCCTTTCATACGCTGAAAAGAGCATAAAGGATTCCGCGAGAGACATAGTTGGATGAACCGAGCTTACCGATATACCGTATTCCTTTTGGACTGCCCTTAGCTCTTTTACAAACGAGGACTCAAGCTCGCAAGAGGCATTAAAAAATATTTCGGTAACGGGAGTGCCCGACTCGGCTATCGTTTTAAACGCCTTCTCGGTTTCAAGCGGATAAAGGCAGGCTGTTGAAATTCCAAGCTTCATCTTATCACTCCCTCAGGTGTTACATAAACTGTTTTATTATTGGTGTATATCACCATTCCGGGCTTTGCACCCGACGGCTTTTTAACATACTTTATAAGAGTATAGTCAACCGGCACCTTTGATGAGCTTCGCGCCTTTGAATTGAGCGCCGCAAGGCGAGCGGCGAACATAATATCCTCGTCACCCAAAGCCTTACCCTCACAGAAAACCACCGTATGCGAGCCGTGGATATCCTTAGTATGAAACCACATATCTCCACGCGAAGCAAGGCGCATAGTTATATAATCGTTTTGCATATTATTTTTGCCCACGATGACCTTAAATCCACTGGGGGAAATATGCTCCTCAAGACGCGGGGAAGTGTTTTTTTTGCGACGGGCCGCCGCGCTTTTTATATATCCGTTCTCTATAAGCTCGGCTCTGATTTCTTCGATATCTACGCTGTTCTTAGCACGTTCTATGCTCTCTAACACCGACTCAAAGTATACTATTTCCTCGCGGTCGGAATCAATAAGCAAGGCAAGCTGCCCCGCCGCGACACAGCTCTTTTTGTATTCCTTAAAATACCTTGCCGCATTGGCAGGCACCGACAACGAGGGGTCGAGCTTAATATCGATATAGCCTAAATTTTCATCATAAAAATTTTGAACTCGGGCAACTGCACTGCCTGCAGGAATATTATGGATATTAGCCTTTAAAAGCTCGCCCATAATACGAAGGCTCTCGCGGCTTTCGGTAGCCGCAAGCTCAGCCGCACGGTTTGCCATTCGTTTTTTCGCCCTTGAGGAAAGTGACTGCACCACACGAATTATATCAGACGCCTGCTTCTTTATCCTTTGGGCGTTATCGCGCTCAAAATAAAAAGCATCTAATAACGCCGACGGCTTGTCAAAGGTCTTTTTTTGATAGAATTCGCCGTATTGCAAAATATCGACAAAGGAAAATTCCGCAGGAGCTCCATCGGATTTATAAAGAATCATATATTCTCGGGTTTTTAAGATTGCCGTTTTTAAAAAGCAGAGGGCTTGCTCAAGCGGTTTAAAATCAAGCTCCGGTGTGATTATTACATCATCGCCGTATGCGCGATAAGCGGCCTCTCGGCACAAAAGCGGTGAAAGCCCATCAAAAAGCGACAACAACGCCGACGAGAGCTTCTGCCCCGACACTAAGGAAAGCTCTGCCGAAATTTGCGACACATCAAAATCCAAAAGATTTTTCTTATTTTGAGAGGTTGGATAAGCATACAGCGCACCGGGCTGAACTATACGGCTATCCTTTTCTATATCGCTTCGGCGCAGGGCATCTATTATTTTGCCGTTTTCATCGACCAAAATCACATTTCCGCCGCCTGAAATCAGCTCGCAAACAATCTTGGGACGAATTCTATCGCCCATTTCATTGGTGGCCTCGAACTCTAACTCTATTAATCTATCGAGCCCTATTTGACGAACTGCCGAAAGCCTTGCTGACGAAAAAATCTTTCTCGCAAGCATACAAAACATAGGTGGACTTTCGGGGTTTTCATATTTGCCCTCGGTGAAATGAATTCTAGCACCTCCCGAACGGGCGGATAAAAGGAGCTTTTTGCTAAAGCCTTTTTTGCGCAGCAAAAAAATGAGCTCATCGCGAGTGGGCTCATAAATTTTATCTACATGACATCCGATTCCCTCAGAGAGTTCATCTATGAGGGTATGAATAAATGCACCGTCAAAGGCCATTTTACTCCTCCAAAATCTTTTTTAAACGCTTTGAAGCATCGCTGTAATACGCGTATTCATCCTGCTTTCCCGCCACATTTTGAAGCGAAAAAGCGCATTTTTCTGCTATTTTTTGTTGCTTTGATATGTAATAGCGTGAGGCCTCGTCTTGCGGCTTGAGGCTTCCTATAAGCTCGACTATGGGAGATAGGGTATACGGCTTGCCGCAAAAGCGAGCCTTCATAACCGAATATACCTTTTTATTTTCAAAAACCGCCTGCTCTTGCTCGACCGCAAAGCCCTCGCGCGCCAAATAAGCGCGTAGCTCGGTCGCGGCCGTCATAGGCTGCAAAATAAGCGTGACACTATTATCGCGCAAAAACTCGGCACGGCTTATAATTCCGCTTATAACCTCGCCGCCCATACCCGCTATTATAACGGTATCAACTTCGCTTCGAGTTAAATCCCCGAGCCCATCACAAAGAATCAATCTCACACCGTCGGCGCCAAGGCTTTTTATGTTGCTTTCGGCGTTTAGAAGCGGCTTTTGTTTAACATCGGTCGCAATCACACTTTGGCATCTGCCCGATAGATATAAAAATGCGGGCAGATAGCCGTGGTCCGTTCCCACATCACACACTCTACTGCCCGATTCAACAAGCTTTGCAATCAACGAAAGCCTTGCAGATAAATTTTCTCTCATTATTTATCGGCAAAATGCTCGTTGAGCTTGGCTAAAAGGCTATCGCAATCGGTGCCATGAGCAGCACAAGCCTGCTCAATGGTCTCACCGCGCGAAACGGGGCAACCAAGACAGTGCATACCTATTGCCAAAAAATACCTAGCGGCATCCATATCCATATCGAGAACATCGCCTATAATCATATCTTTTGTTATTTTCATATCGTTTTTCCTCTCTATTTCTTAAAATAATTTCGGTTCCTTAGATAAATCTTTTCTATCGTGATTAAAAAGCTTGCGGTTATCAAGCGCCCAAACGCGAGCTGAAAAATCATCGGGCTTTGCGGCTGCCACCGCCTCACGCATCTCGAAAATTCGCGAATCCATCAAATCGAGTTCGGATAAGATTTCAGCCTCGATAAACATCGGTCTTACCGCGGCACCGAATTCGGGCTCACCGTGATGCGAAAGCACCATATGCTCTAAAAGAAGCGCTGTGCGCTCGCTGATACCGAGGCGCTTTGCATACTCCTCAATCTTTACACAGCCCATAGCAATATGCCCTACTAAATTACCCTTTATAGTATATCCATCAGCAATACCGCTATCCCCTACCTCAAACTCATCGAGCTTTGAGATATCGTGAAGCATAGCGCCTGCAAGCAGAAGCTCTCTATCCACAAAGGGATAAACGGCACTCACTCCCTCACACAAGCGAACGATTGAGAGCGTATGCATCAAAAGGCCTCCGCGCAACGCGTGATGAAGCTTAAAAGCCGCAGGCCAATACAAAAGCGCCTCCCGATTATCACTTAGTATTGCGGTAACTATGGTTTTAAGCTCACCATCCTCAAAGCCTTCCGCTATATTCAAAAGCTCCGAGAACATCTGCTCACTCGAATACGCCGCAGAACGAACAAGCGCGCTCATATCAACATTATCCTCTTTAATAGTGCTTCTAATGCGCTCAATGCGAAGCTGGTCCGCACCGTTATATTCCGAAATCGTGCCACGGATTTTAACAACATCGCCCGATTTATATTCACCGTGCTCAGTAGCACTATAACGCCAAAGCTTTGCATTGATTTCGCCCGTAGCATCACCGAGGGTTATATCAAGATAGCAATCTCCCTTTGAGGAGGTTTTTTCCTGAACACTCTTAATAAGGCAAAAGCCCTCTACTCTGCCCGAATTATCAACAGGTGTGAAATTCATACAACATTTCCTTTTCAAAATATTTTATCCTATTATAACCTAAACGGCCGTTTATTTCAACAGCCCTCTTAGCATTTTGTTTTTTCTAATCGCAAAATAAAACGGTATTCCGAGCAAAATGCAAATCACAGCTTCACCCAGCGCCACCCAAGCCGCCGAAACGGCGAAATTTAAGAGCGTTGCTTTGCCCTCAGTAAAGAAAAATGCTATTTCGAGCCCCACTATTATTCCGTTGAAAACCACAGGGCACACAAGCGAGAGCAGCGGAAGCTTAAACCATTTTATATTTCTAAACAAGTAAGTAAATATCGCCGCGAGCAAGGTGGCTATTGTGCCAAATATCATATCGATGGGATTAAACGAAGCGATATTTGCTATAAAGCAGCCTACCGCGAGCCCCGGAATTGCGGCAGGAGTAAAAAGCGGCAGAATTGTGAGCACCTCGGAAACCCGAAGCTGTATCGGGCCATAGGCGAGGCCGAAAAAAGCCATCAAATATGTAAGCCCCGCATAAACCGCGGCAATAAGCGCGCCGACTACTAAAAAACGGATTCCCTTTTTCACGCCTCAAGCCCCCTATAAAACTCCACTGCGAGCTTATCGCAGCGCTCGTTTTGCGGGTGCCCCGCGTGGCCCTTAACCCATTCGATAGTAACGTCGTGCTTTTTAAGCAGTTCTAAAAGCCGTTCCCACAAATCAACATTAAGCGCAGGCTTTTTATCCGCCTTGCGCCAGCCGTTCTTTTGCCAAGACTCTGCCCAGCCCATATTTATACCATCGGCAACATACTTTGAATCGGTGACAAGCCTAACCTTGCAGCTTTCCTTGAGAGCCGAAAGCCCCTCAATTGCGGCGGTCAGCTCCATACGGTTATTGGTGGTTTCCCTCTCGCCGCCAGAAAGCTCTTTTTCGTGGTTACCGTATTGAAGCACTACTCCCCAGCCGCCCGGACCGGGATTTCCGGAGCAAGCGCCATCGGTGAAAATTTCAACATATCTTTGCATAGCAGGCCCTCTCAATACTTACGGAAGCTACCCACTACCTTGCCGAGCACCATCGGCTTTTCGGGATAAATGGGTGAGAAATCGGGGTTTTCGGGCATAAATATAATCTTAGAGTCCTTTATAATTAATCGTTTAACGGTGGCCTCATCGCCATCCATACCGATAATTATATCGCCGCTTCTACAGGGCGCATTTTTATCAGCCACAACAATATCGCCATCTAAAATGCCCGCATTTTTCATACTAAGCCCTGATACCTTTAGCGCAAAAAGCCCCTCGGCATCACGGGTTGGATAGGGTATATAATCCTCTATTTGCTCAACGGCAAGTATAGGTTGACCTGCGGTGACCTTGCCCACAAGCGGAACCATAGAGGAATCATACTCATTCTCAAGCCTGATTGCGCGGGAATAGCGCGCATCACGAACGATATAATTTTCCTGCTCAAGTGCATTTAAAATCGCATGCACCGTTGAGGTGGATTTTATCCCCGTTGCCTCGCATATCTCACGAACGGTTGGGGGAATCCCCGAGCTCAGCTTTTTAACGAGAAATTTATAAACGCTTTCCTGCTTGGGCGTTAAGGGAGTTTTAGACACAAAACCACTCCTGACGAACATTTATTCGTCTATATTATATCACCATATTTACACGCTTTCAAGAGTTCTTTTTGCTTTTTGCAAATATTTCTTTTAAACCGAGTAGCACCAAAAAAGCACCGAAAAATTTTGAAAGCAGGCTACCGCCTATCAGCTCGGTTAAAAATATGCCGCCCACCGCTCCTACGGCGCCGCCCAAGGCGAGCGGAAGCACGCTTTTCCATTTGATTTTTTTCTTGATTGTATAAACTGCGAGCGCCAAGGCGGCAATCGGCACGAAAAACAATAAATTTATCCCCTGCGCCTCAAGCTGAGGAGTCTGCTCAAAGACGGTTAAATAAATAATCAGCACGGCGCCTCCGCCCATACCCATTCCGCCTATAATTCCCGAAAAAAGCCCTGCTAAAAGGGCGCCGATATTCACTTTATGAGCAGGCGAACGCCTGCATAAATCATAAATCCGCCGAAAATTCTTTTAAGCAGATTTGGCGATATTTTTTTCATAATATATGTGGCAACGAGCGCGCCTAAAAGTCCTGTCGGGATAAAGGCGAAGCTTTGATTTATCCGAACATAGCCTCTCATAAGATATATCGCGGCACTTAAAAGCGTTATGGGCAGTATCACCGCAATAGCGTTTTCCTGAGCACTTTTTTGCTCAAAGCCCAGCTTTTTAAGAGCCGGCACCGCTATCATTCCGCCACCCGCGCCAAAGGTTCCGTTTACAAGCCCTATCAAAACTCCTATTCCCGAGGAAATAAGTCGGTTTTTAAAACTCTTTTTCAAAATTAATCACCCAAAATATTCTGCCCATAAATGTTATATAATATAAATTATAAAAAATGCTTCTTTTTTTGAAGGTTTTCTGCTATAATACATTTAATAATGCTTAGGGTAACGAGATTGGAACTTGTTACCCTAAATGGGAGAGAAGGCGAATTTGTGTTTATAGATATCGGCGGTCTTAATATTGAATATGAGATTGCAGGGAGCGGCAAAACCCCTGTTTTATTGCTTCACGGCTGGGGCTCCTCCTTTGATGTTTATCGCGGAATTATTTCTGCGCTTCGCGACAAGTGCACCCTATATGCCGTCAACTTCCCCGGTTGCGGAAAAAGCGAGCAGATGAGCGCTCCTTGGAATTTAGATGATTACTGCACTTTCGTTTTGGAGTTTATCCAAAAGCTTAACATTGGAAATCCCATCTTAATCGGACACTCTCACGGCGGAAGGGTTATTCTAAAGCTTGCCGCCTCAAAGCTTCTCACCCCACCTAAAATCGTTCTTTTAGATTCAGCGGGGCTTATTCCCAAAAAGAGCTTTAAAGCAAAAATGCGCGCTCGAAGCTTTAAGCTTATAAAGGCCGTGCTTACTCTACCGCTTTTAAAGCCGCACACTAAAGCTTTGCTTGATAAAGCGCGCCGCCACTACGGCTCGGCCGACTACAACGCCGCGCCCGAGGTGCTTAGAAAAACCCTCGTTTCGCTCGTTAACACCGACCTTAGAGATATTATAGGTAACATTTCCTCTCCCACCCTTCTTATTTGGGGCGAGAATGATACCGCAACGCCGCTTGATGACGCAAAAATCATTGAATCGCTTATTCCCGATTCGGGGCTTTGCGTTATAAAGGGCACGGGACACTATTCCTTCTGTGAAAAGCCCTATGAGGCTCACGCAATTTTAAGGAGTTTTATTTAATTATGGATATTTTAATTCTTATCACTTTGATTTTGCTATCGGCTTCGGGTATTTTTTCGCAGTGGCGTCAGCTTCAGATGCTGCAGCAAAATTCATATTTTCCATCAAGATACTTTTCTTGGTTTAAGTCCTCATACACGGTTGAGCTTGCGCTTTGTGCAATTCTATACTGCGCCGTTTCAACCCTTTATTTAAACGGCAAGCTGCTCGCCATTCTTATCATTTCGGCAGCTTTGCTTATTATGCGAGTAATAATCACGGTAAGGCTTCACAAAAAATCAATAAAAAAGCTTGTTTTTACCGGCAGAATTAAAAGACTTTTAGCCTGTGAGTTCATTATTCTTGCGCTCTTAATTTCGTTATATGGATTCTTTCCGCAAGCATTATCGGGAGAAATCGGCTTACTCATTACGGTTATGCTATCCCTCGTTTCACCCATTTTAACTCTGCTTGCTTGGCTTTTGACTCTACCGATTGAAAAGCTTTTTGCCGCCTATTATATAAACGATGCCAAGCGCATACTTAAAAATCATCGCGAACTCACGGTTATCGGCATAACGGGCAGCTACGGAAAGACCACAACAAAATTCATTTTAAACCGAATTTTAAGTGAAAAGTTCAACACCGTTTGCACACCGCAAAGCTTCAACACACCTATGGGTGTTGTTAGAACCGTTCGCACAATGCTAAAGCCTCAAACCCAAATCTTTATATGCGAAATGGGGGCAAAAAAGCGCGGGGATATTAAGGAGATTTGCGATATTGCAAACCCCTCGTATGCCATAATTACCTCGGTTGGCAAACAACATCTTGATACATTTAAAACCGAGGAAAACATTTATAAAACGAAATTCGAGCTTGCTGACCACATAAAGATGCACGGAATTGGTTGTCTTGCCAATGCTGACAGCGAGGGAATCAAAAGCCGACTCGATGGGCGTGATGATGTTGTTTATTTCGGTGAAAACACCGAATACTTCGTAAAGGATATATGCTATAACAAATCGGGCTCATCCTTTACCCTTTGTCTTGACGGCAATGAAATCCCCGTTAAAACACGCCTTTTAGGTCTTCACAGCATATCGGATATTTTAGCCGCTTGCGCTCTTGCACACATACTCGGCGTTTCAAACGACGAAATTAAAATTGCGGTAGGTGCACTTGTTCCCACCGAGCACCGCTTGGAGCTTAAGCGCTTTACAAAGGGACTGATGATTGATGATGCCTATAACGCAAACCCCGTAGGCTCGCTTGAGGCCGTTCGTGTGCTATCGAGCTTTGAGGGTATGCAAAAGGCAATTATAACACCGGGACTTATTGAGCTTGGTGAGCGAGAATACGAATGTAACTACGCTTTAGGTCTTGAATCGACCAAAAGCTGTGATATAATAATCCTTGTCGGCAAAAACCGCGCAAAGCCTATACTTGATGCGATTGCCACCACTAATTTCCCAAGCGAAAAGGTTTTCGTTGTTTCAAGCTTCCGCGAGGCGTTAGAGGTATATTTACCGCTCGCCGACGATAACAGCGTGGTGCTTATAGAAAACGACCTGCCCGACAATTATTTGAATTGAGGTTTTTAATATGAAAACAAATGTTGCAGTATTTTTCGGTTGCCGCTCGGTTGAGCACGAGGTTTCAATTATTTCCGCCGTTCAGGCAATGCGCGCAATTAACCGCGAAAAATATGATGTTACCCCCGTTTACGTCACCAAGGACGGCACTCTGCGCACAGGCTCTGCTTTATTTGAAATTGAAGCCTTTCGCGACATAGATAAGCTAATAAAGAAAACCGCTCCCGTAACATTCATCAGAAGCGACGCGGGCGTTTATATGCACTATCTCGATAAAAAGCTACTTTCCTCTAACAAGGATGTAAGAATAGATGTCGCCTTCCCAATAGTTCACGGAACAAACTGTGAAGACGGCACCATCGCAGGCTACCTTGAGTTTTTAGGTCTTCCCTATGTAGGCTGTGATATTCTTTCGGCATCGGTTGGTATGGACAAAGCGGTATTTAAGGATGTTTTATCTGCGGCGGGACTGCCCGTTTTAGATTGTATTCGTTTTCGTGCGAGAGAATACACCTTAAATCCTGAGCAAATCACCGAAAAAATTAAGAGCGATATTGGCTTCCCGCTCATAATCAAGCCGATTAATTTAGGCTCAAGCGTTGGCATAACCAAGGTCAACACCCCCGATGAGCTTGATGAGGCTATACGCCTTGCTATTAGTTTTTCGGATAAGGTTTTGGCTGAAAAGGCCATCACAAGTCTTCGAGAAATAAACTGCTCGGTTTTAGGTGACAGTGACGAGTGCATAGCCTCGGTTTGCGAAGAGCCCTTTATGAATGATGAGATTTTATCCTATGAGGATAAATATATGGGCGGCAAAAACGGCGGTGCCAGCAAGGGTATGGCATCGTTGGGCCGCAAAATTCCTGCCGATATTCCCGAAAGCAAGGCTTTGGAAATCAAGGAGCTTTCCTGCAAGATATTCAAGGCTATCGGTGCCTCGGGCGTTGTTAGAATTGACTATCTTTTTGATACCGATACCGAAAAGGTATACGCAAATGAAATCAACACTATTCCGGGCTCTTTGGCCTTCTATCTTTGGGAAGCAAGCGGGCTTAAATATAGCGATATGATAGATAAATTGATTGAGCTTGCCTTCCGCAGAGAGAGAAACCGCGAAAATCTAACCTTTACCATAAACACCAACATTTTATCGGGTGTTTCATTTGGAGCAAAGGGTGCAAAAGGAGCAAAGCTATAATGACTTCTGTGCTTGTGCGGTTATTTATAAAGGAATACCAAAACCGAGAAAGCCCCGCCGTTCGCGAAAGCTACGGCAGCTTAGGCAGCATTGTAGGCATAATTTGCAATATCTTTTTATGTGCTTTTAAGATTGTTGCCGGAATTATAAGCTCAAGCATTTCTATAATTGCAGACGGCCTTAACAACCTTGCCGATATGGGCTCATCGGTTATAACTATGGTGGGCTTTAAGCTCTCAAACAAGCCTGCCGACCGCGACCACCCCTTTGGACACGGAAGATTTGAATATGTATCGGCATTTATTGTTTCTCTGCTTATTCTGCTTGTTGGCTTTGAGCTTATGAGCAGCTCAATTAAAACGCTGGTTGCGGGCGACCCGCTCCCCACCTTTTCGACAGCGGCAATCATTATTTTGGCGGTTTCCATACTTGTTAAGCTTTGGATGTATATTTTTAACCAAAAGCTCGGCAAGGCAATAAGCTCCTCAGCGCTTACTGCCGCCGCGAAGGACAGCCTTAACGATTGCGTTTCAACCGCCGCGATTTTAGCGGTTGCGATTGTATCCAAATTTGTTGTCATTCCCTTTAACCTTGATGCCATTTTGGCAATCGGCGTGGCGCTGTTTATTTTATGGTCGGGATTTTCCTCTGCCAAGCAGACGCTCGACGAGCTTTTGGGCGGGCCTCCGAGCGAGGAGCTCATTAAAAAGCTTGAAAGCGGCATATTATCCTTTGCTGATTTTTCGGGAATTCACGACCTTATCGTTCACAATTATGGTCCCGGCAGGCAGTTTGCCTCGGTGCATGTAGAGGTGCCGCACGATGTAGACATAGTCGAGTGTCACGAAAAAATTGACCTTTGCGAAAAGTATATAGCGGGAAAGTTTGGTATTGAACTGGTTATACATATGGACCCCATTGATACCCAAAGCCCCGCTGTTATCGGTCTACGAAACAAATTAGGCGAAGCCATAAAGGAAATCGACAGTGAGCTGAGCCTTCACGATTTTAGAATGACTCCCACTACAAGCAAGCAAACCAACCTGATTTTTGATGTTGTTGTTCCGCGCACGCTAAAGCTTTCTAACGATGAGCTTTACGAGCTTATATCAAAAAAAGCAAAGGAATTAAACGATATTTACACCTGCGTTATTACCTTTGATAAAAGCTTTATATAATAAAAATCAAACACCTGCCTCTACCTAAGACTGTCAATTACAGCCTTATAGATGCAGGTGTTTTCGTTTTGTTAAATTTATTTCCACTCGAAGCCGCTTGAAAGAAGCGTGGTTTTTTCAGCCGTTACGGTTAAAATTCCACCCTCTGTATGAGCGGTTTTTTCGTTATCGTCTTCGGTGACAACGATAATATCGCACGGCTTTACCGCCGTTATAAACGGGATATGCCCCGCAAGAATTGCCAGCTCTCCCTCAATGCCTCGAAGCGTGAGCATACACGCCGATTCATCGTAAACATTACCGTCGGGCGTGGATATGGTTAAATGATAGCTTTTCATCACTTATTACCCTCAGCCTTTTTACGAGCCTCTTCAATCGTTCCCACAAACAAGAACGCCGACTCGGGCAAATCATCGACCTTGCCGTCAATAATTTCTCTGAAGCCTCTGATAGTTTCGCTAAGCGGGACATAGGTGCCTTCAATGCCTGTAAACTTTTCGGAAACATGGAAGGGCTGCGAAAGGAAGCGCTGAATTTTTCTTGCTCTGCCTACGAGCAGCTTATCCTCATCCGAAAGCTCATCCATACCCATAATGGCAATAATATCCATAAGCTCTTGATACCTTTGCAAAATTCTTTGCACCTCGCGGGCAACGAAATAATGCTCCTCGCCCAAAACATCGGCCGATAAAATACGGCTGGTTGATTCAAGCGGGTCAACGGCGGGATAAATACCCTGAGAGGCTATGCTTCTTGATAAAACCGTAGTTGCATCAAGGTGAGCAAAGGTTGTAGCGGGGGCGGGGTCGGTTAGGTCATCGGCAGGAACATAAACTGCCTGAACCGAGGTGATTGAGCCCTTTTTGGTCGAGGTTATTCGCTCTTGCAAAGCACCCATTTCATTAGCAAGTGTAGGCTGATAGCCAACCGCCGAGGGCATACGGCCGAGAAGTGCCGAAACCTCACTACCCGCTTGGGTGAAACGGAAAATGTTATCTATAAAGAGGAGAACATCCTGTCCCTCCTCCTCACGGAAATATTCTGCCATAGTAAGTCCCGAAAGGGCTACTCTCATACGGGCGCCGGGCGGCTCGTTCATTTGGCCGTAAACGAGAGAGGTGTTTGCGAGAACGCCCGACTGCTTCATTTCGTTATAAAGGTCGTTACCCTCACGAGTGCGCTCACCAACGCCTGTGAACACCGATAAACCGCCGTGTTCTTTTGCGATATTATTTATAAGCTCCATAATAAGAACTGTTTTACCAACGCCTGCGCCGCCGAAAAGACCTATTTTACCGCCCTTAGAATAGGGGCAAATAAGGTCGATTACCTTAATGCCTGTTTCGAGTATTTCGGTGGAGGTTGCAAGCTCATCATATTCGGGAGCCGCTCTATGAATATTCCATCGCTCGACATCCTCGGGATTGGGCTTATCGTCTACCGCATCGCCTAAAACATTAAATATTCTGCCGAGTGTTTCGCGGCCCACAGGCACGCTTATAGCCTTGCCTGTATCCTTAACGGCGGTGCCGCGCTTAAGGCCATCGGTAGATGCCATCGCGATACAGCGCGCAACATTATCTCCGATATGCTGGGCAACCTCAACCGTTAGAGTGCGCTCGGCAATCGGAATGGTAAGTGCGTTATAAATTGCAGGCAGATGTCCCTCATCGAATTTAACATCGACAACAGGTCCCATAACCTGAGAAACTCTGCCGAAATTTTCATTTGCCATTTTTTTCGCTCCTTTATCAGTTGCCGCTTCCTGCAACTATTTCGGTAATTTCCTGCGTTATCGCGCCTTGACGAGCGCGGTTATACTTGAGCTGTAGGTCATCTATCATTTGACGCGCATTCTTGCCCGCGCTATCCATAGCCATTCTGCGCGCCGCAACCTCACTTGCAAAGCTTTCTCGAACGGCACCCATAAGCACGCCCGATAAATATTCGGGGACTGCAATATCTAAAATTTCGCGTTCATTTGGCTCGAAAACGGTGCCCGCCGTTTTAACGCTTTCATCGCGTTCAAGCGGCAACACCCATAATATTTCGGGGGTTTGAGTCATAACCGAAATATAGCGCGTATAGACTATTCCGAGTCGATTAAACTCGCCCTCGCAAAACTCCTTGCAAAGCTTTTTTGAAAGCCTTGCCGATTGAAGACTTGAAAACTTTTCCGAGGAGATAAAGCCCTCACCGTAACGCTCACAAGCGCGCTTACCGATTGGGACTATATCGTATTCAAAATCCAAATCCCTTATGGTGCGGAAAATATTCGCGTTATATCCGCCCGCAAGACCGCGGTCGCCCGCAATCACTATAAGGCGGGTTTTTCCACCAGAAAACTTCTTCATATAAGGGCTTTTTGAACATTCGCTCGATGCGGTAAGCAGGGAAACTATCTCACGAACAGATGCACTATATTGCCTACCCGCAAGCATTGCAATATTCGCCTTTCTTATTTTAGAGGAAGCAACCAAGCCCATAGCCTTGGTAAGATGGAGGGTAGAATCAACGCTCTTTATACGGGTTTTAAGTGATTTAATATTCGCAGACACTTTCTATCACCCCTGCATTTCTTTAAGGGTATTTATGAGTGACTCGACATCACTTTCTTCAAAGAAGCCTGCATTAAAGCGCTCAAGGAGCTCAGCTTTCTCGTTTTGAAGCTTTTCAAAGAGGCGCTGCTCGAAATCGTGAACCTTTTCTACGGGAACATTATCAAGATAGCCGTTGATAACAGCATAAATAATCGAAACCTGACAGCCGACAGATACCGGGCTGTTACGCTTTTGCTTTAACACCTCAACGATACGCTCGCCGAGTGCTAAGCGCGCCTTTGTATCTGCATCAAGGTCGCTTCCGAACTGCGCGAAGGATTTAAGCTCTCTATACTGCGAATAGATGAGCTTAAGCTCGCCCGAAACCTTTTTCATCGGCTTAAGCTGAGCCGAGCCGCCAACACGCGATACCGATATACCGGGGTTAATTGCCGGCATAATTCCCGCGTGGAAAAGCTCGGTTTCGAGGAATATCTGACCATCGGTTATGGAAATAACATTAGTGGGAATATATGCTGAAACATCACCTGCTTGTGTTTCAATTATCGGAAGCGCGGTTATTGAGCCGCCGCCATACTCCTTAGAAACGCAAGCCGCACGCTCAAGCAGACGGGAGTGCAGGTAGAAAACATCACCCGGATATGCCTCACGGCCGGGCGGTCTTCTAATGAGCAGAGAAAGCGCACGATAGGCAACCGCATGTTTAGATAAATCATCATAAACAATAAGCACATCGCGGCCCTGCTTTCTGAAATACTCCGCCATAGCGCAACCCGCATAGGGCGCAATATACTGAAGCGGAGCGCTCTCGGAGGCCGAGGCGGAAACAACGATGGTATAATCCATAGCGCCTGCCTTTGTAAGCTGATTAACAAGTGATACAACCGAGGTGCTCTTTTGACCTATTGCAACATATATACATAAAACATCGGTATTTTTTTGATTTATGATAGTATCGATGGCAATTTCGGTTTTACCTGTTTGACGGTCACCGATAATCAGCTCACGCTGACCGCGACCAATCGGTATCATACTATCAATTGCCTTAATGCCCGTTTGGAGCGGAACTGAAACGCCCTCGCGTTCGATAATTCCGGGGGCTTCGGCTTCAATCGGGAAATAATCGGCGGGCTTTATCGGGCCCTTACCGTCAATCGGCTCACCGAGCGCATTAACAACGCGACCAAGCATACCCTCGCCCACGGGAACGGATAAAACCTTGCCCGTTCTGCGAACAGTAGTGCCCTCGCGGATATTATTTTCATCCGATAAAACGGCAACCGAAACGGTATCCTCCTCAAGATTTTGAGCAAGTCCCGCACTACCGTCCTCAAACTCTAAAAGCTCGTTTGCCATACAGTCACGAAGACCGTAAACTCGGGCAATCCCGTCACCTACAAGGATAACGCTGCCCGTTTCCTTCATTTCTATTTTAGAGCGGTAGTTTTTTATCTGCTCTTTAATTATATAACTGATTTCATCAGGTCTTTCGCTCATAAACTAATCACTTCCTTAACATCGCGAAGCTGCTTTTTGAGGCTTCCGTCAAACACCTTGCCATCTACCTCAACACAAATGCCGCCTATAAGGCTTTTATCAATTTTGGTTTCTATGATAACGGTTTTCCCCGTCACCCTTTGAAGCTTATCAATCAATGCTCTTTGCTGTTCATCGCTAAGCTCGCTTGCACTCTTAACGCTTGCCGTAACCACATTATCAGCGTTCTTTTTAAGCGCTTCAAATTCCTTTATACATTCGTGGATTTCGGCAATTTTACCGTGCTCACACAATAACTGCAAAAAGGAAAGCACATGCTCGTGAACCTTTCCCCCAAACGCCGCTTCAACTGCCGCAACACGCTCCTTAAGAGGTATATTGGGCGACGATAAAAACAGCGCATATTCGCCATTTGAAGAAAATTCCTTATCAACCCTTGCCAAGCACTCTGAAAACTGCTCAAGGCAGTCGTTCTCCCTTGCGAGCATAAAAAGCGCTTCGGCAAAGCTACTGCCGGCGGCGGTCATTCTTCCTCACCTATCTTTTCAATAAAGGAATCTATTAAAGCGGAATGGTCGCGAGAGTTGATTTCGCGCTCTAGAAGCTTTTCCGCAATAGCGGCAGAAACATCCACTATCTCGCCCTTTATAGCCTGCTCGGCGCGGCGCATCTCGAGCTCGGCATCGCCCTTTGCTCGATTTATAATGCTCACGGCTTCATCGCGCGCCTCTTCGATTATTTTATCTCCGCGAAGCTCGGCGGTATGAGCGGCATCGCTTATTATTTCCTCTGCACGATTTTTAGCCGATGCAAGCTCGGCCGTTAGCTCTCGCTCTGCCTTTAACGCCTCGTTGCGAGCCGTTTCGGCATCATCGTATTTCCCCTGAAGCTCCTCCTCGCGCTTTTTAAGCATACGAGTGACCGGCTTATAAAGGAACTTTTTTAGAATTAAAAACAAAAGCGTTAAATTGCAAAGAGAAATTAATATCTGCCAAAGGTTTACGGATATAATATCCAACGATTGCATTAAAAATTCCTCCGATTATTTTATAGCCTCGAGCAAGATGTTTACAAATCTGCCTGGTGCTACAAATATAAGAAGTATTGCGATAACAAGCGCATAAAGACCGGTTGTTTCGGCAACAGCACAACCCATAAGCATAGTGGTTGTTACATCACCCTTACATTCAGGCTGACGGCCGATTGCCTCACAGGCCTTTGCAACAGCGTTACCTTCACCGATACCGGGACCGATACCTGCTATCATAGCAGCGCCTGCGCCTAAAGCGCATCCACCTAAAATAATACCAATTGCAAGTTCTAACATTTTAATTTCCTCCGTTTTATGTTTAATGTTAATTGTTTACCTTTTTTGCTTTTCTGCGAGCCTTACGCGCGGCAAAATCCTCTGCGGGAAATGCGCCTGCAACATAAAGCATAGTGAGCATTGCGAATATAAACGCCTGCAACAATCCGCTGAAAACATCAAAATATATTGAAAGCACGGCGGGAAGACCTATTTGAAGAAAAGGTATATCTCCCAAGAAGCCGGGCAGCCAACCGAGAAGCATATTCGAAAGACCTTGAAGCGCCGTTGCTATAAGCACCGAAATTACCGAGCCTGAAAGCACATTTCCGTAATGACGAAACGCCATTGAAACAGGGGTTGCAAACTCACTTATTATATTAAGCGGTGCTAGGAAGGGCACGGGGTCGCCAAAGCTTTTTAAATAGTGAACAGGGCCGCATTTAAACTTATAGTAGGTTATAAGGAAAAATACAAGAATTGCCCAACCGCCTACAATATTAATATCCGAGGTGGGCGGATAAAGCCCCAAAAGAGACATAAGGCTCGAAAAAGCCGAAAGCCCCATAATCGCCGCAACGAAGGGGGCGAAGCCTTCAAAATACCCACCCATATTGCCAAGCGTGAGCGAGCGGGTTTTCTCAACAATCCACTCGGCAATTATCTGGCGCTTAAGTCCCGCTTTGACCGAAATGCCGTGAGTGAGATAGAGGCAAAGGAAAAGAATGGTCAAAATTACTATTGCCGAATTCACCTGCGACTCGGTTATAGGAAGGTTTTGAAGCGGCATATTTATGGTGAAATACACCCTCGCACCCGTAATGGAAATTCCGCTTGAGGCAGGAGCCGTGAGCACCTTTAAAAAGATGCCGAAAAGCAGCGGAGCCGCCGCACCGCACAGCAACAGAACATCGGTTATAAAAAAGCGAACACTCTTACTCTTTTGCATATAATCACCTCACTAGCATAAAATCATTAATTTTTATTTTTTCTTATCAATAAGCGGCCTTACAGCAATTGCAAAGCGCGGAAAAAACAGAGGCACCAAGGAAGAAACGGTATTAAAGCAGGGCGCCAAAACACCTATCATCGCAATAACGAAGATTCCGAAGAAGCGAAGCGTTTGCGAGGTTTTCATAACACTGCGCGCCCGCTTTTCATCCTCGCCGACTGCCTTTTGCACCGAAAGCCCCATAATAAAAAAGTTGGCTATTGCCGCAAAGGCACCTAATAAATTTCCGAGAAGCACCCTATAATCCCATTTGCCGATAAGCAAAAATACCGCCTCGAGCAAAACGCTCAAAACGAGCACAAAATAGGCTATATATTTAGTTTCCTTGATAACGGTTTTATCAACCTTTTGCATATTAAGGGCACCTTCTCTGCCATTTTATCAATATATATTATTTTAACACAACTGCCCGTCGCCGTCAACCATATTATGCCTATAAATCGCTCATAAAAACTATAATTTACAGACTATTAAACAATAAGACACACCCTTTTTTGTTAAGGGTGTGTCTTTCTATTAATTTTCGCTTTTAAAAAGCTTTATTCCCTGCACCTTATAGCCGCCAAGCCGAAGCGAAATTTTACCCCTTCCCTTTTGCTTTTTTGTGGCAATATTCATAAGCCCATCGGTAAAGGCATACTCATCAAAGCCCTCGGGTAAAGTGATTTTTGCCGTAACACAATCCTCACAGCCGTTATAAATGCGAAGGAAAATATCGTCGCCATCGAAACGAACTGCCGATAAAAGCGCCGATTCAACCTTTAGCCCCAACAGGTCCTCCCTTGAAGTCAAAACAGGCGGGCAATTAAAGGAAATTGCGTTTTCCCAAAGCTTTATGTCCTCACCGCTTCTATGAGGGACAACCGAATATTCGCACACTATATGCTTACCTATATTATAGGAAAGCTCGCTTTGGCACTTATATTCCATCGCAACCGAGCGGAAAAGGGTTATCATCATAATATTATCTTCAATATTATTTGCAGGGTTTCCGCGGTTTATAAGGCATAGTCCTGCATTATGGTTTTGATGGTCTATGAACATATTTGCAGGCTGAGGGCCCTGTCCCCTAACCGAAATGCCATAAGGCACATTATGCCTTATAACGCCCTCGGCTATTGCCGAAGGAAACGCCGCGCGGAGTCTTAAGCGGCGGTTTTTGCAATCAAACTCGGTTTTATAATCAATGCGAGGAGAATTTTTATAAAAAGTGATTGTTGTTTCAAAGGGCATATCGGTAACCCAATAATTAAGCCTACCCTTTTGGGTTATTCTTAAAACACCGTCGGAGAGCCACTCGGCCTCGGCAGATAAAACGCCGTTTTTTGAAAGTGTAACATTGCGGTGGCGTTCAAGCGCGCTACGGTTATAGGGGTCGGGAACATTTACCGAATACTTTGTATGGTCATCCTCCCAAGGATATTCAAACTCAACCCAATTATCCCCGCTATCTGCCTGAAGCTGAAGCGAGCCGAAGGGTATTCCTTTACCAACGGTTTCGAGTCCGCTTTGCTTTTCAACGAGCGAGGTGATAAAGCCATTTTCATTTATTCCTGCCTCATAAAATTCATTTTGAAATTTGCAGGGCAAGGTTGCCGCCACCGAGGAAAGCGGCTCGGTTTCGGCAAAGGAAAACGGCTTCGCCTTATAAGAAACCTTATCGAGCACTCCGAAAACCTCAAAGGGATGCGGATTAAATAACGCTTCATCGTCGCCCGAGAGCCCTTTTCTTATTTTTTGAAGCTGCTCTAAGGCCTCGTTTTGCTCGCGAAGGGCATCTTCGAGCGCTTCATCACAGAGCGTTCCGCATATAATATCGTGAAATTGGTTTTTAAGTGTCAGCTTCCAAGCCTTATCAAAATCGCATTTTTTATTCTTAAATACCGATAAGGCTTCAAGGGCATAAAGCTCGTTTTCTGCTTTATTGTTATTATGCTTAATATCGATATTTGTTGCGAAGCTTCCTTTAAGCGAGCTTATGAACTCACCGTCATAAACCTTTTTATCGTCAAAATCTATTTCTGAAAACGCTCTTTCCATTGTGGAAAAAGATATTTTAGGCAGTTCATCATCCGCTTTAAACTGCTTCACGGTTGTGGTCGCTGATGAGGCAGGCATTTTCATATCGCCGCCCGCGGTCATAAGCTGAGCATCCCCGCCGCAACGCTCGGCGTTTTGGTTATATAACGAGAGCACGCCCTCACGGGTTGCCGAGCTCCAAGAAAGCTCCTCGGCATTAACGCGCTTAGCCGAATCCTTAAATTCAAGCCCTGCGTAGCTCGTAGACATCCAGTGGGTTTTTATATCGCTGCCATCGAGGCCTCGCCAAATAAAATTTTCTTCATCAAGTGCCTTGGTCATACAGCGCGAAAAGGTATAATAATCATATCCGCATTGAGATAAAATTTGAGGCAGCGCGGCGTTATGGCCCCAACAATCCGCAATAAAGGCGGTTTTGATTTTATCCTCGCCGCCGAAAATATTTTTTAATGCTCGCTTACCGTAGGTGGCCTGCATATAAATGCTCTCGCCCGAGGGCATACACATATCAGGAACCACCCAAAAGCCCGGAGCAAAATTAAGCTGACCGCTTTTATAAAAGGCGACGAGCTTTTCCTGCTTATCAGGATTTTCCTGCCAATAGCGTTCAAAAAAATACGCCTGCTCAACGGTATATGTATACTCCGAATCCTCCTCCATAAGCGATATGGCCTTATCGAGAATTCTCGAGGCGTTAGCGTGATAATCGCGCTCGGGTTTTAGATATGATATATCGTGATGAAAGGTAGGAACGATATGTATCGGTGCTTTCTTTTTCATTTTAGTCACCTCTTATAAACTGCTTTTCTGATTATATCATACTGCATTACTCTTTTCAAGACAAAGCAAATAAGGCAAAATAAAAAACGGCATTCCGAAGAATGCCGTTTTTGGTGACCCGGACGAGATTCGAACTCGTGTTACCGCCGTGAAAGGGCGGTGTCTTAGGCCTCTTGACCACCGGGCCGATGGTGGCTGTAATTGGATTTGAACCAATGACACCGCGGGTATGAACCGCGTGCTCTAGCCAACTGAGCTATACAGCCATATTTTATTTGAGCGACCAACATATTATATATGTATTTTTAACTTTTGTCAAGAAAAAAATGCAAAAAAATAAAAGGCGGCAATCAGCCGCCTTTTAAGCACTTATATATCGCTTCCGTTTTCGATTATGTTTGAATAAATAAGGTTATATCCAACAGCTGACTCGGCGCTTTCGACAAACAATGAATGCGCCTTAGCGGTGATATGCTCACCATCGTGAGTATCAATCGTAACCTCTGTTACTACCGAATAGCTGCCGTCCTCGTTAAGTGAGGCGGAAACGAAGCTATGCTTATACATGGAAAATCCGCGCGGTATTATATATACATAGCCCTCGCGACTCGGAAATTCAGCGTTAAGCATTGATAAATCATCAAGCTCTATGCCGAAGATATCCTTCATATAATCCCTCACATAGCATTCCTTTATAAATTCGCCCTCGCTTGAATCAAGAAGCGCAATAATCGAATTGTTTATCATAACATCGAGATTATCAAAATCTGAGCCGTAAACAAAATTATGATTTAAAATGTTAAGGAAGCGGGCTTGCTCTGCGCAAGCTCCCGTATCCTGCGCCACGGCTGCGGAAACCTTGGTTTCCTTTGCGCCCTCGGGCATAGCGGCAAAGCATAAGAATACCAAACAAAGCGACGCTATTAAAGCAATAACCTTTTTTGACATTCTTCTTCACCACCTTTTTCTTACTCACTTAATTATACGCATAAAAGCCAATAAGTGCAGCAACAATTCGGTTACAAAAGATTTCAAAGCTGTTACTCTTTTGGTGAATTTTACATTTCAACAAATATTCGGTTGTATACTTTCGACAATTTTCCTTCTTTTTGGACATTTCAAACAAAAAAATTAATATTTCCCGAAAATTTTAGTTGTATATGCTAAAAGATTATGCTATAATCACTTTATAACCTATTTAATCCAAAGGAGTGTATCATTTTGAATTCTTATTCATCAGAAAATGTAAAAAATATTGCCTTTTTAGGTCACAGCAACTCGGGTAAAACCACCCTTGCCGAAGCTATTTTATATTACGGCAAAGCTGTGGAAAGAATAGGCAAGACCACCGATGGTACCGCAAGCTTGGATTTTGACGCGGAGGAAAAGAAACGCGGCTGTTCGGTTTCAACCGCAGTTTACGCCCTTGAAATAGGCGGCAAAAAGCTTAATCTTATTGATGCCCCCGGTCTATTCGATTTTGCGGGCGGTGTTAGTGAGGCTCTATCGGCCGCCGATTCGGCGATTATTACCGTTTCGGGCAAATCCGGTCTTACGGTTGGCGCAAAGCAGGCTTTTGACAAGGCTAAGGCTCAAAACAAGAGTATCGGCTTTTTTATCGGTAAGCTTGATTCCTCTCACGCACATTTTTATCGTATTATTTCGGCGCTCGTTGGCCTTTACGGCGCAATCGTTTGCCCGATTATCGTTCCTTACATAGAGGATGATGCGGTTGTTTGCTATGTTGACCTTATTGACAATAAGGCTTACACCTTTGAAGGCATAGAAAAGAAGGAACACAGAATGCCCGTAAGCACCGAAATCGACCAGATGCGCAATATGCTTCTTGAGGCGATTGCTTCGGCAGATGAAAGCCTGATGGAAAAATATTTTGAGGGTGAGGAATTTACCCACGATGAAATAGTTGCAGGACTAAAGCTCGGCATTAAATCGGGTGATATTTGTCCCGTTTACTGCGGTGTTCAACAATTAGGCGACGCTATTCCGTTATTTGTTGACAGTATGCTTGAAATTATGCCCTCTGCGGCCGAGGCAAAGCTCTCACTGGCCGACGGAAGCGAGACCTCCTTTAACCAAAACGGCGAAAACGCCGCCTTCATATTTAAAACCATCGCCGACCCATTCGTTGGAAAGCTTTCCTATTTCAAGGTTGCTTCGGGTAAGATTACGGGCGATATGAAGCTTAAAAACAACCGCACGGGTGAAGAAGAGCGTCTTTCTAAGGTCGTATGGCTAAAGGCCGCACGCCAAGAGGACGCATCGGAAATTTTAGCGGGTGACATAGGCGCCGTTGCGAAGCTCGGCGGAACGCTCACAGGCGATACCCTCTCCGCAAGCGGCAAGCTCGCCTTTGCTACCGCGGATTTCCCTGCTCCTACACTTAAGGTTGCGGCATACCCTGCTAAAAAGGGTGACGAAGAAAAAATCAGCGCAGGTCTTGCAAGAATTTCCGAAGAAGACCCAACGCTAAAAGTTTATGTTGATAATGAAACACACGAGCAGATTATGTGCACCCTCGGTGAGCAGCATACTGATATTATTGTTTCAAGGCTTAAATCTAAGTTTGGTTGCGATATAACCCTCGCAGAGCCTAAGATTGCCTATCGCGAAACCATTCGCAAGCCCGTTAAAGCACAGGGCAGGCACAAGAAGCAGTCGGGCGGCCACGGTCAGTTTGGTGATGTTTGGATTGAATTTGAGCCCTGTGACAGCGACGAGCTGGTATTTGAAGAAAAGGTATTCGGCGGAGCAGTTCCTAAAAACTTCTTCCCCGCGGTTGAGAAAGGTCTTCGCGATTCTACCGCAAAGGGCGTTTTGGCAGGCTACCCAATGGTTGGCATAAAGGCCACCTTGGTTGACGGCTCCTACCACCCTGTTGATTCCTCTGAAATGGCCTTTAAGACCGCCGCCTCTATCGCGTTTAAAGAGGGTATTTCAAATGCAAATCCCGTTTTACTTGAGCCTGTTGGAACACTTAAGGTAATCATTCCCGACGAGATGCTCGGTGATGTTATCGGCGATATAAACAAGCGCCGCGGCAGAATCATCGGCATGAACCCCTGCGCAAACAAAACCCAAGAGGTTGTGGGCGAGGTTCCGATTGCAGAAATGGCAGATTTCTCGACCGCTATGCGTTCTATAACTCAAGGCACCGCAACCTTCACTCTTGAGTTTGCAAGATACGAGGATGTTCCTGCAAATATTGCACAAAAGATTATTGCCGAAAGCACAAAAGAATAAATAAAAACATAAAGGCGGGGAAATTTCCCCGCCTTTTGTTATGCACAAAAGCCACCGCCTAAAAATTGCTTTTATTAATTATTTAGCAAGCTGCTTTTTGGCACCGAAAACAATTGCCGCTGCTGCAAGCATTACTATTACACCGTAAAGAACGGTCATATCACCGGTCTGGGGTGAGGTTGCGGGCTTTTCGCCGGGAGCGCTGCTATCCTTGCTTGGATTAGTTACCTTACCGTCATAGTTACCGCAGATTACGATATCGGTATAGGGAGTAATGGTAATTGTTTTGCTGGTAAGACTGCCCTTTGTAACATCATAGTCTTTACCCTCAACAGCCTTAACATACTGACCGGAAACAGCGAGATTTAACACGCTAAGAGCCGAAATGCCTGCATTTGCTTTTGCAGAAGTGCCGGTTACGGTTGATTTGATTTTATAGATGCTCCAACTATCAAAGTTACCGTGGTCGTCATCAGATGTAACGGTAACCTCAACGCCATGGTCAATAGTGTAAGCAACGTCACACTTTTCGAAGCCTTTAGAGCCATTTGCCTTTCTAATGATGATTTGAATCTGCTTATCAGCAACAGGGCTTTCTGCGGCAAAAGCAGTTACAGAAAGGCTTAATGCTACGGCTATACAAAGAACGATTGCGATTAACTTTTTCATAAAGAAAACCTCCGTAAATATAAAGTTACGGATACATTATATCCCATCCTTTTGTAAAAGTAAATAGTTTTTTAAAATTTCCTATAAATAATATATTAAAATCGTTATAACATAAACCTTGATAAAGCTTTTGCTTTATGGTAAAATTTATAAGATTTAAGACTACAATGCGAAAAGAGCAATCCGAATTCGCCTAAAAGGAGAAGGCTTAATATGACTTTAAAAGAAGAAATTAACAGAAGGCGAACCTTCGCAATTATTTCCCACCCCGACGCCGGTAAAACCACACTCACCGAAAAGCTATTGCTATATGGTAACGCCATTCAAAAAGCCGGCTCCGTTAAGGGCAAGGCCACCGCAAAGCACGCCGTTTCCGATTGGATGGACCTTGAAAAGCAAAGAGGTATTTCCATCACCTCCTCGGTTATGCAATTTGAATACAACGGCTATTGCATAAATATTCTTGACACCCCCGGCCACCAAGACTTTTCGGAAGATACCTACCGAACTCTAATGGCGGCAGACAGCGTTGTTATGGTTATTGATGCAGCAAAGGGCATCGAGCCCCAAACTCGCAAGCTTTTTAAGGTAACCGCTATGCGTCACATACCGATTTTCACCTTTATAAACAAGCTTGACCGCGAGGCGCGCGACCCGTTCGAGCTGCTCGACGAGCTCGAAAAGGAATTCGGAATCGGGACCTATCCTATAAACTGGCCCATTGGCTGCGGTGTTGACTTCAAGGGCGTTTTTGACCGCTCTCGCAGACAAATTTTGACCTTCAGCGAATTTCACCGCGGGCAAGACAGGCTTCGCGCTATTGAGTGCGATATAACCGACACCGCCAAGCTTGACGAGCTTATAGGCGAATATCAACGCGCCGAGCTTGTTGACCAGATAGAGCTGCTTGACGGCGCCAGCTTTGATTTCGATATTGAAAAGGTTAGAAACGGAAGCCTTACTCCCGTTTTCTTCGGCTCAGCGCTTACGAATTTCGGTGTTGAGCCCTTCCTTGAGAATTTCTTGGAAATGACCATTCCTCCGATTTCGCGCAACACAACCCAAGGCAGCACCGAGCCCACACAGGACTCCTTCTCCGCCTTTGTTTTTAAAATTCAAGCGAATATGAACAAGGCTCACCGTGACCGAATGACCTTTATGAGAATTTGCTCGGGCAAATTTGAACGCGACCGAGAATATTATCACATTCAAGGTGGCCGCTCGCTTCGTCTTTCTCAACCTCAACAGCTTATGGCCGATAACCGACAAATCGTTAACGAGGCCTATGCCGGTGATATTATCGGTGTTTTTGACCCCGGCATTTTTTCAATCGGTGACACGATTTGCGATATTAAAAACAAGGTTGAATTCGAGGGCATACCTACCTTTGCGCCCGAGCATTTCGCCTTTATTGAGCACAAGGACAGCCTAAAGCGCAAGCAATTCGTTAAGGGCGTTGAGCAGATAGCCCAAGAGGGTGCAATACAAATTTTCCACGAGCCCAACACCGGAATGGAGAGGGTAATTGTGGGCGTTGTGGGCGTTTTGCAGTTTGAGGTTTTAGAATACAGGCTCAAAAACGAATACAATGTTGATGTTATAAGAAACAATCTCCCCTATCAGCATATTCGGTGGATAGGCAACAAGGATATTGATGTTTCATCGCTCAATCTTACCTCGGACACCAAGTGGGTGCAGGATTTCCGCGGCAACGACCTCTTGGTATTCACAAGCGAATGGAATATTAATTGGGCTCTTGAGAAAAATGAGGGACTCATTCTTGAGGAGTTCAGCAAAAACTAAATTTGGAGTGATTTTATGAAAATCGCCGTTATAACAGGTGCCTCATCGGGACTCGGCAAGGAATACGCTTCGGCAGTTCTAGGCTCAAGGGATAACATAGATGAGATTTGGGTGATAGCGCGCAGAGCAGACAGGCTAAATCTTTTGCGCGAGGCATTGGGCGAAAAAATTAAACCCTTTCCGCTTGACATAACCGCCTCCTCGGCAATTGATGAATATATTGCAGCGCTAAAGCAAGGGCACGCCGAGGTGGCGCTTCTTATAAACAATGCAGGGTTTGGAAAGCTCGGTGATTTTGTCGATTCTGCCACCCAAGAAAACGCCGATATGATTCGTCTAAACTGCGAGGCGCTTACCACCTTTACCCTTGCGACTCTACCCTTTATGGCCGCGGGCGGAGAAATTATAAATTCCTGCTCGATTGCCTCCTTTGCGCCCAACGCGCGAATGGCGGTTTACAGCTCAACCAAGGCCTATGTTATGAGCTTTAGCCGTGCGCTTCGCTTTGAGCTTAAATCTCGTAAAATCAACTCGCTCGCCGTTTGCCCCGGACCTATGGATACCGAATTTTTATCGGTTGCAAACATTAACAAGGGTGCGAGTCGGACCTTTGATACGCTTCCGCGTGTAAATCCCACCTTTATAGCAAAAAAATCGCTTCACGCCTCAAAAAAGCGCAAAGCGGTTTACACCTGCCGAGTTTTTTACAAATTCTATCGTCTGCTTGCTAAGCTTTTGCCTCACTCGATAGTTATGCATTTTTGTAAAACATAAATATCCATATAAATTTAGGGCGTTGTTCAGCAGAACAACGCCCATTTTTTATAACCCAGTCGATTCGGCCTTTAATATTTGAAGCCTATCAATGCAGTTTTTGCAAACAGTGTGTCCGCTAAGCTCAACACTATCTGCAAGATTGCCGCAGAAAATACAGGTGGCCTGATATTTTCTTAAAATAACACTATCGCCATCCATATAAATTTCAAAGCTATCCACATCGTTTTCAATGCCGAGTTGATTTCTGATTTCCTTCGGGATAACAACTCTGCCCATCTTATCAACGGGCCTTATCATTCCTGTTGACCTCATAGCTAAGCCTCCTTATTTTATTTGCCAATCAATCGGCTCTTGGCCGCTTGATTTTAATATTTCGTTTGTTTTTGAAAAGTGACGGCAGCCGAAAAATCCGCCATAGGCTGAAAGTGGACTCGGGTGCACACTCACAAGCTTTTTATGTATAGGATTTTTAATTATCTCGGCTTTTTTGCGAGCATTGGCACCCCAAAGCAAAAATACAACGGGCGTTGTTTTTTTATCGAGCTCTGATATTACCCTATCGGTAAAGCTCTCCCAGCCCTTGCCTTTATGGCTATTCGGCTGTCCCTCACGAACGGTAAGCACCGCGTTTAGCATAAGCACCCCTTGCTTTGCAATTGAGGTTAGCTCTCCGTGGGGTGCGGGCGGGAGACCTACATCATCGCAAAGCTCGCGGTATATATTTTTAAGCGAGGGCGGTGGCTCAACACCGCGCCTTACCGAAAAACAAAGACCGTGCGCCTGCCCCTTTCCGTGATAGGGGTCTTGACCTATTATTACCACCTTGGTATCCTCAAACGAGGTATATTTTAAGGCGTTAAAAATATCGTTCATATCGGGATAGATGGTTTTAGTTGAATATTCCTGCTTTAAAAAGGTGCGAAGCTGTTTATAGTAGGGCTTTCCGAATTCATCTTCTAAAATTATATCCCAATCATTACCTATATTTACCATATATTCCTCACTAAATTATATCGTAAACCTCGATTATTCCGCTGCTATGATAAAGTGACGGGGTTACCATAACCGAATAGCCGCGGCCTGCCTCACTGGTCCACAAAACCGACTGCCTTCTCGGCACCGCGCAGGAGGATAGAAGCATCATAATAGCGCCGCCGTGCATCATAACACCCGCGCTATAAACGCCCTTTTCCATCATATCGCGAACAATCATATTAAGCCCTAATGCCAAACGCTTTACAAAATTAGCGCTGCTCTCGCCGCCCGGTGTTTCGGAAAGCTTACCCGAAGTCCACGCGATATAATCGGGATTGCCTTCAAGCTCAACCGCGCTCTTGCCCTCAAACTCACCGAAATCGTATTCGGCAAGCTCATCAATCACTATGGGGCTTAAATCGGGGTAAAGAATTGCGCCGCTCTCTACCGCACGCTTCATCGGACTGCTATAAAGCCTTTCTATATCGGGATACTCCACCGAGTTACGCAAAAGCTCAAGCTCCTGCGCGCCCTCGGCCGAAAGCGGCAAATCGGTGCGGTTGCCGATATAAAGGCCTTGCATGTTGCCCTCGGTAATACCGTGTCTTATCAAATGAATCTTATAGGTTTTCATAATATTAACTCCGTAATAATACTATTGGATACGAGCATTCCCTTATCGGTAAGCGAAACATACGGAAGCCGCAGGTTCACAAGCTCTGCTTTCTCCAGCGCTTTTAGATAAGAAATGATTTTGTTTGGTATCGGGTTATATACACTCTCAAGGTTAACGCCTTCGCTGAGTCTAAGCGTCAGCATAAGCCTTTCCTCTTTTTCGCCGCCCGTTCCATCAAAAATCGGTTCATTTCCCTTTATGAATGCCTTAATATCCCGCGGATAATAAAAACGCTCGCCATCTAAATACGAATGTGCCGCAGGGCCTATGCCTAAATATTCCTCATCACGCCAATATTTAAGGTTATGCCTGCTTTCCCTGCCCTTTACCGAAAAATTTGAAATTTCATAGTGCCCATAGCCCTCGGCTTCGAGCCGCTCGCACATATAAAGATACTGCTGCGCTACCATATCATCATCGGCAAAGCGTATTTCGTTGCGGCGATGATAAAGAGCAGTCGCCTTTTCAAGCTTTAATATATATGCAGAAATATGCTCGGGCCCAAGCGAGGTTATAAAATCAATATCCGATTTTACAAGCTCAAGGTCGCTTTGAGGCAGGCCTATCATAAGGTCAAGCGAAATGTTTTTAAAGCCAATTTTTCGCGCGAGCGCAACGGTTTTGGCGGTTTCATCTTTAGTATGGCTTCTTCCAAGCAGCTTAAGCTGTTCTTCGCTTCCGCTTTGCGCACCTATGGACAATCGGTTAACCCCCGCAGAGTAGGCGGCAGACAAAAAGGCTTCAATATTTCCCGATGGGTTTGCCTCAACCGTTATTTCGGCATTTTTAGAGACCGAAAAGCTTTCCTTCACACACTCAACAAGCGGTTTAATGCTTTCACCCAAAAGTGATGGCGTTCCCCCGCCTATATATATAGTATCAATGGGGCGGTTTATTTTGCCGCCCCATATTTTTATGCTCTTATAAAGTGCAGACAGATAATCCTCCATTACCGTTCCCGCAGGAAAGCAGGAATAAAAATCACAGTATGCACATTTTTTACTGCAAAAGGGTATGTGAATATAAAGCCCTATTGCATTAAGCAAGGATTTCACCTATGCAGCTTCCGGGAACTGCGGCGGCGTTAGCCTCATCGGTATCGATATGCATTGCGAGCGCATAGCTATCGCTAACGCGAACAACAACATCATCGAAAATGAGCGCTCTATCGCCCGTAGGGATTTTAACGCTTACAACCTGTTTATCCTTAAGTCCGAATTTTTCACCGTCAGCAACGGTCATATGTATATGACGCTTTGCCGCAATAACGCCAACGGGAATTTCAACCTCGCCGCAGGGGCCTACAAGCTTGCAAGCGCCCGAGCCGGCAACATCACCCGATTCGCGAATGGGGGCAGTAACACCGATTGCACGAGCATCGGTGAGCGAAAGCTCAACCTGGTCTTCCTTTCTGCAGGGGCCTAAAATTGAAGCCTTGAGGCTGCTTTTGGGGCCAACTATTGTAACCTTTTCCTCGCAGGCGAACTGGCCCGGCTGAGATAAATCCTTCTTGGGAGTGAGCTTATGGCCTTCGCCGAAAAGGATTTCAAGGGTTTTTTCCGTTACATGAAGGTGACGGGCTGAAATTTCAACCAATACTTGCTTTTTCATTTTAAAAATCTCCTTTGATTTATACTATCTTCATTTTAACACATTTTGAAATAAAAACAAGTGTTTTAACAAAATTTGTCAAAAAAGGCGAATAGAGAACTCTATTCGCCAAAAATTTATGCTATCGGCTCAAAATCCGCGGCACCATGCTTGCAAAGGGGACATATAAAGTCCTCGGGGAGCTCCTCGCCCTCATAAACATATCCGCAAATTTTGCAAACAAAGCCTTTTTTGCCCTCGGTTTCGGGCTTAGGCTTAACATTGTTTTGATAATAAGTGTAGCTCATGGTTTCAACATCCGAAATCACGCGTGCCTCGGTTATCTCACAAATAAACATACCGTGAGTTCCAAGGTCTACATATTCCTGCACCTTAAGCGACATAAAGGAATTTATATATCTCGGCAGAAAAACAAGCCCGTTATCAGAACGCAAAACCTCTTGGTTTTCAAATTTATCAACGCTTCTTCCGCTTTTAAAGCCAAAATTTTCAAACACACTAAACGGCGCCTCGGTTGAAAGGCAGTTAACATTCATAATGCCCGTCTGCTTAATTATATGATGAGAATAATTTTCCTTGTTTATGGTAACGGCAACCCTATTAGGCGAGTTGGTAAGCTGAGTAACGGTATTAACTATCAACCCGTTATCCCGCTTGCCATCATTTGAGGTCACAACATAAAGACCATAACCAATATTAAACAATGCCGAAAGGTCGTTTTTGTTTGCAGTTTCACCTTGGGCAATATAATCGCGGCAAAGCTCATCGGCAAGGGCCTCTAAAGCCTCGCTCGACTCTGCCGAGAGTGCTGATTTTATGGTGACAACAGTATCTGCGAAATTGATATTCTTTGATTTTTCAAGCATTCCCTTTATGGTCTTTGCGGCCAAGGGTGCCCAGCTACCATTTTCAATTATACCTATCGTTCTGTTTTGATAGTTACGCTCGGTCAAGTGGTTTATAAACTCGCGCATAAACGGGAATATATCGGCATTATAGGTAGTGGTCGCCAAAACAAGCTTACTATAGCGGAAGGCATCCTCTAAAGCCTCTGCCATATCACATCTTGCAAGGTCGTTTACCACCACCTTGGGACAGCCCTTTGCCCTTAGCTTTTCGGCGAGTGCAAGAACTGCCTTTTTGGTGTTACCGTAAACCGAGGTATAGGCAATAACAATACCCTCGGTTTCAACCGAATACGAGGACCATATATTATAAAGGTTTAGATAATATCCAAGGTTTTCCTTTAGCACAGGACCGTGAAGCGGGCATATAATGTTTATGTCAAGGTTTGCAGCTTTTTTGAGAAGTGACTGCACCTGAGCGCCGTATTTACCCACGATGCCTATATAATAACGCCTTGCTTCGCACGCCCAATCCTCATCAACATCGAGCGCGCCGAATTTTCCGAAGCCATCTGCCGAAAATAAAACCTTATCCTTATCATCGTAGCTTACTATAACCTCAGGCCAATGCACCATAGGTGCCGCAACGAAGTGAAGGGAGCGCGAGCCGAGCGGCAGGGTATCACCCTCTGAAACAACTATTCTATTATCCGCAAAATCGGTGCCGAAAAACTGCTGCATCATAACAAATGCCTTAGCCGAAGAAACAATCTTGGCTTCGGGGTAGGCTTTTATAAAATTCACAATGTTTGCAGAGTGGTCGGGCTCCATATGCTGAACAACGAGGTAATCGGGCTTTTTGCCATCAAGTGATGCCGAAATATTATCAAGCCACTCGTGAGTAAAAGCGGCGTCAACCGTATCCATAACGGCAATCTTTTCATCAATAATAACATAGGAGTTATATGACATTCCGTTTGGCACATCATACTGTCCCTCAAACAAATCTATCTTGTGGTCGTTGACTCCTATATATTTTATATCCTTTGTAATATCCATATAAATTCCTCCTATATTTATCATACAATATTGTCACCGAACATTCAATGATTTTATATATTTTTTATAATCGGCATAATTCCCTTTTCGGTTATATCAATTACAGCATAAGAATTTCTGCCGTTTCGCGATTTTGAGCACGAGCCCGGATTTACTAAAAATATACCGTTTAGATAGCTTATATCAGCGCTATGGGTATGTCCGTATAAAACAATATCGGCGCCGCATTTTTTGGCGGCCTTTAAAAGCGAGGCTATTCCCTCCTTGACGCCATAATTATGCCCGTGAGTAAAAAGTATGGTTTTACCGCCGAGCTTTACTAAATCGACACTTGGAAAGTTTGAAATGTAATCACAATTTCCGCTTACTATATGAAAGCTTTTTTGCGGATACATAAAAGTGAAATCCTCAATATCCGATACAACATCACCTAAAAAGAAAATATCGCAACTATCCTTTTCTACAGATAAAATATCATCAACTGCAGAGGCTTTTCTGTGTGAGTCGGAAATAACAACTAATCTCATAATTACCCCTTTCAAAACATAAATATATATAAAGTAATTTTAAGGAGAATTTTTATGCAAGAGCAAAACTTTGATAAAAACAAGCTTATAAATGAAATCGTAAGCTCCTCGCGCGGAAATATAGATAAACAGAGCCTTTATTCTGCTGCAAAGGGCGACCTTTCGGCACTTATGAACAGCCTTGATGCCGAGAGCAAAGCAAAGCTGCTCGGCGCACTTGAAAACCGCGAAAAAGCACAGGAGATTTTATCATCAAGTGCTGCGCGCAAGCTTCTAAACTCACTGCTCGGCGGTAACAAAAATGGATGACCTATCTAAAAAATTTGCCGAGATTTTAAACAACCCTAAAAGTCTTGAGCAGGTTAGAAGCATGGCTGAAAGCATTTTAGGCTCCTCGGAAGGTAACAGCCTTTTACCCGAAATGCCGAATGATGAGCAGAACAGTCTTTCACCCGAGCAGTTAAGCGGTATCATAAGCATTGTTAACCGATTAAAAAACACATCGGACAACAGTCGCACCGCTCTACTCCTTGCGCTAAAGCCCCACCTGAGTGCTCCGAGACAGGAAAAGGTTGACACCGCCGTTAAGCTACTTAAAATAATCGATGCGCTACCGCTGCTTAAAGACAGCGGGCTTCTTAATTTCTAATTTGCAGGCGATGATATAATGAACAGCAATCAAAACTCCGCCTTCTTGGCGGCTCAATCCCGCGCGATTTCCGAAATGCGTGAAATGAACGCTAAGGCAAAGCAGACGCGTATGCATAATATGCCGCCTATGCCCTCCTTTGTTGAGACCAATAATACGGCTAATATCTCATCACCAGAAAGCGACAGCCGCCACACAGAGCAAGAGCCTAAAAAAGCTCACGCGAGCCAAAAGGATTTCCTCTCAAGCCTTAATATTCCCATTTTAAGCGAGCTTAAAACAGATAAGGATATTTCGCTGATTTTGGGATTGGTATTAATTCTGACTGCCGAAAAATCCGATAGGCTTTTGCTTATTGCGCTAATGTATATTTTGCTTTAATTTACAAGTTACAAATCGGTTACAATTTTTTGGAATTTTTTGCATTTTCGGGCGTTATGTTAACCGAGGCAACCGTTTTAAGTTATCCAACTTATCCACCAAGTAATTAACAGTTTTTAAGGTCAAAGGGACATTTTTCGACCTTTTTGGTCTATTTTTCGGTGGATAACTCGGTTAAAAAGTGGAATTGTTTATTATGCATATATAAAATGAATAAAAAGTTATGTAAAACAATCCGCCTTGATTTTTTCTCTCTTTTAGACAAAAACAATAAAAATTTTCGTCACTTTACCCACAATAAAAATTTAAAAAATCCGCCGCGTTTAAAACACAAAACACGGCGGTAATTTTATTATTCTTTTTCTTCGGCGCGGCTCTCTATTTTGCCGTAAAGCGGAACTGCCTCACTATCGCGCTTGGGCTCCCTTGTAGGTGCTGTTGCAACGGTATTTGAAGGTCTTCTATCGCGGCCGCCTCTCCTACGAGCGCGGTCAACTCTATGTGCAGTGGCTTCAACGCCCTCGGGAGAAATTACAACACGACGGTTGGCACCTTCTCCGATTGAGCTTGAATTAACGCCCTTGATTTCCTGAACGGTAGTATGAATAATTCTACGCTCATAAGGGCTCATAGGCTCAAGCGCTCTACTTCTGCCGTTTTTAACAACCTGCGCCGAAACGCGTTTTGCAAGCGATACCAAGGTCTGCTCGCGCTTTTCGCGATAATCGCCGATATTAATGGTAATCTTGAAATATCCGCCGCCGTTGTTTGCGGCAAGGCTAACAAGATGCTGAAGCGCATCTAAGGTTTCGCCGCGGCGGCCTATAACAACGCCGAGGCCCTCACCCTCAAGTATAATAAGCGCTCCGTTTTCACGAACTGCCGCTTTAATTCCAACATTTTCACAGCCAAGGCTTGAAAGTATAGTCTTTAGGTAGGCAATAGCCTTACCTGCCTTTGTATCAGCAGGGATTTCCGAAGCGTCTACCGCATTGATTTCCTCTTTTGGCTGTGCCTCACTTTTAGCGGCTGCCTGCTTCTTTTCTGCCGCGGGCTTGGCTTCAACGGCCTTTTCCGCTTTTTTTGACTCAGCCTTTTTATTAGGCTTTCCCGATTTCTTTGCGGGCTTTGGGTCGGGAAGCTCGATATAAACGCGAACCTCTGCGCGCGAGCCGCCGAACACACCCAAAACCTTCTTTTTGGGCATTGCTATAACATCTATTTGAACATCGTCTTCAACGCCGGCACCTAAGGCCAGCATAGCGTCTTCCTTTGCTTCCTCTACGGTATTTCCGTAGCCGATTGCTTCCTTTATCAAGGTAAAGGCCTCCTTATGAAATAACGGTTTCCCGTTTTCTTAATCTTCTTTTGTTTCGTTTGCGCTCAATTTCTTAAGCTGCTTTTCTTCAAATTCGATTTCCTTTAAAAGCTCCTTTGAGCGCTCGCGCGCAAGAAGCCTCTGAGGACCGTAAAACATCTGAACACCCGACTGAATAAGACCGCCTATAAGTGATGAGCATATCCAATAAAATCCAACGCCGCCCGGCAAGCCAAAGCCGATAAACAGGGATATTAGGGGCATGGTGAGCATCATACCCGCCATGCTGGGTGCATCGGGGTTATTTTTCTTGTTGATAATCATCGAAATAACGCTGGTTAAAATCTGCGCCAAAAAGGCACATACGGGGATAAGCCAAATGCGCTGGGCATCGTGGAAAATATCAAAGGAGAACTTGGGGGTTTCAGTAAGATTAATTCCCAAAAGCTCAAAATTGATATTCTTTAGTCCCTCGGCAATTTGAGGTGAAGCGTATTTGCCGCTTGTTACTGCTTCAATAATAGTAAGCTCGTTACTTACGGTTGCTTTAAGACCAAGCTCGGTTGTGGCAGCCTTGATAACATCACCCGAAATGCCCATAAGATAGGTAAGGGGCTGCATAATGAGATAGTAAATGCTCATCATAAGCACCAAGCGAATAATCATCGGAAGGCAGCCGCCCGAAAGGGACACACCCTCTTGCTGATAAAGCTGCTGTTGAGCCTCAGCCATTTTTCTTCTATCATCACCGTAGCGCTTTTTAAGCTCATCCAGCTTGGGCTTGATACGAAGCTGCTGAACGGTTGATTTCTGACTCTTAATACTAAGCGGGATAAGAATTAGGTTTATAAGCAAAGTGAACATAAATACCGCGGCCGCAAAATTGCCACCGAAGATATTTGCAAAAAACCTTAGGACATATCCGAGAGGGACATTGATAATATTAAACAGTCCTTGCATATAAGACACCTTTAATCGAATTTATTTTTTTGGCGGAACGGGGTCATACCCGCCGCTACAGAGTGGGTTGCACCGCAAAATCCTTTTTATTGCGAGTGCGGTTCCCTTAAGCGCACCGTGCACCCTTATTGCCTCTATTGCATAGGCAGAACAAGTAGGGGTGAATCTACAACACGGGATTTTAAGGGGGGAAATGGTTTTTTGATAAAGCTCAATTACGCCTATAATTAAAAGGCTTATCGGATTTCTTATTTTTCCCATAAATTTGCTTTTTCTAATCTTTGCTGCAAAGCCGCGGCAACCTCAGTGCTTTTACAGCCGAGGATTCTGGTTCGTGCTACAATAACAAAATCATACCCGAGCGGTATATGCTCAGCACACTCTCTAAACGCCGCCGTTATAACACGCTTTGCCCTGTTTCTCTTGACAGCACAGCCGAGTTTTTTACCTGCTGTGATTCCAAGTCGTGTAAAATTTTTTCTGCCCCGACATATATATATAACAAGCATTGGGCAGACATAGGAATCGCCTCGCCGATAGGTGCGGTTAAATTCCCAATTTTCTTTTAGCTTTACAAACTGCTTCATCTTTTCCTCCTCGACAATGCGCGGAAAGCACAGGCGATAAAAGGAAAAGCCACATGGAAGTGGCTTTAGTAGGTCAACTGCTTTCTTCCTTTTGCTCTACGGCGTGATAACACCTTGCGACCGCTGGCTGTTGCCATTCTTTTAAGAAAACCGTGTTCTTTTTTACGATGCAGCTTCTTAGGCTGGTATGTTCTTTTCATTGCTCTAACCTCCTTACGAAAAACACATTGCGATTATCGAATATCATTAGGGGCGAATTACCCCTTATAGATAACCTATCAGTTTATGATTATAACCCAAAGAATAGTTACCTGTCAATAAAAATGTGCGATTTTAGGAAAATTTTTAATTTTTCGTTCAATATATACTTGATTTTAAAATAATTTTGTGATAACATTAGACCGTGCTTAAGGGTATATAAAATTCAATCCCTTTTACCGCCTATTTATGCTTGGGGGCGTAGCTCAGCTGGGAGAGCGCTTGAATGGCATTCAAGAGGTCATGGGTTCGATCCCCACCGTCTCCACCATTTTTAAAAACCGCTAAATCTTTTGATTTTGCGGTTTTTTATTTTTTGCACAAAAGGGATCGAACCCGAGAGGGTTTCGGCGCGAAAAAAGTTGCCGGCGGCAAGTTTTTAGCCGAAAACGGCGCAGTCGGGCACTATCGCAAAGCGATGGTCGACAAGCCTAGTAGTGCGCGAAGCGAACGGCGATCCCCACCGTCTCCACCAAAAATCCTCGTTCGCAAGAACGAGGATTTTTACTTTTTCACTCTTCACTCTTCACTCTTCACTTTTCACTAAATCTGTTCGAGAAAATTTTTGGAAGTAATAGTGAGGAAGCAAACGGTATCCAATTTATCGGTTTTTAATCGCTAAAATACCGATAATAGTTAATTTATTGGCTTAATCTCTGAAAAACACGATACTGGTTTGTGAACGCTCATATCCGCCATTAACACCGCAAAACCTTCGTTCTATGATAATTCGGCAAAATAAGAGTAGTATTATTAAAATAACCTTTTTCTTGACTTTTTTATAATAATGCAATACAATCACAAGTGATACTTTTATGTGTTTTTGGAGGAAATATGAGTTTGCGAACAATGTTTTCTTCCTTTTTCGGAAGAATAAAATTTTATCTGACCGCGTTTATAGGCACTATTTTTACCTATAAGGTCGCTTCTGCCATTATTGCGGCGGCTCTCGTTGTGGCTATAGCTCTCACAAGTATTTTAGTTCACAGGGCTAACAAGCCTTCTATAGATACCGAGAGCTCGGCTCCTGCTTCAAGTGAGGCAGCATCGGGAAAAACAGAGTCAAGCAAAGAGGAATCCCAAACGGAAGAATCAAGCAAAAACGAAGTTTCAAGTAAAGAGGAGTCTTCAAGCAAAGTGGAATCCGCAAGCAAGGTGGAATCCGCAAGCAAGGTGGAATCCTCAAGCAAGAATGAGGCTTCAAGCAATTCCTCATCAAAGAAGCCCACTTCGTCAAAGAAGCCATCTTCATCCGCGGGTGTTATTTCGGGCTCAACCGCAAGCGTTAAGCCTAACACTAAATTTAAATACACTAACCATGTAGACCCTGACAACAATATTTTCCTTGACGCGATGGAATATTCGGGATATAACCTTAAAAAGCACCGCCGGGATAATCTTATGTGGGTTTATATATTGGCTTCCCAAAAGCGTGGCCGCGGTTGGCTTTCGGGCATAACCTACGGCGGCGGTTGCACCGGTTACGAAACCAATGCAAAAGGCCTGCCCGATATTGCTCGCTTTGAGCGCGGCGGCTTGGTTTGCGCTTCCTATGTCACCTATGTTTATTTTAACTATCTTCCCAATGTTTTGGGTATAGATGTTTCATATCTACCGCGCCCCGATAACTCACACCTTGCTCACAACTGGTATAATGTTGCAAAAGAATGGGTGCGCCTCGGTTATTCGGAATCTTTGCCCTGGACCGCCAAGCTCGGCTCTAACGGTCACATAATATTTAACTGCAAAACCGATATCCCGATTGGCTCAATTATAATGCTTCGCGATATTAGATATGATAACGACCACGGCACACACATCTGCATCTATGCCGGCAAGGTAAACGGATACCATTGGGTAACCCACGTGGGCAACGAAAACGGTCCTGAGTTCTGCGCTATTGAGCGTATGAGCTGCGGTCCCGACCCGCAGTGGCCGCTTGCGGTTATTACCACGCCCGAGCCGATTTTAGAGATAATCGACCCCGAATATAAAAGTTCTAAAACCGCAGAGAAAAAAGATTAATAATTAATAAATAGGAAAAATCACGGAGGGTTCCTCCGTGATTTTTTTAATTTTCATTAAGCTTTTTATATAGTCTTATAATTTCTTGCCGCAAGGCTTCATTATCCTTGCTTTGAAGCCTTGCATCTCGTTCGAGCAGCTCGGCCGCCGCCATCCGAGAAAGCTTTAATGTATCGCCATCGGCATAAATATCAGCTATCTTAAATTCGGGGAGTCCGTGTTGGCGGGAGCCCAAAAAGTCGCCCGGACCGCGAAGCCGCAAATCCTCCTCGGCGATTTTAAAGCCATCAATGTTATCCTTAATAACCTTAAGTCTTTCGGCCTTGCTATCCGAAATAAACACACAGCTTGATTTATGCTCGCCGCGACCGATTCTTCCGCGAAGCTGATGAAGCTGAGAAAGCCCAAATCGTTCGGAGTTTTCAACCACCATTATTGCGGCGTTAGGCACATCAATGCCAACCTCGATTACGGTTGTGCAAACAAGCAAATCTATATTGCCCTCTTTAAATTCGCGCATAATCTTTTCCTTTTGCGCCGACTTCATTTTACCGTGCAAAAGCCCCACGCGATATGCCTTAAACTCACCGTTTTTAATTTTTTCATAATATTCCTCGGCAGAGGTTATATTGATTTCCTCGTTCTCCTCCACCATAGGACAAACGATATACCCCTGTCTGCCCGAATCGAGATACTGCTTTATAAAATTGAACACTCGCGGACGAAGCTCGCTTGGGACCAAATAGCTATCAATTTTTTGCCTGCCGCGCGGATATTCGTCTATTACGCTTATATCAAGGTCGCCGTAAATAATTAGACCGAGTGTTCGCGGTATCGGCGTTGCCGACATAACGAGAGTGTGGGTGTTTTTACCCTTTTCGGCAAGCATTGCTCTATGCCTTACGCCAAAGCGGTGTTGCTCATCGGTGATTTGCAGGCACAAATTTTTAAATTCTACCCCATCGGATATTAGCGCGTGCGTTCCCACGGCAATTTTTGCTTCGCCCGAGGAAAGCCGCTCAAGTATCCTGTTTTTTTCGCTTTTTTTAGTTGAGCCCGTGAGCAAAACGCACTCTATTGTGCTGCCCGAAAGCAGTGAGCATAGGGTTTTGTAGTGTTGCTCTGCTAAAATTTCGGTGGGTGCCATTATCGCCGACTGTAGCCCCGCTTTTGCCACTGCAAACATAAGCGCCGCCGCAACCACCGTTTTTCCGCTTCCTACATCACCCTCTACGAGCCTATTCATACTCTTACCCGACATCAAATCCCTCATACACTCGGCGGTTGCTCTTTTTTGAGCGGCCGTTGCTTCAAAGGGCAGGCGGGTGAAAAATTCCTTTGTATAATCGGTTTTAAGGGCATAGCCTGCACTCTGCCTACGCTTGCCTTTAAGCAGCATAAGCCCCGCGCTTAAAACAAACAGCTCCTCAAAAACCAAGTGGCGCTTTGCCGACGAAAGTGAGTATTCATTTTTCGGAAAATGTATATTCTCTATAGCCGTTCTAAATTCGCAAAGATTATATTTTTCTATAATGCTTTGAGGCAGGGCGCCCTCGTCAAATGGCAATAAAAGGGCGTTTTTTATAAGCTTTTCTATGGCTGACGAGCTTATTTTCGCACTCGCTTTATAAATGGGTATAATCCCCTCGGCGCTCGTTTCCTTGATTTCAGGCGAGGACATTGAGGGGATATAAGATTTTTCATCGATTTTACCTAAAAAGAGATACTCGCTGCCGACATTAAGCCTTGAAGCCAGATATTTATTATTGAAAATCGTGACCTGCATAGTGCCCGTGCCATCGTGGACATTAAATTTATAAAGAGTCATATTGGCGCGTATGTAATGCTCGGCTATGGGCGTTGTAATCTTAGCCTTTATACATACCTTTTCGCCTGCCCGAGCATCAAAAATACTGCTTATTTTGCCGAAATCGGCATATCCTCTCGGAAAAAAACGCAAAAGGGCACCGATAGTATCGATGCCCATAGCCTTTAAATATTCTGCGCGTTTTTCACCAACGCCCTTTAAAAATCTTATGTCCTTTTCAAAAATCGACATAGTTCTTTTCTCACTCAACAGAAATTATATAATAGTAAACCGGCTGACCGCCGTTTATAAAGGTTATCTCAACCTTGCCGCCGAATTTTTCATTAAGCTGAGCTTCAACCGCCGCGGCATCCGCATCGCTTACATCCTCACCGTAAAACACGGTGACAAACTCGGTATCCTTTTTGACCATCTGCTTAACAAGCTTAACGGTTGCGCGCTCAAGCTCTGTATCGGTAAAGGAAATCTTACCGTTATTTAAAGCCATAATTTCGCCTTTTTTAATCTTGTGACCATCAAAATCGGAGTTGCGCGCCGCAAAGGTGAGCTGGCCTGTTGATATCTGCTCTGCCGCCTTTTGCATATTAATTGCATTTGCCTGAGAGTCTATGCTCTCATCAAAGTTAAGCATTGCCGTAACGCCCTGCGGAATCGTTCTTGTATGCAAAACGATAACCTTTCGGGTGCTAATCGGAATTGCCTGCTCTGCCGCCATAATAATATTTTTATTGTTAGGCAACACAAAGACTGTTTCGGCAGGAGTGTTCTCAATAGCGCGGAGAATATTATCGGTGCTTGGATTCATAGTCTGCCCGCCCGAAACGATAGTATCAACGCCGAGGTCGACAAACATCTGAGCAATTCCCTCGCCCGCACAAACCGATACGAAGCCCACGGGCTTGGTAATCTCAACGCTTTTAATAGTTTCGCTAAGGTCGGCGCTCTTTGCCGGCTTTTTTTGAGCGGAAGCAGCATCGTGCTTGGCGCGCTCGTGCTGGTCGCGCATATTTTCTATCTTAAGGTGAACAAGCGAGCCGAAGGTAAGGCCGTTTTCAATGGCGTTACCCGGATGGTCGGTATGAACATGAACCTTTATAATTTCCTCATCATCAACCACAACAACGCAATCGCCTATGGATTCAAGATAAGCGCGAAGCTCCTTGGGCTCTTTTTTGCAGTTTTCATCACGATTGACGATAAATTCCGTGCAATAAGTGAAGGTAATTTCGGTTTCAAATTCGCCTGCCGCGTTGCGCTCGCCATCAGTTTCCTCGGGCTCATCCGAGGCGGCATTCTCGGCGGCGATAATAACGCCATCGCGGAACACCGACATCATACCTTCAAGAATTATAACAAAGCCCTTACCGCCCGCATCAACAACGCCGGCTTTTTTAAGGGTTGGAAGAAGCTCGGGGGTTTGCTCAAGCGCCTCTTTAGCGCCCGATATTGCGGCATCGAAAACCGCGAGCGCATCGCTGCCCTTTTGAGCCTCTGCCGAAGCGCGCTCCGATGCTATGCGAGCAACGGTTAAAATGGTGCCCTCGGTTGGCTTCATAACAGCCTTATACGCCGCCTCAACGCCAAGGCTGAAGGCACGCGCAATATTTTCGGCCGTAACGGTTTCATCATTACCTATTCCCTTTGCAAAGCCGCGGAACAAAAGCGAGGTTATAACGCCTGAATTTCCACGAGCACCGCGAAGCAGCGCCGAAGCATTAACCGAAGCGATTTTGCCTGCAGTTTCGCCCTCAAGCTTTACAAGCTCGCGAACGGAATTCGCAAGTGTCATCGACATATTGGTGCCCGTATCGCCATCGGGAACGGGGAATACATTTAAATCATCTACTCGTTTTTTATTGTTTGAAAGATTATTTGCGGCCGATATAATCGCATCACGCAAGATATTACCACTAAACAAAAACAAACACTCCTTTGAATCGGGCTTACTCTTTAATGCCGTCTACCTTAACCATCACCTTATTAACGGTGATTCCGGTGGTTTCCTCCACGATATATTTAACCTTTTCGGTAATACTTGCCGCAATTGCGTTAATATTCATTCCATAGGTTACAATTATGTGGATTTCAACATCTATAGTATCAGCATTTCCGCTTACCTTAATGCCCGTATCAAGAGCCTGCTCACGAGAAAGCATACTGAAAATACGCTGACGGTTGGAGCTTGGAACCATTCCTACAACACCAAAGCATGAGGTGACCTCGTGACCGATTAGTTTTGATAAAAACTCCTCGGTTATAGTTATTGTTCCTATTCGGGTTTCATAAGCTATCATACTGTTTCCTCCTAATTTTACTTAAATTTATACTCTTCGATTGAGAAATATATGTCACTCGCCGAGGCCTCAACCTCACCCTCTATTTCAGAGGAATAAAACAGCAAACCATTCCTAAAGCAAACGGGGATTTGCGGCATTTCGGTATTGAGGATTGCCGCAAGGTCGGCTATTTCGATTTTTCCTGCGCGGTAATTCTTTATCGCCGATGACAGCGGAGATTTTTCGGTTTTTTCTTCGGGTTTTTCAGTTTCTGCCTGCTCGCCATCACTCGAGGCCTTTTTACCGCGAACGCCGAACGCCGCACTGCCACCCGGCAGCACCAGCTCGGCAACATCTAAATTGGGCATTATTTGAATCTCGCCCAAATAAAGCTGAAAGTCGTTATTTTTAAGCGCTTTTTTATATTCGCTATAGCTGCGCTTTATAACCTTTATCTCAATTCCTGCCGCTCGACATTGGCTTGCGATAAGCTCCGCCGCCAAAACGCGCGTGGCATTTTCGGAATTGACAAGCAAGGTAAATTCAGCGTGGTTACCCGAGGAATTACAATAATATCCACGGCTATCCAATCTATTATAACCTATTTCGCCGAGATTCTCAACTGTTATTTGCAAATTCGCATTAATATCTATCGTTTGAGTGGGTGCGGCAGGCTTGTAAAGCGGGTTAAAAAAGCCCTTTGCCGCCATCGCATTATTATGATAAGCGCTCTTGCAAATTTCGCTTCTGTTTATTGCCGAGGAAATTGCATAGCGCATTTCTTGAGTTCTTAAATTGCCATAGGAAGCATTTATACCTATATACACGAGCCTATTCAAATTAACGGTGGTCCTTTTGCCGCTCATACGGACAATGCTTCCATCTGATATATCGGTATAATAAAGGTCGGTGGCTCCTATTTCAACATAGTGGGTAACCGAGCTTTCATCGGGAGCGTTTATAAGCTCGATTTGTGAAATTTCACCCTTTTTACCAAAGTGCTTTTCATTTAAAAGAAGGATTTGTTTTTCATTGTCAACATAATATCTACCCGTTCCTATCGGAGCCAGCGCAACGCCATCCTCATCGGTTTTTTTATCACTTTCGGCCTTCATTATAGGAAAGTCTAACAAATTAATAAAATTTTGGTCGCCGTGAGCCAGAGTGAAAACAATAGTTTTAGAATCGGTCACCTCGGCCGATTTCACCCCTTTAAGCTGAGAGGCGTATCGGGTTTTTGAAGCCAGTGCCGCTTTATATGAATACAAAACATCGTTAGCGTTAAGTGCCGTCGAGTCACTAAACTTTACATTCTTAAGTTTTACCGTGCAGACGGTTTTTTTAAGCTTGATACTTTCGGCAACCGAATAAACCGCGTTAAACTCGTTATCGATTTTTACAAGGGAATCAAAGATAAGAGTGCAAAGCTCTCGGTTTTGCGCCGTGAGCGCGGTATAGGGATTAAAGCCATCGCCGAAGGAATACAAAAGGCTTATTTTCTGCCTTTTTGCCGCCGCGCCTTCACCCAAGGGTGAATCCTCACTCGCCGTAATATCAGCCGTTTTACAGGAGGTAAGCAAAAGACATAAAAGCGCCGCTAAAATCGCACTTATTATCTTCTTCATTAAAACTCCTCCTTTATTTAATGCTAATAGCCTCGGCACGCAAAGCCCTTCCGCTTTTTTCATCTATATCAAAAATGCAACCGCAAAGCATACTCTCGCCCGATGCCTGCTCAAAGCGCGATTGGTCGGCACTTTTAAGCCTTGCTATTATTATTTCCTTTTTTACACCCAAAATTGAATCGATAACCCCTGTCATCCCCAAATCTGTTATATACCCTGTGCCGCCGGGTAAAATCTGCGCATCCGCCGTTTGAACATGGGTATGGGTGCCGAAAACCGCCGAAACCTTACCATCAAGATAAAATCCGAGCGCACGCTTTTCGCTGGTTGCCTCGGCGTGAAAATCAACGAGTATAATATGGGCTCCCTCGGCCTTTGCGCGATTTATAAGCTCATCTGCCGCCAAAAAGGGATTTTGCGCCTTTTGAGCATCGAGGTAGACCTGCCCTAAAAGGTTGATAACCGCCACCGTGCATTTGCCCATATCGTAAAGGCAATAACCCTTTCCGTAATCGGATTGTATATTATCGGGTCTTAGCATATACGGGTGCTCATCAAGTGTCTCGTGAACCTCACGGCGACGAAGCGTATGATTTCCGCCCGTTATAATATCGGCCCCCGCGCTAAAGAGCATTTCTGCGCTTTCGCTCGTTATTCCGTTGCCCTCGGCCGAATTTTCACCGTTTGCAATTACTAAATCAATCTGCCTTTCACGCTTGAGCCTAGGGATTATATGAAGTGCCGCCTTGCAGCCATCAATCGAGCATACATCGCCTACCGCCAATATTCGCAAAGCCAACACCGCCCTATTTTGTATTATGATGATAGAATAACATATTTCGCCCAAAAATTCAATGTATTTTTCAAAAATGGCAAGTGAGCAAACGCGAGAAAACAAGAGAAAACAAGAGAAAACGAGAGATATTGTTTTTTAAATTAAATTTTTGAAAAATTGTTGTTGACAAAGGTGTTTTGCTATGGTATTATATTCGAGCACGAAAAAAGGCAAGCTATGATTTGCCAAGCTAAAATTTTTGGAGGTTTTGATTATGTCAACATTTATGGCAAAACCTGCCGAGATTCAGCGTAAATGGTATATAATTGATGCGGCTAACAGACCCCTCGGTCGCACCGCTGCTAAAGTGGCTGACTTGCTCCGCGGCAAGTGCAAGCCCGAATTTACACCCCATGTTGATTGCGGTGACCATGTTATCGTAATTAACGCTGAAAAGGCAGTTTTAACAGGCAATAAGCTTCAAAAGAAGTTCTATCGCCGTCACACAGGCTATATCGGAGGTCTCAAAGAGGTTAAGTATGCAACCCTTATGAGCACCCGCCCCGAGCTCGCTATGGAGCTTGCTGTTAAGGGCATGGTTCCCGATACCACCATCGGCCGCAAGGCTCTTACAAGGCTTCACGTTTACAAGGGCGAAAAATATGCTCAGGTAGCTCAAAAGCCCGAGAAGCTTGATATTTAAGAAGGGAGACAGAAATAATGTTTGAAGGAAAGCCTTATTTTTACGGCACCGGCAGAAGAAAAAGCTCTGTCGCCCGTGTTCGTCTTTACCAAGGAACAGGTAAAGTAACAATCAACGAAAGAGATATTGACGATTACTTTGGTCTTGAAACACTCAAGCTCATCGTTCGTCAGCCGCTCGTTCTTACCGAGAACGCTGATAAGTTTGATATCGTTTGCCGCGTTGCAGGCGGCGGCGTTACAGGTCAGGCAGGCGCTATCCGTCACGGTGTTGCGCGTGCATTGCTCCAAGCTGACGCTGAGCTTCGTCCCGCACTTAAGAAGGCCGGCTTCCTCACTCGTGACCCGAGAATGAAGGAAAGAAAGAAATACGGTCTTAAAGGCGCACGTAGAGCTCCCCAGTTCTCAAAGAGATAATCTGCTTTATCTTTACGAACTACAAAACCCCGAAACCATCTTTGGTTTTCGGGGTTTTTCTTTTGCGCTCTTGCCGCCTTGCGAGGCTTTTGGCAATAATACAGGGGATTTTGTTTGAGAAACAAATACTGCCTTATCGGAACTCAGCGAAGAGGGTGCGTTTTTTATAATTATATTTTTAATTTTATAAATATATATATCTTTCCACTCAAAGTAGATTGACATTTTTACTTTTGATGGTAATATAAGAGTGAACTGTTTCACCATTTTAATTAAGGGAGAGAAAAGCATGAAAAAATTTGATATCTTCTATTTTTCGAGCACGCACTGGGACAGAGAATGGTATCAGGATTTCCAAGGGTTTCGTTACCGCCTTGTAAAGCTGGTTAACAAGCTTTTGGGGATACTCGATAATGACCCTGAGTTCAAGACCTTCCATTTTGACGGTCAGAGCATCGTTTTAGAGGATTATGCCGAGATTGAGCCTCAAAAGGTTGAAAAGCTCAAGAAATATATTGCCGAGAGAAAGATTCTTATCGGGCCTTGGTATGTTATGCCCGATGAATTTATACTTTCGGGCGAGAGCCTTATCCGCAACCTAATGATAGGCCACAAAACCTGCAAAGAGTGGGGTGCTGAGCCTTGGAAATACGGTTATATTTGCGACATATTCGGTCACACCGCTCAAATGCCTCAGATTTTCCGCGGATTTGATATTAAATATTCTCTGCTCGGCCGAGGTATGACAGAGGGTGACCCTGCATACTTTAGATGGCAAGCTCCCGATGGCAGTGAATGCCTGAATTTCAATCTTAATCCCGACCACGGCTACGGCCAATATGCCTATACATATCGTTATGAGGCCGACAAAACCGCAAACAATCCTACGATTGTTGAAAACATAAAGAAATACATTGACCTTGAACTTGAGCGTTCGGCTCAGCCCATAATTATTCTTATGGACGGTCTTGACCACTTTGAGCCGTTAGAGGAAACAAGCGAGCATTTAAAGATTATTGCCGAGCTTTACCCCGAGGCTACAATTCATCACGTTGACCTTACAAAGCAGGGCGAAATGCTTGAGCAGTATGTTGATGAGCTTCCCGTTATTAAAGGTGAGCTTAACAAAACTGCCCAGTTCGGTCACAGCTTCTTACACCTTATCACAAACACCCTTTCAAGCCATTATCCCATTAAGCAGCAAAATGACCAATGCCAGAATTTGCTTGAAAAGTATCTTGAGCCGATTTGCGCAATGGCGGCTATGGAGGGTATTGAACTCAACCACAGGTTTGTTGAGATAGCTTACAAGAGCCTTATTCAAAATCACCCGCACGATTCTATCTGCGGCTGCTCCATCGACCAGGTTCATAAGGATATGACCTCTCGTTTTGATAAGACAAAGGAAATCGCCAATGTTTTATCGGGAGATTATTTCAATCAAACAGTTAAGGGCGCCGAGTCCGGACTTGACGGCAAGCACGAATATGTTCTTACCATCCACAACTCTCTACCCTATGAGCTTGACAAGACCGTAACCGTTGATTTAGAATTTAGGCCTGATTTTGCCTTCAAATTCAGCGAGCCCTTTGGTTATCAGCCGATAAACTCCTTTAAGATAATCGACTGCGAGGGCAACGAAATTCCTTATAAGCTCATTTCCATCAAGCGCAACGCGACAAAGCGCTACTACAATTCTCCCGCAGGATATTCTACCGATATTCACACCGTAACCTTCCGCACAAAGCTTCCTTCTTGCGGCAAGGCAGAGTTTAAGGTTGTTAGCGGCGGCGGCCCCGTTCGTTATTTCGACCAGCTCGTTTCGGGTGAAAATTTTGCAGAAAATGATTATATAAGACTTGACATTATGCAAAACGGCGCACTTAAGCTGACTGACAAGAAAACCGGCAAGGTTTACTCTAACCTCGGCAATCTTGTTAGCGACGGTGAGATAGGTGACGGCTGGTATCACGCAAACCCAATTGACGATTACGCGGTTAGCACAATAGGCGGCGCTTGCCAAATCACCAAGCTTGAAAACGGACCTTCAAGATGCGTATTTAAGGTTGAACGCAAAATGGTTTTGCCGCGCGAAATCGTAACCACTCACCAAGGCAAGTTCAAAAGCGAGGATACAGTTGAGCTTAACATAGTAACAACGGTAGGTCTTTCTGCCGAGAACAGATACGTTGATGTTAATATGAAGTTCTTTAACGCCGCAAAGGACCACCGAATGAAGCTCACCATTCCCACAGGAATTACCGAAAACAAATACTTTGCGGGTGAAGCCTTCTACTGTTGCGAGCGCGACACCGACATTAACCACGCAACATCCACCTGGCGCGAAGCCGAGCCGCACGAAAAGGCTATGAACGGAATCGTTGGTAAGCGTGACAAAAACGGCGATGGTATTGCCTTTGTTTCGGCAGAGGGCTTACACGAATGCGCATCATATCCCGATACCCTCGGCACTCTTGATGTAACAATACTCAGAGCCTTCCGCAAGACCGTTTCGACCGATGGTGAAACATTGGGCCAACTCAACCGTGAGCTTGAATATAAGTTTGCTTTTGCTACGCTTGACAGCGATGTAAGCTATTTCGATTTGCTTAAAATTCAAGATTCCTTAGCAGTTAAGGAGCATATAGTAATGTCGGCTACAAAGCTTGGAGCCGAGATTATGAGGCCCTTTAGCAACCTTGAGGTTGGCGGCAAGGATATTGCAACCAGCATTATTAAGCCAGCCGAGAACGGCAAGCAAGGCGAAATCATCGTTCGCGTATTTAACGCTTCCGCAAAGGCTTCTAAGGGTTACATACGAGCCGCTAAAAATATCACTGCAGCCGAGCTTGTAAATCTCAACGAGGAGCTTATTGAAGCTGTAAAGCCTAACGGCAATAAGCTCGAGTTCTCTCTCGCTCCTTGGAAAATTGCAACCTATAAATTATCTTTAGATTTATAACCAATCTTAACAAAAGAGCCCCGAACCAAAAAGTTCGGGGCTTTGCTTTTTATGACAAACTTTTAAAGCTATTGTGTTACATCGTATTTAATATTTTTAACCTTAAGGCGACTAACCGCATTATCTATAACCTCAAAATCGATGCCCTTTGAGTATTCATCCATCTCTTTTTCAAAATCCTCGCCTGCAATAAGCTTACGCGCAGACAAGTCGAGCAGTTCAACATAGTAAGGGTCGTCTAAAACATTCTTCTTAACAATTAACACAAGGCCCTTATTATCATCCTCGGTTATGAGTGTTACCTCGCCTGTTTTGAGCTTTGAAACCTTATCAAAATGTTCATAGGCATAATCGGTATCATCGTTACCAACAAGCTCAGAGAGGCTATCAAGCGGCTCTTTTGCCTCCTCGCCCTCTTCGTGCTCGTGCTCCTCTTCCTCTATGGCATCCTCACCGTTATAATCAACATAAACCTCTTTAAAGGTCTTTTTGCCGCTCGAAAGAGCCTTTTCGTAATCGACAAACGTTTCCTTTAAAGCCTTTATATCATCCTCGCTTGTGCCTTCCTCAAACGAAGCGGTTATTTTGTTTATAAGTGCGAATTTCGATGAGATGGTGTTTTTAACATCGTCTTTAGAGATTTCCTTTTCGCCATCCTCACCGTAAACATGCTCAAAATACAAATCGGCATAATAGGAATCAACCATATATTGATTAAAGGTGGTCTCACTCACGCCGTTTGGCTCAAACAACTGCGAATAGCCATAGCTATCCCAATAAAATTCAGCCATACTTTCTGCAGATGCTATAACATCATCCTCAATTTCCACCTTTTTCTCGGTGCACAAGGTTTTATAAGCAGCTACGGCTTTAATGGTATGAAGCGCCTTTTCCTCAACCCATTTAACATAATCGGTATCCTCTACCTTTTGCTTATAATAATTTATTTCCTTGCCTTCCTCAATTTCCTCTGCCATATCGCTCTCAACGATTGAACGAGCCTCCATATCGGCAAAGATGAGCGCGCAAAGATAATATGCCGAGGTAAATTCCATATCCCCCGCCTTTACTGCGATTTCACCCTTTGCGTGACAGCCGGCAAAAGAAAGCAACAACAAAAGCGCAAGTGCAATACTTAAAAACTTCTTTAAAATCTTCATTTTAAAATTCCTCCGTTAAAACAATATAGTAATTATATAACAGTTATATAAAAAAGTCTACAAAATTTTAAAGCACCTTAGAAAGTTTTGCTACAACATCATAAAGCTTTTTACCATTTAATCTTATTATATAGGCGGGCTTTCCGCTTGCCGCAAGGGTAAAGCTATCGCCAAAGCCCTCGGCAAGCCTTGCAGCTACCGACTCATCTATTTTGGCGGTTGCGAGTCTTGCCACCGTGGGCGTGCTTGTTATTTCATATATTCCCGAGGCCTTGGCGCGCGCACGAAGTCTTGCTATATCAATAAGCCCCATTACCGCGCGCGGCGGCTCGCCGAAGCGGTCGCAAAGCTCATCAATAACATCGGCGGCGTCCTCATTATCAGCGATATCGGCAATTCGCTTATAAATGCCCAGCCTTGCGGGAAGCGACTCAATGTAGCTTTCGGGAATATGTGCCGAAATGTTGAGGTCTACCGTGCAATCAATCTGCGGCGCCGCCTCAACCCCGTTTTCCTCATTTACAGCCTCGGACAAGAGCTTCAGATACATATCGTATCCTACCGCCTCCATATTTCCGTGCTGTTCACCGCCCAAAATACTGCCCGCACCTCGTATTTCCAAATCGCGAAGCGCAATTTTAAAGCCTGAGCCGAATTCGGTAAACTGCCTTATGGCCTCAAGGCGTTTTGAAGCCACCTCGGAAAGTGCTTTTTGAGGACGGAAGCAGAAATACGCATAGGCGCGGCGCGGCGAGCGTCCAACTCTGCCTCTTAATTGATGAAGCTGGGAAAGCCCCATTCTATCGGCGTCCTCTATTATAAGTGTATTAACATTAGGAACATCAACGCCCGTTTCGATTATGGTTGTGCAAACGAGAATATCTATCTCGTGCTCAAGCAACCTTTTCCAAATGTCGCTAAGCTCATCCTCGCTCATCTTGCCGTGGGCTATTCCTATGCGAGCCGAGGGAATTTTTTCCTTAAGCCTTGCGGCGCAAGCCACAATACTTTCGACGCGGTTATGCAGATAATAAACCTGACCGCCGCGGCGAAGCTCCTTGTTTATGGCGTCGATAATTATAGTGCTTGACTGCTCTAAAACATAGCTTTGAACGGGGAAGCGGTCGCCCGGAGCCTCATCTATTGAGGACATATCCCTAAGCCCTGACATTGCCATATTAAGCGTTCTCGGAATAGGGGTTGCGCTCAGCGTTAAAATATCCACAAAGGGATACATCTGCTTAAGCTTTTCCTTTTGGGCAACGCCGAAGCGCTGCTCCTCATCAATTATTACAAGTCCTATATTTTTAAAGGATATATCATTAGAAATGATACGATGCGTGCCGACGACCATATCAACCCTACCGCTTTTAAGCCCTGCGACCGTTTTTTTCTGCTCGGATTTCGGGACAAAGCGATTAAGCAGTCTCACCTCAAGCGGCATATCGCCGAAGCGACGAAGCACGGTATTATAGTGCTGCATAGCGAGAATGGTGGTGGGCACCAAAAGCGCGCACTGCTTGCCCTCGCTCACACATTTAAAGGCGGCTCTCAAAGCTACCTCGGTTTTGCCGAAGCCAACATCGCCGCAAAGCAATCTATCCATCGGCGTTCCGCGTTCCATATCGCGCTTGATTTCATTAACGCAGCGTATTTGGTCCTCGGTTTCCTCGTATTCAAAGCGGCGTTCAAAATTGTTTTGCAAATCGGTGTCGGGTGAAAAGGCATAGCCCTTTGTAGACATTCGCTTGGCATAAAGCGCCGTTAGCTCCTTTGCCATATTTTTAACCGCCGCACGAACGCGGGAACGGGTTTTATTCCAATCACTGCCGCCCAAGCGGTTAAGCTTAATCGTCTTTTCCTCGCTTGCGGCACCGATATACTTGGAAACTAAATCAAGCTGGGTTACAGGGACATACAAGATATCGCTCCCCGCATACTTGATTTTTATATAATCCTTTATAATTCCGCCGTTTTTTATTTGGTTTATACCCGCAAATATTCCTATACCGTGCGAAGCGTGAACCACATAATCTCCGTTTTGAAGCTCATCGAGCGAACCGATTGCTCTCGCATTTTTGCTTTGCCTTTTTAGCGTTTTCTTTTCCTTTGAAATATAGCGGTAGCTTACAAGGATAAATTTCGCGCTGGGTAGCTCAAAGCCGCTTGAAAGACCGCCCGTGACGACATAAACGCCCGCCTTTAATTCGCGTTCATCTGCGCTAATGTTTGCGGCGGTAATTCCCCCGTTTAAAAGCTGCTCTGAAAGCACCCTTGCCGCGCGAGCCTCGCCCGCTAATATAACGGCTGTGCCGCCGAGCCTTCTTATATGCGCTATATCCTCACAAAGCGCGCTTATATCTCCGTTCCACGCGCTATTGCGCTTAAAGTTAATATTTATAAGTGCCTTTAGCGGAACCTCATAGCTCGAGCGGGGAAAGTTTTCAAGGAAAATCGCATTTTGAAGCTTTGAATAAAGCTCGGTTTTGTTAAGGGTGAGCTTGGTGCATTTAGGGCACAGCTGGCCGCTTTCCAAAAGCGCCTCAACATCTGCCGCCTCTATCTTGGCAACAGCCCGAAGCCGCTCATTTATATTCCCCGTTTCGCAAGCCGCAACCAAGCAGTCACTCATATAATCAAAAACCGTTGACGGCGTTTCATATAAAAGGCTTATATAATTATCCGCACAAACATAAAGACCTGTTTTAAGCCTTTCAATATCGCTCTCGATTTGAGCCCTTTGCTTATCGGTCAGCTTCTTTGCTCGTTTAAGGTAATCCTCGAGCCGCATCTTAAGCTTGCCGGGCTCATAAACAAGCTCATTCGCCGCAGTGATTTTAATCTCGCTTATCTGCTCGCTTCTGCGCTGTGAGAGAATATCAAAATATGCTATATTATCGATTTCATCGCCCCAAAATTCAAGCCTTACGGGCGCATCCGACGATACCGAAAAAATATCAATTATACCGCCGCGTGCCGAGAATTGACCTGCGCCCTCAACACTATCAGCGCGCTCATATCCGAGCGACACAAGGCTATTTAAAAGGGTGCCGTGCGACACAGCATCACCCGCGCGAAGCGTTAGCGTATTGCCCTTTAAAGCCTCGGGCGGCAGGGTGAACTGAATGGCCGCATCGAGCGACACTACAAGCACGGCAAAATCCCCACCAGCCACGGCTGATAGGGTGTGAATCCTCTCATATTCATACTCTTTCGAGCGCCCGATTAGGCGATTTAGATTATAGTCTCGCGAGGGCAAATAAAGCGTTTTCGTTCCGAGCGACTCAAGGTCATCACGCAAGGCTATCGCCGATGCCTCATCCTCGGTTATGGCGAGAATTTGCTTCTTGGTTTCCTCTATGATTGCCGAGAGCGCAAGCGCCTTACCCGTTTGACCGATTCCGCTAACCGCAATCGGCAGACTACCCTGCCCGCTCAGCTCTAAAAGCCTTGAAAAATCGGGGTCTTTTTTTACGATATTATTTAAAAATTTCATATTGCTTTTATATATTATCATAAACAAATAGTTTATTCAAGCACAAAAACGGCAACCAGCCTTTGAAAAAAGGGCCGACTGCCGTTTGATTTTATTTACTGTATTTATTCATAGCGCTATCAATTCCGCGCGATACAATTTCCTCAACCGCCGAAACTGCAGTTTTTATTGCCTTTTTGAAATCCTCGCTTTGCTCCTTGGGAATTTTGCCGAGCACCCAATTTTTTAAATCATAATCCGCGTTCGGCTTATCGCCTACGCCGATTTTAATTCTCATAATATCCTCGGTGCCGAGAAGCTCAATAATATCCTTTATGCCGTTATGGCCGCCTGCACTTCCCTTTCGGCGAATTCTTATGCTTCCAAGCGGCAAAGATATATCATCAAACATAATGATTATACGCTCGGTTGGTATTTTATAAAAGCTTGCAAGTGCCACTACTGCCTTGCCCGATAAGTTCATATAGGTTTGAGGCTTGGCTATGATAACGCGCTTATTTCCTATGACCGTATCGCCGTAGACCGCGTCAAATTTATGCCGATTGAGCTCAAGAGAATATTTTTCCGCCACCGCCGATGCCGCCGCAAAGCCTGCATTATGGCGAGTGTTTTCATATTCCATTCCGGGATTACCGAGCCCCACAAGCAGAAAATCAAATCCGCTTTTTTTAAAAAACATTTATATCACCCAAGTAATATTACCATATCGCACAAGCCTTTTCAAGCAAAATCATTTTTTAAGCCTAAGGTTAACTATTTTTTGAACAGCCTCATAATCATAGCCTGCCGCTTTAAGCTTCTTTTTACGGGTGCTGCCGTTGCCCCAAAGTCCCTTTATAACCTCGCTTGCGAGCTGCTCATTGCTCTTTTTGGCAGCAGGCTTTTCGGCAGGCTTTAAGACCACTTCTTCCTTTGCTTCAAGCTGTGCCATTTTCACAATTGCCAAAGCCACGCCTTCTGCCACCTTGCAGGCAAAATCATCGGTTAAAATTATGGGCGTATCAACTCGGCTATCCATGTATCCGCATTCAAGCAAAACCGCCGGCATTTTGGTGAGTCTGCACTCTGCGAAATTTGCCGAGCGAAGCGGTCTTGAGCGATTGCCGCGAAGTGAGGTTTTTTGGATTATTTGATTATAAAGCTCCTTTTGCCAGCTAAGTGTAAGCGCATCGACCTTTAGATAAACATAGGCCTCTATTCCGCCGCCCGATTTGCCGTTTATACCTGCATTATGATGAATGCTTAAATATAGGTCGGCATTAAATTTATTTGCCGCGGCGGCGCGCGAAGCCACCGCTATATCGCTGCCATCATCTATCCTCAAAATTTTTATTCCCTCATATTTAGAAAGCAGATTTTCAATTTTATCACATATTCTTTTGTTTAAGACATATTCGCGGGTTTCTTTGGGGTCGATTTTTTTCATACACCTTTTCCCCGCCGTTTCATATCCGTGCCCTGCGTTTAGTGCAAGTTTAAACATAAATTTCCTCCTTAATAAAAAATATATGCACAGCTCACGGTAAGGATAGCCCCTTGTTTTGCGACTTTCACCGACTTTTTTAAAAAAAATACTGTTTATTTTCTTAAATTTGTGGTATTATGAATATATACAAAAAAAGGAGGATTTTCCAATGGCTATTAAAAACAATAAATATGCAGGCACACAAACCGAAAAAAATCTTGCCGCCGCCTTCTCGGGCGAATCAGAGGCAAGAAACAAGTATACCTACTTTGCTTCTAAGGCAAAGAAGGAGGGCTTTGAGCAGATTGCGGCTCTTTTCCAAAAAACTGCGGATAATGAAAAAGAGCACGCTAAAATGTGGTTCAAAGAGTTAAACGGACTTGGCGATACCGCCGAAAACCTCTTAAGCGCCGCCGAGGGCGAGAATTACGAGTGGACCGATATGTATGCGGGCTTTGCAGAAACCGCAGAAAAGGAAGGCTTTAGTGAGCTTGCTCAAAAATTCCGTATGGTAGCCGAGGTTGAAAAGCACCACGAGGAGCGCTATCGCGCACTGCTTCACAATGTTGAGGCTCAGCAGGTATTTGAAAAGAGCGAGGTTAAGGTTTGGGAGTGCAGAAACTGCGGTCATATTATGGTTGGCACAAAGGCACCCGAGGTTTGCCCCGTTTGCGCTCACCCCAAAGCATATTTCGAGCTTGAGGCAAAAAATTATTAATTTGAATTTTAAAAGGCTTACTGAAATCAGTAAGCCTTTTGTTATTTTTTCGGATTGTCGTAAAGATTTAAAATATAATCGGTTGAAGTATTATATAACTTTGCAAGAGTGATAATATGACGCTTAGGAATTTCTCTTTTACCGGTTTCATAGTTGCTGTATACCCTCTGGTCAATGCCAAGAACAGCGGCAACCTGCTTTTGAACCAAGTCGTTATCTTCGCGCAGGTCTTTCAATCGGGGGGGAATACATATAGCTCACCTCGACATTAGTATAGCTACTATCGAAAAATAGTATTGATTTTACTATCGTATAATAGTAAAAAATCGAGAAAATTTTATATTGCTTTTTCTATTATTGCTGCGATAACGGTAATATCGTCCTCGCGCTCGCCGACGGTTTGTCGGCGGGCGCGTTCGCAAATTCGAGCCGCCAAATCCTCTGCCGAGCCATCGCGCCAAGCCTCAAGCTCGGAGTTTATCCATTCCGTTCCGCCAAGGGTAACCCCATCCGACATAAGCAGCAGTATATCCCCGTGACGAAGTCGAATGCCTGCGCGGTCAAAGGAGACCTCGCGTAAAATGCCTATTGGCAGAGAGGTGCTAACCGCCTTGCCAACATGCCCCGAACGGCGCACGAGTGTTGGTGCTGCGCCCGCCTTATATAGCTCAACCGTGCCTGTAAAAAGGTCGATAGAGGCAATATCCATAGTTGCAAGTGATTCGTCGGTCGATTTAAAAAGCATAGAGGAATTTAAAATTTTAAGGGCACAATTAAAGCCGAATCCCGCTTTTATAAGGCGGCTCATAAGACCTGCCGCCATAGCGCCGTCAACTGCGGCACGACCGCCCGTGCCCATACCGTCGCTCAAAATCATAATAAGGTGTCCCTTGCCGTCGTTAAAATAGTTATATGCATCGCCGCACATCGAGCTGCCCTCGGCAGCCTCCTGATAAACGCCGATATCGGCCTTAAGGCAGGCGTGCTCATGGACTGTAATTATCATTTCCTTGCCGATATTATTAATGGTTGGAACATCAAAATCTCGTTCGCAAGAAAGCGATAGCAGCTTCATAATTTGCAGGCGATTTATAACTATATCGTCGTCGCGCCGCGCTTTAATTTCGAGTGTCATTCTGCCGTATGTATCAATTTTTGCGGTGCTTTCGCTCGCGCAAATGCCGATGTTTCTAAGTGCCGCCGCGGCAATCCTTGCGGCAGAATTATCAAAGCTTTCGTCTGCTTTAAAGTCATCGGCAAGCTCGGTTAGCATATTAGAAATGCCTTCAAATTGGTCGGAAACAACCTCTCGGACCTCGTCGAGCCGTAGCTCTGCCGAAACACGCGAGGCATATTCTCCGTATCTGCGGGAAACGGCCGCACCCATTTTGTTAAGGCGCATACATCTTCCCTTAAATTCCTCGGTTGTGGTTTCCTCGGGTGAATAACCGCCGGATTTTACGGTGTTTACCATTTGAAGCAGCGCCTCGAGCGTTTCGCTTTTCTTGCTTTCCCAACAATGAAGCCTAAGCTTGCAGCCCGCGCAGGCATCGCGCTCAATTGCCGATAAAACATCTGAAAAATTCGGCGAGTTTATTTTGCTAAGCTCACGCGAAACATTATCTACCGTTTTCGAAACATCGCTAAGCGCGGCAGAGGCTGTTCCAAGGCGCATAATGAGTGCCTCGTTTAAATCGCTGTTTGCGGTGATTTTAGGGGTGCAGGAAAGCACCTTGCCAAGAGAAATAGATGCGCTTCTCGGCAGCAGCAAAAAGATTAATGAGCCCAAAACAACCTCAAGCATAAATTCCGCACGCCCCTCGCTTAAAAAACAAAGGCCAACAAGCGCCGAAAGGGAGAGCGCAAGCGTTTGGAAATATTTACCGAGTGGTGCGAAAATGCCCGCAACAAGTCCCAAAAGGGCGTAAACCTGCATTCCCTGCGCGTTAATATCAGATAAAACGGCCGCAGTAGATAAAACAATTCCTGCAACGCTTCCCGCTAAAACCCCTGCATATTTCGCCGATACGAGAATGAGCGCGATACCGGCAACCGAGCCCATGCTTAGCGAAAAAGGTTTTATATTCATAAGTGCTGTAAGCATAATTCCTATTATTATGAGCAAATAGGCAAGCTCCTCGTTTGTAAGCGATGCAAGTCTTTTTTGGAAGCTCAAGCTGATACGGGCAATTATATATGCTCCGCCGCCTGAAAGCAGGGCTTCGGCTAATAAATACAGCGCGTCAACGGGGATACCGCTAAAGGTAACTGCACCCGTTATACCGCTTTAAACGGCACAAATAAAGCCTAAAAACAAGGGATTATTAGAAATTCTTTTATAGCGCGAAAGCATAAGTCGTATTGCCGCTATCGCAAGCAGACAGGCAATATATCTAAATCCGCCTACCGCCCCTGCAGGAAAAAAGTAGCTGATAAACGCCCCGATGGTTACACTCGGTAGATATGTAAGCGAGCAGCCGGCCGCAAAGGAAAGGCCAAAGGGCATAAGCGAGCCTAAAACAACCGACCTCGAGGCCACAAAGCCTATAACCGCGAGAGCAATATGGGTAAAAAGCGCCGCGAGGGTATCGTTTTTTATAAGAGTGGTTTTTTCTTCATTTTTTAAAGTAACTTCCTTCATTTTTTCACCGCCGAAAATTATAAAGATTAGGGGACCTTCCGTTTAATTATATTATGTAAACCTTGCTTAATTTGTCGCGGTGTGGTGTAAAAATATGGAATTTTAAAAAGAAAAAGAGCAAAATGTGAAAAGAATAAAAAATTAAAAGGCGCAAATAATAAAAACGGAAGGGAAGCGAAGAAAGTGAATAGATTTTTTAAGGTATTTCTTATAATATTTGTGCTTTTTTGTCTTTGCTGTATAACCGTGGGCGCCGTTTCAAAAATGGGCTCTATGGGTGATGAGGTTTCGGCAATTCAAAAAATACTCAAGGAAAAGGGCTTTTACAGCGGCAATGTCGACGGCATTTTTGGCACCCGAACTCAAAAGGCCGTAAAAGAATTTCAACGCGCTGAGGGGCTCGCGGTAGATGGAATTGTCGGCAAAAAAACGCTTGAGGCATTGGGCGTTCAAGGCAAAAATTCGTATTCCTCCTCGGACTTCACACTGCTCGCAAGACTTATTTCAGCCGAGGCAAGAGGCGAATCACACATAGGAAGGGTGGCTGTAGCGGCAGTTGTGCTCAATCGAATCGAGCACCCCTCCTTTCCCGATACCGTTTCGGGCGTGATTTACCAAAACGGAGCATTCTCCTGCCTTTACGACGGGCAGTTCTATGAGGAAATAGATGAAAGCGCCTACCTTGCCGCGCGCGATGCCCTAAACGGACTAGACCCAAGCGGCGGCGCCATATATTACTATAACCCAAAAACCGCCACTAATAAGTGGATAAGAAATCGAGAGGTTATAACAACTATAGGAAATCATGTTTTCTGCAAATAAAAAAGCGGAGTCACCATTCGCTGAATTCCGATAAGGCAGTATTTGTTTCTCAAACAAAATTCCCTGTATTATTGCCAAAAGCCTTGCAAGTCGGCAGCCTTGCTGCGTTTTATGGCTTCAATACAAGAAATTTTAATGTTTTACAAAACTGCGAAGCACTTTAAAATGAAAATTTTGAGTGCAAGAAGAGAAAAAAATCCCCGATAATGCTGACGCATATCGGGGATTTTTGACAAATTATTGTGCCAAAAGTTCGCATTTTAAAGAAATACTTCCTTATCGGAACTCAGCGTTTAAAGAGACTCCTCTTTCGGTTTTTAAATTAGGATAAATATTGAGCAAAAGAAATGATAATCGGCATGGTTGCAATACTTAAAAGCGAGCTTAGCGAAACCAAGCCTACGGATAGCTCGGTATCTCCCTCAAATTTTGCCGAGAACATAGTTGTAAGCGCCGCGGTTGGCGAGCAAATCGGTATCGCACAGGCAACAAGCAGAGTCCCCTTAACGCCGCACAAATAAAGCAAGCCAACAACCAAGGCGGGCAAGAGCAGCAATCGAAGCGCAGTTGCAAAGAGCACGCCCTTATCCTTAAGCACTTCAAAAACCCTGCTGTTTGCGAGATAAAAACCAATAATCAGCATAGGAATAGGGGTGTTAAGCGCCGCCATATATGAGATTGATTCGCTTATCACAACAGGAAGCTTGAGCGAAAGCAGAAATACAATCAAGCCGATTGCAATTCCGAGCATGCCGGGATTTAAAAATAATTTTTTAGGTGAAATATATTTCTTGTCCCCGCTCATCATTCTAATTCCGTAAGACCAAACGAGCAGATTAAAAACCGCTACGAAGGATGCGCCGTAGAAAACACCCTCATCGCCTAAAATCGCCTGCTCAAGCGGAAGTGCCATAAAGCCGCAGTTGGCAAAAATGGCTGAAAATCGCAAAACCTTTTGTCTGTTTAAATTTTGGCTTCTTATCATCAACATACTGATAAGTATATAAACAATATGTGCGCCAAAAGCGATAGCAAGGCTTAAAAGCAGTCCCTTTAGAGAGTCGCGATTAAACTCGCGCATATATGATTTTATAACAACGCAAGGGGTAACGATGTATAAGACTATATCGGTCATACAATCGGCGCCCTTTTTTGTTATAAGCTTTGTCTTGGTGAAAACAAAGCCCAACATAATGAGAACAAAAAGAATAAGAACTTGGGTTAAAACTTCAATAAACATTATTTTACGCTTTCTGCAAACTTAATAAATGCGGCAGTTCCTTGGTCGTTTCGCTTAAACACGCCCGCGTGCTCAAGCACCTTTGCAAACACAAGCCCAACCTCTTTTTTGATGATGTCATCAATGTTATCTTCATTGAGGGTATATTTTGAGGCAATTTCCTCTGCCCAATCGGCGTGCTTGCATAAAAGCTCGTCTGCCTTGATATCTTCACCTTTTAGCATGGCTTTTCCAAGCTGTGATAATTCATTTTTAAGCCTTGCGGGCAAAACCGCAAGTCCCATAACCTCGATAAGACCTATGTTTTCCTTCTTAATGTGGTGAAGCTCTGAATGAGGATGGAAAACACCGAGCGGGTGCTCATCGGTGGTAATATTGTTGCGAAGCACCAAATCAAGCTCAAACATATCTCCGCGACGGCGGGCAATAGGCGTTATAGTGTTGTGAGGCTCGCCGTTCGTTTCGGCAAAAACTCCTACCGAAGCATCGCTGTAGCCGCGCCAGAAAGCCAAAATTTTATCGGCAAGCGCGATTATGCGCTCATAGTCCTGTCCTGTTACACGAATTACCGACATCGGCCATTTAACAATGCCGCAGTTTAAATCCTCGAAGCCCTTAAAGCTGAGCTCTCGCTCAATAGGAGCCTTCTCCATAGCAAAGGTGTAATGACCGCCTTGGAAATGGTCGTGGGTTAAAATTGAGCCGCCAACAATCGGTAGGTCGGCGTTAGAGCCCAAGAAATAATGCGGGAACTGGCGAACAAAATCAAAGAGCTTAACAAAGGTGTCGTGATTTATTGCCATAGGTGTATGCTCACCGTTTAGCACGATACAATGCTCGTTATAGTAAACATAGGGCGAGTATTGGAAGAACCATTGGCTGTTATTAATCTCTATCGGAATAACGCGGTGGTTTTGCCTTGCGGGATAATCCATTCTGCCCGCGTAGCCCTCACATTCCTTGCAAAGCTGGCATTTAGGATAGCCCACCTGTGCCGCTGATTTTGCCGCGGCGATAGCCTTGGGGTCCTTTTCGGGCTTTGAGAGATTTATGGTTATATCGAGCTCGCCGTATTCGGTGGCAGTAACCCATTTCATATCTCTCGCAATACGATAGCGGCGGATATAGTCGCTGTCACAGCTAAGACGATAGTAATAATCGGTCGCACGAATAGGAGAAACGGCGTATTCCTTATAAAAACGCTCTGTAACCTCTGAGGGACGGGGAAGCAAAAGCCCCATGATTTTAGTGTCAAAAAGGTCGCGCGAAACGATGCCCTCCTCAATTATCCCCGTGTCTACAGCATAGTCGAGTAGCTCCTTAAGCGTGCTTTCAAGGTCAACACTCGAAAAGCTCTCCTCGCAATCAAAGCCGTCAAGACCAAATAAATCGAGCAACAAATTTGTAACATAAATTTGGTCACGCGGGGCGAAAAGCTCGTGCTCAAGACCGTAGCAAATGAGTTTTTTAATGCTTTTTTGAATCATTGTGTTCTCCTTTAAAAACTGCCGCCTAAACGGCGGCAGCAAATATTATTCAAATACGGGAAGCCTTGTGTTGTTAGCTATACAAACCCAGGATTTGCCTGCGCTGACCTTAATTTCCTTGCCCTCGGTGTCGGTAAATTTAAAGCCTTCGGCAGCGCCGCCCTTGCTCCATTTGATAAACTGATAGGTGCCGTTGGTGATATAGAAGCCATCGCCTTTTGAAAGGTCGATTTCTCTATGCTTTTTATCGGGATAGAAGCTGATATCGGTAAGCAGCACGAAAACATTTTTAACCACGGTGGTCTCTCCCGTCAGATAGTCCTTGTGAACATTTCCGCCTGCAAGACGAGTGTAAAGTCCGGTTGCCTCATCATAGGTAAAGCCCGAGGATTGAGCAGGGAACTTAACGGTAACGCTCTTTGCACTGCCGCCGTCAAGAACGAGCTTTTCATCGGTGAAGTTCTGCCAAGGCGCTACCTTTTTAGTGGTGGCATCGAATTTTTTAGCAATTGTTTGTGAAAAGGTGTCGCCGAAAACATATAGGGTGTGCTCAGAGGAACGACCGTTTTTGATTCTCCTAACACCTTCATAGTTAACATCAATGCTTATGTGGTCAATATCATTAAGATGGGGTTTACAGTATCTCGGGTCGGTGCCGCAGTGGAGATAAACGGCGTCGTGACCAAGCGCCAAATCAACATAAGCATAGCGCGCCGAGCGCACAGAGCCGAGCTGCCCAACCTTTGAAAAATCCTTGAAAACTGCCATAAGGCGAGTAATTCCGCCTTCTACCTCGGTTTCGTATACAATATCAGCCTTGTTAACATTTGTCTGAACGCCTTGGGCAATCGGAACATTGTTTATCATAACCGCAACAGGACGCATAGCCGAGTCTGCAGGGTTTATATCCTTAAGGCCTGTTAGATTGTTTATAGAAGTATCTATTTGCAAAGCAGGAGTGCTATCGCTTGAGGCATCGGGACCTTTGCCGCAACCAACAAGTAAAAACAATAAAAGGCAGAGAGCTGCCGCCAGAATTCTCTTTAGCATAAAATTTCCTCCAAAATACTTATAGGAACATTATAATATTTTATCACCTTTATTTCAAGGGGGAAACGCAAAAAAATTATGGCAATTCTTGAATTTTACTATTGTTAATTTAGGCAATATATTGTATAATGGTTGTGTATATTAATAATGTATATTGTGGAAAGTGTGACTTTTTTGAAAAATTCGGTCTATCTTGATAATAGCGCTACCACCAAGCCGAGTGAAAACGCGATAAAGGAGTGCTTAAGTGCGCTTCAAAGCGATTGGGGCAACCCTTCAAGTCTTCACATTATGGGCTTTGATGCCGAAAAGAGAATAAATGCCGTAAGGGCAAAGGCTGCTAAAATACTTCGTGCCGAGGAAAGAGAAATTTATTTCACAAGCGGCGGAACGGAAGGCAATAATATCGCCGTTTTAGGTGCCGCGGCGGCACGGAGTAAGCGCGGCAGACGAATTGTTACAACCGCGGTTGAGCACCCCTCGGTTTTAGAGCCGATGAAAAGGCTTGAGGAAGAGGGCTTTGAGGTTGTTATGCTAAAGCCAAACGATGAGGGGAAAATCACCGTGGGGCAACTAAGAGAGAGCATTAATAAGGACACTATACTCGTAAGTATTATGCTTGTAAACAATGAAACGGGTGCCGTTATGCCCGTTCGTGAGGCGGCAGAGGCGATAGCCGAAGCGGGTGCACCTGCTTTACTGCATTGTGATGCGGTGCAGGGCTTTGGCAAAATGCCGATTGATGTCAAACGCCTCGGCGTTGATATGCTAACGGTGAGCGGTCATAAAATTCACGCTCCCAAGGGCGTAGGCTTTTTATATCTCAAAAAGGGAACCACCATTAAAAGCGGCCTTTTGGGCGGCGGCCAAGAGCGCGGTATTCGCTCGGGAACCGAGGCCGTTCCTGCAATATGCGGCATGGGCGGTGCCTTATCCGATATAACAGATATAAAATCGGCGCTCGATAAGCAAAAATCACTTTGGCTTTACGCCAAGGAAAAGCTGCTTCAAACAGGGCTTGTTAAGCTCAACTCGCCCGAGGATTGCCTGCCGTATATTCTCAACATTTCGGTTGAAGGCTACCGCTCGGAAACAATGCTTCATTTTCTTGAAAGCGAGGGGGTTTATGTCTCCTCGGGAAGCGCCTGCGCAAAGGGCGAGGGCAGTTATGTTTTATCCCTTATGGGACTTTCGCAAAAGCGGGTTGACAGTGCTGTGAGAATCAGCTTTTCGCGATATAATGAAGCTTGCGATGTCGACCGTCTTTGCGAGGCAATCGTGGCGGCAACTCAAAGATTAAGAAGGGCAAATTGATGAAGGAAGTAATACTTATAAAGGACGGTGAGCTGGCTCTTAAGGGCCTTAACCGCCGCAATTTTGAGGATAAAATGATTTCTAATATTCGTCGAAGACTTAAAAGCCTCGGCGAAATCAGTATAACCAAATCGCAATCGACCATTTATATAGAGCCCAAATCAGAGGATTTCGATTTTGAAGAAGCACTTTGTAGGATAGGCCGAGTTTTCGGCGTGGCGGCGTTTAGCCGCGCGTGCGTTTGTGAAAAAAATATAGACGATATATTAGCGCTTGCACCCGAGTATCTTAAGGATGATGTTCGCCTTATAAAAAGCTTTAAGGTTGAGGCCAAGCGCTCCGATAAGGCGTTCCCCTTAAAATCTCCCGAAATTTGTGCCGAGGTTGGCGGCTGCATGCTCAAGGCGTTTCCGCATTTGACCGTTGATGTTCATAACCCCGATTTAATAATAACGGTTGAGGTTAGAGATTTTGCGGCGTATATAAGAGGCGCTCAGCTTAAGGGAGCGGGAGGACTGCCTGTCGGAACGGCGGGTAGAGCGATGGTGCTCATTTCGGGCGGCATTGATTCGCCCGTTGCCGCGTGGACTATGGCAAAAAGAGGGCTCACCCTAAATGCCATTCACTTTGCAAGCCCGCCATATACAGGCGCCCGCGCGGAGCAAAAGGTGCGCGATTTACTTTCTTGTGTAGCAAAATACAGCGGACCTATAAAGCTTAGCATAGTGCCCTTTACCGAAATTCAAGAGGAAATCGGCAAATGCTGCCCCGAGGATTATTTTACCCTTATTATGAGAAGAATTATGATGAGGATAGCCTCGCGCGTTGCAAAACGAGAGGATTGCTTGGCGCTTATAACGGGCGAGAGCTTAGGTCAGGTTGCAAGTCAAACCCTGCCTGCGATTGCGGCAACCGATGAGGTTTCCGATATGCCTACGCTTCGTCCGCTTATAGGTATGGATAAGGAAGAAATAATTGCAATATCCAAAAAAATAGGAGCGTTCGATATATCAATTTTACCCTATGAGGATTGTTGCACCGTATTTACTCCCAAGCACCCGCATACCAGACCAAAACCCGGCCAATGCGAAGCGGCAGAGGCAAAGCTTAATATAGAAGAACTTATCGAAAGGGCTATTGCGGGTATAGAAGCTTCGTTTATTGAATAAAATTTGTTGGAAGGTAAAGAAATGGCTGGAGCACACGAAAGAAAACCGTTTGATTTTAAAAGCAAAACGGTTGCGCAGATTGTTAATAAAAAACAGGTCGGAAGTGCGCTTTATTCCCGTCTTGTTAAAATCTTGATTGCGGCAGTTGTTGCGGCTATGCTTGTCTCCTCATTTTTCGTTGCGGGATATTTTGTGAGGATAAAATCCCATCATAAAATTCTAGAGCAGACCGAGCAAATTTTCAACGAGGGCGGCGGCTGGCTTAACGGCATAAATCTTCTTAAGGAATATAACGAGGATATAGAAGCTTGGATTTATGTGCCTAACAGTAAAATTAATTGTGCCGTCGCAAAAGGGGAAAACGATAGCTATTACCTGAAGCATAATCTGTTAAAAGAAAAAAGCTCCTATGGCTCGATTTTTATGTCGGCCTCGGATGACCTATATAACGGCGATAAAAACATAGTGATTTACGGCAATGAAATGCGGGACGGAACGCTCTTCGGAACACTTTCAAACTATCGGAACTTAAAGTTTTATAAGCAAAACCCGATAATAACGCTTACCGATAGCACCGAGGAGCGCCGATATGCTGTTTTTGCAGTTATGCTTCTCGATTCAAAAAACAGCGAAGGCTACGATGTCGGCAAGGGAAGCTTTGTAAACGAGCGGGAGTTTAGCGAATGGAAAGAGGAGACCGCCCGCCGCAGTATACTCAAAACAAGCACCGAAATTATCCCTCACGATGAGCTTTTAACCCTTATAACTACGGCTGAGGATTTTGATGGCGCACGGCTTGCTGTGGTTGCGGTAAGAACGCAGGAGGGCGCGCAGATAGATACAAGCAAGGCGGTTATAAACGGCGAGGTAAAGTATCCAAAGGCGTGGCAAAAAAGTAAAAAGATTAACGATAATAAATAGTAGGGCAAAGGAAGAAGAATTATGGTTCAAAATATTAAGGTTGATGTTATTTACAATAACACAAGCACCGATTTTGAAATGGAATTTAATTTAAGCGGTTGTTGCAGAATGAGGCTTCTAACCGAGAAAACAACCGATAAAAAAGCATTTATTTCGGCGCTTGCCCGCGCTGTTTCCCGTAGCCGAATTATAATAGCCTGCGGCCCGCTTTTTGAGGATGATGGACTTATTAAAATGGTTGGCACGGCAATCGGTAAGGGCACCGAGCTTATAAACGGCGGCGATTACGGAATTGACGATAAAAAAGAAATAAGCGTTATAAAGGGCTCAACACCGCTTGTTACCGAGCAGGGAATTTTTGGCGGCTGTATCATAGAAAGCGGCCCTCAAACAATCATAATTTTAACCGAAAATAAGCCACTTAGAAAACAGCTTATGAAGCAGTTGATTTTCCCTTATATTGAGGATGTCAGTATGTCTAAGCCCACAATGCAAATTCAAAAAAAGGTCGAGGAGCCTGTGAGTGATAAAGAAAATGCGAATAATGGCGCACAGGAAATCGAGCAAGACCCTAAAGAAAGCCAAATCGAGCAGGAAACAACAATTGCGGTCGAGCCTCAGGCGGATACCGAGCCTACGGAAGATAACCCAGAGCCCGAAAAGGCAGCGGTGGGCGAGCATAATATCGATTTTATCTTTGAAAGTGATACGGAGCCCGAGGAGTCGCTGCCCCAAGTAATTGAGGGCGATGTTGAAAATATGGTGTTCGAGCCGGCCAAACCGAAGCAAAGCGAGGATTATAATTATAAAAGCTTTGCAGAAAGCGATTTATATTTTAATGATAACACCGAGCAAAAGCAGAGCGTTAAAAAGGATATAACACTCAATATACCTATTATAATTGTTTTGGTAGTGCTTTTATTGGCGCTGGGCGCACTTTGCTATTTCCTCTTCTTCTTACCCGCAAGCAGAGGAATCACCACAAGCGAGTATTTAAGTGAAGTTTTTGCTTCGGCAAAGGCGGAATCCTTGGAGGTATTATTTTGACTTTGTGGAATAGCCCTTGGGGCAAGCTTTTAATGACCTTTTTAATTTCAATGGTGCCGGTAATTGAGCTTCGCGGTGCCGTTCCCGTAGCGTATGCAAACGGAGTCAACATTTGGGCGGCAGTTGTAATTTCAATTATAGGCAATTTAGTGCCGGTGCCGTTTATAATCATATTTATAAAAAAGATTTTTGCGCTTATGCGAAAATGGAGCAAAAGACTTGATAGGATGGTATCAAAGCTTGAATCGAGAGCCGAGAAAAAATCCGATGTTGTAAGAAAATATGCCTTTTGGGGACTTTTCGTTTTGGTGGCAATCCCACTACCGGGAACTGGTGCTTGGACAGGAGCACTCGTTGCCGCAATGCTTGATATGCGGCTAAAAGCCGCGCTTCCGGCAATAACGCTCGGCGTTGTTGCGGCAGGAATAATAGTTACATTCGTAACCTGCGGAGCAGGGGCACTTTTCTTTTAAAATTTAATTTTTCCAAACGGTCGGCAACGCCGACCGTTATTTTTTTATCTGCTTTTGCATAGATTTTATATGGGTGATATTATGAACGAAAAAACCGCAGAAGAATATGCAAAAGAATTAATTGAAATGTATAAAACCGTGAAGCCTCCAGTGGAAGAAAAAACGATACCTCAAGCCTCGGGCGGACTCACGGTTAATGCAACCACACTTAGAAAGCTATATCCCGTGCCTTCGGCTACGGTTACGGTTTTCAAGGGCGATTACGATAATATGGAGATAATAGATAGAGGCTATACCGATGATAGCGGGCAAACGGGAATATTTTATCTCGAAGCGCCCGACCGCGCCTTATCCGAATCGGCGGGGGCGCAGCAGCCGCCTTACGCAAGCTATAATATATCGGTTAAGGCGGATGGCTTTATAGAGCAGATAAATCTTAATGTTCCGATTTTCTCGGGTGTCATTTCGGTGCAGAGCGCCGACCTTATACCCATTAGTGCCGCGGGCAAAAACCGCGCGCCGCGAGTGTTCGACGAGGGACAAAAATACAATTTATAGGAGAAAATTATGCCGCAAGCAATACTGCCTGAAATCCCGCAAAGCATAACCGTGCATTTAGGTGCGCCCGACCGCGCCGCAAGAAATGTTACTGTGCCGTTTGCCGAGTATGTAAAAAATGTTGCATCAAGCGAAATCTATCCCACTTGGCCCGAAAATGCGCTTATTGCAAATATAAATGTAATAACAAGCTTTGCACTCAATAGAATTTTTACCGAATATTATCGCTCGCGAGGATATGATTTTGATATAACCTCGTCAACCGCTATAGACCAAGCCTTTGTTGAGGGCAGAGATATTTTTGAAAATATTTCAAGCCTTGTTGATGAGCGGTTTAATGATTATGTTGTCAAGGGGGACGGCATTGAGCCGTATTTTACCCAGTTTTGTAACGGCACAACCTCTACTTGTGCAGGATTCTCGCAGTGGGGGAGCGTAGACCTTGCGAACGCGGGGCTCACACCGCTTGAAATTTTGAGAAATTATTATGGCGAGGATATAAATATAGTATACGATGCACCCGTGGCCCAAGAGGGCGAAAGCTATCCCGGCTTCCCGCTTGTGTTGGGGGATAGGGGCAATGCCGTTAAAATCGTTCAAACCGAGCTTAATCGAATATCAAAAAACTATCCCGCCATTCCTCAAATAGTTCGTGAAGACGGGATATTCGGCCTTGATACTCAAGCCGCGGTGAGAAAATTTCAAGAGATATTTTCCCTTACTCCGAACGGTGAGGTGGATAAGGCGACATGGTATAAAATAAAACGCTATTATACGGGCGTTAAAAGCTTAAGCGACCTGTTTTCCGAGGGAATAACGCTTGAGGAAACCGAGGTGCCTTTCCCGCAGCGGTTAGCGCAGGGCGATACAGGTGCCGAGGTTCGCAATCTGCAGTATTATTTAAGCGTAATGGCATATTTTAATCCCTCTCTGCCCGAGCTGCAGATAAACGGTGTTTTTGATGACGCAACCGTTTCGGCGGTGAGAGCCTTTCAAGAATATTATGGGCTTGCCGTTACGGGAGTTGTTAATGCGGGAACATGGGGAACAATAAAAAGAATATATATAGAATCGGTTTCGGCTCTGCCCGAGGGCTATTCGGGAAATCTTGCCAAAATATACCCCGGATACTTTTTAACCGAGGGGCAAAGCGGTCAAAATGTTCGTGATTTGCAAACTTATTTATCCACAATCGGCAGATTTTACGGCGAGCTTCCCGTGCTTCCGGTAACAGGATATTTCGGCTCCCAAACCCGCGAGGCCGTTGAGCGCTTTCAAACCCTTTTCGGAATAGAGGTAACGGGTGCTGTGGGGCCTATTACTTGGTATAGCATAGCAAGAGAATATGATTTTCTTGTAACTACAGAGGGTGCAACACCCGAGTAGAATTTTTTAAAAAAATATGTCAATAATAGCTTTAAGGATTTAAAAAATGGGGGAAAAGCTGTGAGTGGCAGAGTGACCGATTATGAAAGCCTTACGCTTAGTGGCTGTATTGATACCGATTTGGCACTTTTTAAGGATATATTTAGGCGAGATGCCGTGCTCAGAACGAGAAGAATAGCGGTGGGAAACAGCGGCGTCGATGGCGTGCTTTTATATATGGACGGAATGGTTAACGCGGATATTATAAGCGAAAGCATAGTCCGACCGATTATAAAATCGGAATGTAAAAGTCCGAGCGCAGAATGGATAAGTAAAAATATACTTTTTGCCAATGAGGTTAACGAGGCTCAAAAGGTAAGTGATATGCTAAGAGCCATCCTCTACGGCGACACCGTTGTTTTAATACACGGCTGTAAAACGGCACTTACTATAAACACAAAGGGCTGGAGAACAAGAGGTATCGCAGAGCCGAGCGACGAGCGTATTCTGCAGGGCCCCCGCGAGGGCTTTGATGAAGCGGCAATGCTCAATCTTGCGATGATAAGAAGAAAACTGCTAACCCCCGATTTGTGTATAGAAATGATGCGTATAGGCGGCAGAAGCGACACCTATGTCTTTATCTGCTATTTGGGAACACTTGCAAAACGAGAGGTTTTGGCAGAGCTTAAAGCGAGGCTTTCGAAAATCAAGATAGACGGCGTTCTTGACAGCAACTATATAGCCGAGTATATTCGCGACCATAAGGGCAGTATGTTTAAAACAACAGGGAGCACCGAGAGGCCCGATGTTGTTGCGGCAAGACTGCTTGAAGGCAGGGTGGCGCTCGTTGTCGACGGCACACCCGTAGTGCTCACGCTCCCCTACCTCTTTTCCGAAAATTTCCAATCCGATGAGGATTATTATTTAAATTTTTTAGTATCCTCGGTGGGCAGAGTGCTTCGTTATTTATGCTTTTTTGCTACGGTGAGTGTCCCTGCAATTTTCGTTGCGCTCACAACCTTTCATTTAAAGCTGTTGCCTACCCATTTCGCGCTCTCGGTTGCGGCACTCAGAGCAGGAGTTCCTATGAGCTCGGTGAGCGAATGTATAGTGCTCATACTGATTTTTGAAATTTTGAAGGAGGCGGGGCTTCGAATGCCTCAAAGCCTCGGACACGCCCTTTCGATAGTCGGAGGTCTCGTTGTGGGACAAGCTGCCGTTGAAGCGAAAATAATAAGCGCGCCAATGCTCATAGCGGTTGCCTTTAGCGGAATAGCGGGACTTTTAGTGCCGCGGCTTAAGGGGGTTATTTTCTATATGCGATTAATTTTGGTGCTCGCCGCGGCGGTGCTCGGGCTTTACGGCTATATCGTTGTAGCCTCTCTTTTTGTCATTCGCATTTTCGGATTTAAATCCTTTGGAATGGATTATACCCTTTCGCTCGAAACGCCCGATTTTGAGCACCTAAAGGACACCTTTTTCAGAGCGCCGTGGCCGCGAATGAAGCATAGGCCGCATATAACCGAAAATCTTATAAGAAGCGGGAATAAAAATGAAGATTAAGCTCTTGTTAATCGTAGCCTTGATTATAAGCCTTTCGGGCTGTATGGGCTACCGAGAAATAGATACGGGATATATAGTATCGGCGCTCGGGGTTGATTACTCGCGCGGCGAATATCTGCTTACCGTTGAGGCGGTGGCGGCGGGAGATGCCGCAACAAAGCCCTCAACCCATATTTTCAGCGCCGCGGGTGAAACTCCCTACAAGGCGAGAGAAAACCTTGAAAAAGGACTCACAAAGGCGCTGTATTTTGACCACTGTGCAGTTATGATGCTTTCAAAGGGCATTGAAGGAGCGGCGTTTTTAGAGGTGGTTGATTTTTGCCATAATATGAGAAACTTAAATCTCGGGGTGTTCGTGCTTTACGCACAGAATATTAAAAGCGTTTTAAAGCTTCCTCCCGTAACTACAGCGGTGGGCTACGATATTATGGGGCTTTTAAAGGTGCGACTTGAAAAGAAAATAGATTATAATAATAAATTTTATCAGCTTGAAAAGGATATAAGTGAGGAAAAGACGGAGCTCTCGTTGCCCGTTGTAACTGCGGGTGAGCAGGGCGTTCAAATCTCTAAAACCGTGAGCTATAAAAATTTTCATATAAGGCGGGATGAATAATGACGGCGCAAAAACCCTATCGGCTTCATACTGTTTGTCTGCTTGCCGCCGCAACGCTTGGAAGCGCGGCAATTTCGGTGCCGTATGAAAATGCCGATAACAGAAATCCGCTCGCCTTTTTAGCGGCGTTTTTAGCGGCGGCCTTGCTATATTTTTTGATGTGTCCCGTAATCAATTTTATATTTAAGCAAAAGCGTGGCGTAGGCTTTTGGCGAGGGGCTTTGTATAGCGTAGTGATTTTTTTATCGCTTTGGTCGGCACTTACGGTCGCATCGGAATATATAGATTTTGTAAAATGGGATATGCTTCCTTATGCGCCCAAATTCGTGCTGTCGGCAGTTTTTGCCGTGGCGGTATATGTTTTTTCCGTCTGTGGAAACAACAGTATTTTTAAATTTTCACTCTTTGCGACATTCGGTGTTTGCTTGGTGGTTGCGCTTTTCTTCGTGCTGTCGCTCGGTCATTATGACATCAAAAACATTGCTGTAGAAAGCATCCGGTTTAAAAACGGATTTTTAAGGCAGACCGCCTCTTATTTTTTAGGTGTTTTCCTGCCAAGCGTTTTGACTCTTTGCTTTGTTTGTGTCACCCGAGAGGGAATAAATAAAAAAGCCGCCTTGGGAGGACTCACCCTCGCGGCGGCAATTTTAGTGCTGTGTATTTTAAACAGTATTCTCATTTTTGGCGCAAAAAGTGCCGCAAATATGAGCTACCCCTATGCAGATGCCATAAGCACCATAACGGTTGGCAATTTATTTACTCGAATGGATGGCTTTGCCTATATCGTCTTTTTCTGCACCTCGATTATCAGGCAGACGGTTATGCTAAAGCTCGGAATGGTGTTGCTATCCCGATTGGGACTTAAATTTAAAAAGATGTTTTTAATAATGGCCTGCGGCTTGCTTTTTATTGCGGGAACAATATAAAAATAACCCTCCGAAAAAGAATTTCACATTAGCCAAGTTCCGATAAGGCGGTTTTGCTTTGTTTTTGGAAAACTTTCTTGCTGCTATCCTTCCCTTTTCTTTTATTTTTAGCTGTTATAGGCTCATTTTTTCGAGCCTCAATATAAAATGCAAAAATCAACGCTATAAACAAATACATTATGGGGGTTGTAAAGGGCTGCGCCATATTAATGCCCGCGTGTGCCCAATAGCCAACAAGGCCCGAAAAAATACCTGCCGCAAGAACATTTGATTTAAGCCTTCGCAAAAACGCCGTTATTGTGGCGGCAATCAGGGAAAGATAGGATAAAAGTCCTACTATTCCACCAGTCATAAGTATTTGCAGGTATTCCGAGTGGGCTTGGTCAAGCTTTTTAGTTGTATAAGCCTCGCCCGAAAGCTGATAAAGTGCCTCCGGCCCTATACCGAAAAGCTTTTCTTTAAGGCTATACTGCGAGAAGCTTTCCGCGCAAAAAATATATATTTTCCCGCGCGAATGTCCCCATTTTTCGCTAAACTTAAAATGCTCGCCCCATTCTCCTACATCCCTTATGTTTGCAAGCACAAAAAGTGCTGTTATCGCCGCGTAAACCAGCACAAAGAAAACAAGATAAATTCTTCTAAGCCATAAAAGAGCGCTCGGACACTTTTTAACCAGAAGATATCCTGCGACACATACTGCTATGACTACAGCCGCAACTATAGGGCTTAATATCGTTCTAAGCATTGAGGGAACTCTGATTGTTGTTTCGGCGGCATCATAAATCCACAAGAAAATTCTGCCCACCGAAAACATTATTGCCGCCGCAACCAAAAACCGCTTGGCATTCGCTTCGGTTTTGAGCATAAAGAAGGGCATAACAGAGAACGCTGCTCCAAAGCCTATTAAAAAGCCCTCAGTAGCCGTTACGACCATTCCGCAAGAGGCAATGATAAGTGCCACCGAAGAAAAGGCTATCGCACGCTTACCCTTTGCCAAGCAAAACGCAACAATCGCAAGCGGCAGAAGCAGACAAATATAGCTGCTGTAAAAATCAATATTACCTATGGTCGATATGTAAAGCGCCTTATTTGCCTTGCCGATATTTGCATATATGCCTAAAAGGTCTATATCAAAGCAGTTTAAAACTCCGAAAAAACAAACCAGCGAAAACGCCGATAGCGTTATGGGCAAAAAGTATTTGCTTTCCTTATAGAAATAACCGATAAGCATAAACAAAGCGAGGTGAATTAATATTACTAAGGCGCCTTGATATCTTGAATTTGCTCCAATCCAAACATCACTTTGATACTTTGACAATAGTGCCGACAGCACCACCGCTCCGCCAAAGCCAAAGAACGCCAGCTCGAAAAGCTCCGGCTTATAGCCACGAACTGCCTTTTTGCATTTTTCAATTTTCTTTTTATTAAGACTAAATAAAAAGCCCACGAGCGCCAAGGCCAAAACCGAGAGAGCAAGCGTGAAAAAAACCGCCGCCTTGGTTTCGGTAATATTAAAAAATCCCTTATTAAAAAGCAAGGGCAGTAAAAAAAGTAAGCACAAAACATATATTTCGCTAATGTAGTTGTAAAACGTCTTTTTTGTATAATTTCTTCCTGCCATTTTATCTCTCCTTACCTTACTAAAAATATATTATCATAGCAAAAGAAAAAAATCAAGCGGCCACCGACCGCTTGATTTTTAAATTATTCCTTTGTAAAAGCGTCCTTTGAGAGTCCGCATACGGGACATACCCAATCCTCAGGCACATCCTCGAATTTGGTTCCCGGAGCTACATTATTATCGGGGTCGCCAAGCGCCTCATCATAAACATAGCCGCAAGGGCAAACATATTTTTCCATTTATATCTTCTCCTTTAATCATCGGCTTCGGTTTTATGTTTAATTACCGTGCCGTTTTTGGCATCAATAGCATACTCGTATTCCTGCCTACCTTTTGAAAAACTGATTTCCCACAAAGCCTTGCCGTTCTCGCGGTCAAGCTCAGCCTCAATATCGCGAAGCTCGTTTTCCTTAACGCCTGCGTGAGCAAAAGCCTTCTTAAGCGCATCGTTCTTGGATATGGTAGCTTGAGTGCTCGTGGTCTGAGCACTCGACGAAGTGCCGTCTGTTTCTTTTTTGTGGAAAAGAACCTCACCCGACTCGGAATCAATCACATAGTCGTATTCATACTTTCCCTTTTCAAAGGTGATTTCCCAAACGGTCTTCCCGCCCTCACGGTCAAGCTCAGCCTCAATATCGCGAAGCTCACTTTCCTTAACTCCTGCGTGGGCGAAGGCCACCGCAAGCGCCTCTTTGCGAGATAAGGTTTCGGCATCAAGCGAGCTCGAGGCAGCACCGGACGAATTCGTGCCGGAATCGGTGTCGCCGCTTTGAACAGTTTCATTGTTAGACGAAGCGGTTTCGGGTTTATCAGACGAAGCCGTTTGGGTTTTATTAGACGAAGTCGTTTCGTCTTGCGCGGTGGTTTCACCGCTTATTGCCGTTTTATCGGATTGAGAAATGTTTTCCTTTTTGCCTTCCCCACCGGTATTAACGGTAATTTCAGGGGCACAGCCAACAACGGAAAAAGCGAAAATTGCTAAAGCTACCAACGATAATAATCTTTTTTTCATTGCGGTTGTCTCCTTCATATTAAATTTTTTGTTTTATAATTATTTAAAGTATCTGCCGAGCAAACCTTCAAACGCCTTGCCATGACGAGCCTCATCACGAGCCATTTCGTGAACGGTATCGTGGATAGCATCAAGCCCCAGCTCTTTTGCGAGCTTTGCAAGCTCAAATTTGCCGAGTGTAGCGCCATTTTCAGCGTCAACTCGCATTTCGAGATTCTTCTTGGTGCTATCGGTAACAACCTCACCTAAAAGCTCTGCGAACTTAGCAGCGTGCTCTGCTTCCTCAAGCGCCGCCTTTTCCCAATAAAGACCGATTTCGGGGTATCCCTCACGATGAGCTACTCTTGACATCGCAAGATACATACCAACCTCGCAGCACTCACCGTTGAAGTTCTCGCGAAGGCCCTCGATAATTCTCTCATCAACTCCCTTTGCTATGCCTACAACATGCTCTGCCGCCCAGCTTTTCTCAGCCGACTGCTCTTGGAACTTGGATGCGGGGGCGTGGCAAATCGGGCACTCTGCCGGAGCCTCCTGACCTTCATAAGTGTAACCACAAACTAAACAAACATACTTTTTCATTTTGATTATCCTCCTAAAGATAATTTAATTTTTTTTGTTACATTTTTTGCAAATGCCGCCGACAACGCACACTGCGCTTTCGGGAGTAAATCCACTGCTTTTAAAAAGCGACTTAGTCATATTTTCTACCGGAACATCTATTATATCGTGACATTTAACACAATACAAATGAAGATGAAAGGAAGTATCACCATCGAAATGGTCGTTGCCATCGCCGACGCGGACACAAATTATTTGCCCCTCGTCATTTAACTCCGACAGATTTCTATAAACGGTGCCGAGACTGATATTAGGTATCACCTCTCTGACCTGCCTATAAACCTCTGCGGCAGTTGGGTGGCTTTTTGAGTTTTGCAGCACCTGCAAAATAGCTTCCCTTTGCCGTGAATAATGTCTCATTAGCCTCTCCTTTAAAAACAGTAATGATTACTATTTTTATTATACACATATTTTTTCATTTGTCAACACTTTTCTTGACATTTTTTTATCAATCGTTTAAAATTATGTTGACGAGAATAATCCGAACCTGTTTTAAAAAGGCGGATTGTTTTGTCACCTTAAGTTGTTAAACTTTTAAAGAAGGAAAAAATTATGTCTTCAAAAATGATTTCAAGCTCGGTTATTCACCGCCTTCCCAGATACTACAGATTTTTATGTGACCTACGGGCAGAGGGGCAAACGCGCATTTCCTCGCGTGAATTATCCGAAAGGATGCATCTGACTGCCAGCCAAATCCGTCAAGACCTGAACTGCTTCGGCGGCTTCGGTCAGCAGGGCTATGGCTATAATGTTGATTTGCTTATAGGCGAAATTGCGAGCATTTTAGGGCTCGACCGCCCTCAAAGCGCGATTATTATAGGTGTGGGCAATTTAGGTCGTGCGCTGGCTCAGCATATCAGCTTTGAGTCAAAAGGGTTTTACCTTGTGGGACTTTTTGACAGCAAGGAATCCCTCGTTGGTCAAATTGTTCGAAACATCCCAATAAGGCATATTTCCAATCTCGATGAGTTTTGCCGCGAGAACAAGCCTTCGACCGCAATTCTTTGTATTCCCAACACCGCCGCAAAGGAAATTTGCAAGCAGCTTGTAAACTTAGGCATAAAGGGCTTCCTTAATTTCAGCCATTATGATTTGAGTCTTGACTACCCTGATGTTGAGGTCGAAAACATTCATTTTGGCGACAGTCTTATGAGCCTTTCCTTTAAGCTTAGCTCTAAAGATTACCGCGGAGCTTAAAGGTGACAAGAATAATCCGAACCTGTTTTAAAAAGGCGGATTGTTTTGTCACCTTAAAACACCTATATATAATATGAAAGCGCATACGGAAAAATTTCCGTATGCGCTTTTTGCTTTTAATCATTTGAAGAAAAGTTTTCAAGGATTGCCGAGCGAGCTTCGGGCTTTGAATCGCCGTGGCGAACAAGGCTCATCGTTACAAAGGAGAGGACTGAAAAGATAACTGCATAGGGAAAGAGCGCCCTATAGCCGAGTCCCAAGGTTTCTATAAAGAAGGCGGATAAAAGCGGAGTTGTAATCTGCGCCGCCATAGAGAAGGTATAATAAAAGCCTGTATATTTACCAACATCCGAGCCGCTGCACATCTCAACCACCATCGGAAACGAGTTAACATTTATCGACGCCCAGCCGATACCGACTATTGCAAACACCAAATACAAAAGCGGGGTGTCCCCTTTGAAAAATCCTGCCACCGTGTAGCAAAGAGTCATCAAAATAATGCCGAAAAGCACCGCCTTTTTGCGACCGATTTTGCTTGATATAATTCCGAGAGGAACAAAGGCGGCTATTGCCGAAATGGTTGCAAAGAGAAGATAGCTTGATGATTTTCCAAGGTCAACCGACAGCACAGATATGCAGTATCTTGAAAACGCCGTCGTGACTGCGTTATATGCGGCAAACCATAAAAACACCGATACCAAAATAAGCACAAGGCTTCGCTTAACGGGGCGCGGGAGCTTGCCTGAGGAGTCTGCATCCTCGCTCGGCTCGTCCTTAATGTTGGTTTCGGCAAGCAGACGGTTTTCCTTAAGACTCACGGTCATTATAAGAACCGATACGAGCATAAACGCCGCAATAACAAAAAATACGGGAAGGAAGGATTGCGAATCGTCATACACCTTTTCGCCCGCCGCGTTTTTACTGCTTCTAAGCATAAACATCATAACCACGGTTGCAAAAATTCCGCCTATATACCCAACGAGATTTATTATGGCGTTTGCCTTGCTGCGAAGCGGCTTCTCGGTAACATCGGGCATATAAGCGACTGCCGGAGTGCGATAAACCGCCATAACCAAAAGCAGCGCCATAAGCACGGTTATAAAGCCGATAAAGTTACGGCTTTCCTCAAAGAATCCCAAAATCACAAGCAGCACTACAGCGGCAATAGTTCCGAACAAAACATAAGGTGTTCTCTTGCCAAGCCGCGAGCGTGTTCTATCCGAAATGGCGCCGAAAAGCGGAAGCATAAAAATAGCAAGCACATTATCGACCGCCATAATGGCATTAGATTTGAGTGTTCCGAGCCCAAAACGGTTTTCAAGCACATAGGGTATTACCTGGTCATAAAACTGCCAAAACGCCAAGATTGACATAAAGGCAAAGCCTATCAGCACAGTTCTTTTATAATTGAGTTTCATATTTTTTCTCCTATATAAGTTCTATTATTGCGCCAAGCGTTCCGCGCTTGCCCGCCGTGGCGCGATGGGAATGAAAGTCATCACTCGAGCAGCAGGTGCAGATATCGGCAACATCTATATTTTCTTCCAAAACTCCTGCCGAAATTAAAATATTTTTATTTGCGCGTTTTAAATCAAGCATAAAATGCTCTCCGTCTGCAAGAGGGGTGAAAACTCCTTGGAGATTTATTCCGCTTTCTAAAAAAGCGTTATAAACGGGAGTGTCAACCTCGTAACAGCACGCCCCAATAGATGGGCCTATTGCCGCGATAATATCGCGAGGCTCGCAGCCGAACTCACGCACCATCTTTTGAACAGTTACCGCACCAATCTGCGCAACCGTTCCCTTCCAGCCCGAATGAGCCGTAGCGCAAACATGCTTTTTAGCATCGCAAAAGAGAAGCGGCGTGCAATCGGCAAAGTGCGTGACGAGCGCAACGCCCGATTGGTTGGTTATAAGACCATCGACATCCGTAAAGCCCTCGCGGCTGATGCCTCGTCCCAAATCCTCGCGAGTTACCACTCTCACATTGTTGGTATGAGTTTGGTGGGTGAGCACCAAATGCGAGGTGTCTATCCCCGCCGCCGAGCAGAGCCTATTATAATTTTCGAGCACATTTTCTCTCTTATCTCCGCCCGAAAAACTTAGATTCATTGAGGCATATTGCCCCTCGCTCACTCCGCCCTTGCGGCTTGAAAAAATATGCCTTGCGACCTTACAGCTCGAAAGCTTCGGAAAGGTTACAAACATAAGCTCTCCGCACTCGTTTATCTTTACTGTTTTACTCTCCATAGCTTCCCTCAATTTCAAGCATAAGCTTTTGGGCGTTTTGAATCAAAACGTCAACATACTCTTTGCCGAGCTCGTTTTCTATTTTCTTAAACGCCTCACGAAGCAACGGCGGTCTCGAATCCGGAGAATGAGAATCGGTAGCCACAAAGGTTACAAGGCCTCGCTTTATCAGTTTTTTGCAAAGCCTTCCCTCATCCCTTGAGAGAACTCCCGAGGCGTTTATATGCGAAAGTGCATCCCCGCTTTCAATAAGCTTTAAAAGCTTTTTATACCCGCGAAGGTGCGAATATCTTTCAATATGCGCCAAAATTGGAATTAAATCAAGGCGCCTACTTAATTCGGTTATGTCCTTCAAAACATAATCGGTTATATCATAGTTGTAAGGCAGCTCCAAAAGCAGATATTTAGATTTTTCGAGGGTAAAGTCCTTTATTGTATATGATTTACCCATTCCCATAAAATAATGCAGCTCACAGCCAAAATGTATCCGCGGCAGGTCTTTTCCGTCTATGGCCGCCAAAAGCTCCTGCTTTGCCTTTAAATACTTTTCAGGGAACCCCTCAAAATCCTGCTTTCCCGAATAAAAATGCGGGGTGGCAAAAACATCGCTTATACCGTCGTCCCTCATCATAGAAAGAAGCCTTAATGCTTCCTCGATGGTTTTTGCTCCATCGTCAAGCGAGGGCAAAATATGAGAATGTATATCAACAATTTGCAAGAGCTACACCTGCCTTTCTTTTAAAAAATCGGGAGATAAGCAATATCCCCCGATTTTATCTGATTATTTTTTGGTTGGACCGTATCCATAAGAATAGCGGTAATATTTTTTATATTTATAGTTGCCGTATTTACGGTAGTTATAACGGCGCTTACCCTTTGGATTTGCACCATTCATAATGGCGCCCAAAATGTTTATGTTTGCAAACTCTGCTGCACTGATTGCCTGATTGATTGCCTCACGCGGAGTAAACTCATCGCGCACTACTATAACGAGGCCTGCCGTGAGCGGAGCTACAAGCAACGCATCTGCCACAACGTTAATAGGAGGAGTATCGATTATAATATAGCTATACTCGCTCTCTAGGGAATCCAACAAATCCTTAAAGCTTTGACTTCCCAAAAGCTCGGAGGGGTTGGGAGGTATTTGTCCTGAGGTGATAACCTCAAGGTTTGCGCTAACCGCCGTGATTGCCTCTTCCCTCTTGCAAAGTCCCGCGAGAACATTTGAAAGTCCCAGCTTGTTTTCAAGCTTGAGCTTTTTATGGATAGAGGCCTTTCGCATATCGGCATCTATAAGCAAAACCTTTTCTCCAAGCTGCGCGAACGCAATTGCCATATTAACCGCAGTTGTGGATTTTCCCTCTCCTGCATTAGGGCTTGTGATAGTAACTATTTTTTTCTTGCCCGAAGAAAGCAAGAAGGTGAGATTTGTTCTAATGGTCTTATATGCCTCAACAACAGCAAAGGGAACGTGCTTTTGCTCTCCGTCCTTAACAATGTTGAACTTTAACTTTTCTTTAGCCATTATTTTTGCCCTCCGCTAAAATAATATGTCCCTGTTTCCACGTTTTCAAAATCCGGAACAGAGCCCAACAAGGGCACGGTATATCTCGCAACAAAATCCTCTTCACCCTTAATTGAATGATTGGTAATCTCTACAAGGAATAAAATTAAATATAAGATTACAGCAGCTATCGCACCCGCCAAAAACGAGGTTTTAAGCGTATGCGGATAAGCGAGCGAGGCTCTGACTGCAGAGGACGCCACTATAGCATTAGAATTGGGGATAAAGCTTGTTATATACTCACATGACATCGAAACGAAGGTGTTTGCAATCCTCATTGCCTCTTCGGGAGACTCGTTGGTGAAAACAACATCGACAAACAGCGACATATCTCCTCTTCTCTCCACAGAGCAGGAATTCATAAGCTGACTATACACATACTTTCCGTTAAGCTCCTCAGCCAAATGCTTATAGATATCCGAGGTGTTTAATATATCTGTTATGGTTTCAACCAGATTAAGCGATGCCGCAACATCTGTATTAGATACCGTCGCACTGCCGCCGAGCAGAGTTTTATCATCAATAACCGCACCGTTTGTTACGAGTATTGATGCTGTTGACTTATACTGCGGTGTAACCATCTTTTCGCAATAAAAGAATGCACCGACTGCAAAAATGACGAACGCCAACGCAAGCGCCCAGAGTCTTTGCCAAGCAAGCCACAATAAATCGGCTATTTTAATTTGCTTTTCTTCCATAATTACCCTCATTTCAAGAGATATAATTTGTATATGCTACATACCTCTTAATATCATAACACTTTTTCTTTGCTTTTTCAAGAGTATTTTATCGGTTTAAATCATTATATATGCTATACATCTCTATTTGGTCAAAAACTGCAGGCCAATGACCGTCCGTGCCGAGCGTTACGCAAACATATTCGTCGCCTTCATCATCGACACCGAATGAGGCTATGCAGTATTTTGATTCGCTTGTAAATCCCGTTTTTCCGCCTGTTATATCGGCGTGCTCGGGCTCGGTGCCATACATATAGCTAAAAAGCGTGCTCGTAAGCTCAATGCCCTCGGGATGCTCGGGGGTTTGTGCCGTTGTATATTTATAGGTGGATAAAATCTTACGGCACAGCTCATTTTGCATTGCCGCTTCGAGAATTACCGCCATATCCTGCGCCGTGGTATAGTGCTGTTCATCAAAAAGACCGCTCGCGTTGGTAAAATGCGTTTGCTTTAAACCGAGCTCGCCTGCCTTTTTGTTCATAAGCGCGGCAAAGCCCTCCTCGCTTCCGCCAAGCTTTAATGCTAGCGCCGTCGTAGCATCTGCGCCCGAAGGGAGTATCGCGCCGTAAAGCAGGTCGGTCATATTTACCTTTTCGCCCGCCGAAAAGCCCGCAACGGTGGCGTTTTGCCTATAAAGCGGGTCGGTTATATCATAGCTCATTGTAAAGGTATCGGAAAAATCGGTTATCATTTCCGCCGCAACGAGCACCGTCATTATTTTAGTGGTAGAAGCAGGATAACAGCGCTTATCGGCGTTTCTGCTTGCTACCACTCGGTTTTCGGTGGTATTTATGAATATCACATTGGGACTTTCGATTTCATCACAAATTTCCTTAGTGTTTTGGTCGGTTTCGGCATAAAGTGACGGCTTGGAGCTTGTGAGTGTATCCTGCGGGACGGCAGTTTGGGATTCAATAGGGGTATGGGTCTTTTCAGGCTTTGCGGTGCAGGATTTTATGCCCACCGCCAAGGCCGCCAAAACAATTACCACCAAGGCCGCCGAAATCGCAGCCGCCGCATTGAAGCGTTTTTTGCCGCTCTTTCTACGCTCTCGCTTAACGCCTTCACGGCTTACGCTTGTTTGTTTTTCGGGGATTCGCGAATGTATCGGCGCGCTGTTTTGCTTTTCAAGTCTTTTTTGAAGCTCGCTGAAATATTCACCGTAATCCTTTTCATTAAAGCCGTTAGACATTTAATACTCCTAATATAAAAATTTATTATGGGCGAAGCTCGCCCATAATATTAAAACACTTAAAAGCTTCTGCCTGCGCCTCCGCCGCCGAAGCCTCCGCCTCCGCCGCTAAATCCGCCAAAGCCGCCCGAGCCTCTGCCTCCAAAGCCTCCGCCGAAGCCGCCTCGGCCTCCGAAGCCGCCCGGTCCGCCCATAAAGAATATTCCGCCTCTACGGCCGAATATCGACATATAAAGCACCACTATCGCAATAAGAATAAGCCATGATATGCCTACCCTTAAAGCGCCCTCGGATTCCTCATCCTCATAGGGAAGCTGCTCTATGGGGGTATAGCTTTCATCGGGTGTCATATCATATTCAATATAAACCTCGTTTACTATTGCACCGTAAACGCTTGCCATTCCCTTGGAAAATTCATCCTCGGCAAAAAAGTCCATCGCATAATAATCGAGGAGTCTGCCGGTTTTGCTATCGGGAAGCGCGCCCTCAAGGCCATAGCCCACCGCAACATAAACATCACGGTCGCCTACCGCCAACAAAATAAGCACGCCGTTATCCTTTTCGGCGTCGCCCACGCCCCACTCTCTGCCGAGGTTTAGAGCATAATCCGAAATTTCCTCGGCGCCGACGCTATCCACCGTTACTACCACAACCTGCGCGGTTGTTTTCTTTTGCAGCGCCGCACCTTTATTATAAATTTGTTCTTCATCCTCAGCGCTTAACACATCGGCAAAATCGTTTACAAAAAACTTCTCTGTGGGCTTTGGGTATCCTTCTTGAGCTCCGCAGCCGCAAATGCCGAGGCAAATCAATGCCGCCGCCAAGGCAGCCGCCATACACCTTAAAATTCTCATAATTTTTTAAAATGCTACCTGCGGTGCCTCTTGGTTGGCGGGGTCGGTTTCAAAATATTCGGCCGCTTCAAAGCCCATAAGACGCGCAATAATATTGCCGGGGAAGCGCTTAACCTTAACATTGTATGCCTTTGCAGCGTCGTTATAATCCTTACGAGCTACGGCAATTCGGTTTTCAGTTCCCGCAAGCTCATACTGAAGCGCCTTATACTGCTCGTTTGCCTTAAGCTCGGGATACGCCTCTGTAATGGCGTTAACCCATACCGAAATAGCGCCGTCAAGCTGTCCGCTTGCCTCGGCCTGCTCGCCTACAGAGTTTGCGTTTTGAAGCGCTGTTCGCGCCTCGGTAACTGCGGTAAAGGTTGATTTTTCATAATCAGAATAGCCCTTAACCGTTTCAACAAAGTTGGGAATCAAATCGGCTCTGCGCTGAAGCTGAACCGATATAGTGCTTTGTGCACTCTTAAGATTTTCTTCGGACTTAAGAAAGCCGTTATATGTGCCGCCCAAAACAAACGCCAACACAAGTGCTACTGCTACAACAATAATTATTACTTTTGTGGATTTTTTCATAAGCTTACCTCATAAAATTACTTTTTTATTTCTTCTATAAACTCGCCGATTCGCTTTATTGCCTCAATAATGTGCTCATTACTATAACAGTAAGATGCCCTTATAAAGCCCTCGCCGCCTCGACCGAACGCAGTGCCCGGAACGACTGCAACCTTCTTTTCAAGCAACAGCCTTTCGCAAAACTCCTCGCTTGACATTCCCGTAGATTTTATCGAGGGGAAGGTATAAAATGCGCCCTTTGGCTCACGGCAGGTCAGTCCTATCTTATTAAAGCCCGATACCATAAGTCTTCTTCTGCGATTATATTCCTCCACCATATCCCGAACTGCCTCGTCACAGCAGCGCAGCGCTTCAACCGCCGCATACTGCGAAACGGTAGGTGCACACATTATCGCAAACTGATGAATTTTAATCATCTGCGATATGACCTCGCGCGGTCCGCAGGCGAAGCCCAAGCGCCAGCCCGTCATCGAAAAGGTTTTAGAAAAGCCGTTAACAACGATGCATCTTTCATGCATACCATCAATGCTTGCTATTGAAACATGCGCGCTCTCTCCAAACGAGAGCTCGGCATAAATCTCATCGGAAATAACGAATATATCGTTTTCTATTATTATATCCGCAATGGCCTCTAAATCTGCCTTTTCCATAACCGCACCCGTTGGGTTGCAGGGGAACGGCAGAATAAGCGCCTTGGTTTTTGGGGTTATGAGCGCTCGAAGCTCCTCGGGTGTTACCTTGAAATCATTTTCGGCGCGGGTTTCTAAAATAACGGGAACGCCGCCCGCAAGCTCGGTTATAGGCTCATAGCAAACATAGCTTGGCTGCGGAATAATAACCTCATCGCCCGCACAAACTATTGCGCGAATGGCCGCATCAATAGCCTCACTTCCGCCGACCGAAACTAAAATTTCATTTTCCCAATTATATTTTAAATTGTATTTCCTAAGCATATACTTGGAAATTTCTTCGCACAACGCATCTAAACCTTTATTCGAGGTATATTTTGTTTTTCCGCGTTCAAGCGAAGCTATTCCCGCCTTGCGAACAAGCCAAGGGGTTTGAAAATCAGGCTCACCGACACTTAGCGATATGACATCGTCCATAGTGGCGGCAATATCGAAAAATTTTCTTATTCCCGATGGCTTAATTTCGCAAACCTTAGGATTAAGCACCTTGGAATAATCAATCATACGATAATTTGCCCCCTATCATCCTCGCTTCCGCAAAGACAAACATCCATTTCTTTATAACGGCGCATAACGAAATGCGTTGAGGTAGAGGTAACCGAATCAATCGTTGCAAGCTCACGGGCAACGAACCTTGCAACATCCTGCAAGGTTTTTCCCTTAACCACAACATTAAGGTCATAGCCGCCCGACATAAGATAAACAGCTTCAACCTCGGGATATGCCGAAACTCGCTCGGCAACCTCCTCAAAGCCCAAATCTGCCTTTGGAACAACGTTTAATTCAATAATCGCCGATACATAAGCACCGTCTATTCTATCCCAATCTATAACGGTTTTATAGCCGCAGATAATCCCCTCTTTTTCGAGCTTTTTAATCTCGGCCTCAACCGCCGCCTCGCTCTCGCCGAGCATTGCGGCAAGCTCCGATATTTGATAACGTGAATTGTGACCAAGCAGCTTTAAAAGTTCATTTCTCACAATAAAACCTCCTAAATTTAAATATAAATACACACTATAATAATACAAAAATCACGCCTCGTTGTCAATCTTTAATCTTGTTTGTTGAAAAGATTGAAAATATATGCTAAAATAAAGTGTTAATGATTATTTGGAGGGTGCGATTTTGAGTTTAAAAACAATTGCCGCCATAGCAACTCCCTTGGGTGAGGGCTCTATAGGAACAATAAGAATATCGGGCGATGACGCCATCAAGGTGGCCGACTGCTTTTTTAACGCCTTTTCGGAACAAGCGCTTTCCTCGCTTTCGGGATATAGTGCTGCCTATGGTCTTGTGTCCGAAGCCGACGGCGAAGCGATAGACGATGCCGTTGCCCTTGTTTTCCGCGCACCCCACAGCTACACGGGAGAGGACACGGTTGAAATTTCGGTCCACGGAGGCAGAGTTGTGCTCAAAGCGGTGCTGCGCCGAGCGCTTGAATGCGGAGCGCAGCTTGCCGAGGGCGGCGAATTTACAAAGCGCGCCTTTTTAAACGGAAAATTAGACCTCGCAAAAGCCGAAAGCGTTATGGGACTTATAAGTGCTAAAAACGAGGCGGCGCTCAAGCTTTCGCGCGGTGCGCGTTCGGGCAAAATCAGCCGCGAAACCGAATATGTTACAGAAAAGCTGCTTGAAACGGCGGCAAGCCTTGCGGTTTATTCCGATTATCCCGACGAGGAAATCGAGGGGCTTGATTTTGACGGCTTTAGGTCGCTACTTGAGCACGCGAGCGAGCGCCTTTCGGCGTTACTCTCAACCTTTGACGCGGGCAAGGCGGTCTTAGAGGGGGTTGAAGCCGTAATCGTAGGCAAGCCCAACGTTGGAAAATCAACCCTTATGAATTTGCTTTGCGGAAGTGAGCGCTCAATTGTTACCGATATTGCAGGCACCACCCGTGATATAATTGAAAACACCGTTAACATAGGCGATATAACGCTAAATCTTTCGGATACTGCAGGTATTCACGAAACCGAGGATACCGTTGAGCGCTTCGGCGTTGATAGGGCGCGTGAGAAAATCGAAAACGCTCATATAATTCTTGCGGTTTTCGATGCTTCAAGCGAGCTTTCAGTCGAGGACAAATCACTTTTAGACGATATACGCGACAAGAAAACAATTGTTATTCTTAATAAAAGCGACCTCGCGCCAAAGCTTACCGAAAAGGATTTTTGCGATTTTAATACCATTCAAATTTCAGCGAAAACGGGTGAGGGCTACGAAAGGCTTTCGGCCGAAATTGCTCGGCTTTGCGACGCCGCTCACCTCACAGGCGAGGAAACCGTGCTTATAAGCGAGCGTCAGCGAAACTGTGCTTCGCGCGCACTTGAGGGTGTCCGTGCGGCGCTTGACGCGCTTGTTTCAGGAGCCACGCTCGACGCTGTCGGCGTTTGTGTTGACGATGCGGTTGCGGCTCTTTTAGAGCTTACGGGCAAGCGCGTAACCAACGAGGTTGCCGACGAGGTTTTCCGCCGCTTCTGTGTTGGAAAATAATGGAGGACTGTTAAATGATACCTGAATATAAAGCCCTTAGCTATGATGTTGCCGTTATTGGCGGAGGCCACGCGGGAATTGAGGCGGCGCTCGCGGCCGCGCGACTCGGCGTTCAAACCGTTATGTTCACAATAAGTCTTGACTGGGTGGGCAATATGCCCTGCAACCCATCTATAGGCGGCACCGCCAAGGGCCATCTCGTTCGTGAGCTTGATGCTCTGGGCGGTGAAATGGGCAAGGCGGCCGATGCCACCACGCTTCAAAGCCGTATGCTCAACCGCGGCAAAGGCCCTGCCGTTCACTCTCTGCGCGCGCAGATTGACCGCAGAGCATACAGCGGATATATGAAGCACGCCGTTGAGCTTCAAGAAAAGCTCGATGTTAAGCAAGCCGAGATAGTAAACCTCGAAAAACGAGAGGACGGCCTCTGGCACTGCGTTACAAACCTCGGCGCCGATTACGCTTGCAAAACGGTGATAATCGCAACCGGCACTTTTTTAGGCGGCAAGGTTTATATAGGTGAAGTAAATTACGAAAGCGGGCCCGACGGAAGCTTCCCCGCCAAGCGTTTAAGCGAGTCGCTAAAGGCGCTCGGGCTGCCGCTTCGCCGTTTTAAAACGGGAACTCCCGCCCGCGTTGACCGCGCGAGCATTGATTTTTCGCGTCTCGAGGTGCAGCAGGGTGATGAGGAAATTGTCCCCTTTAGCTATCAAACCGAAACGCTCCCTAAAAACCGAGTTGTATGCCATATAGGATATACCAATGACGAAACAAAAAGAGTTATTTTAGAGAACCTCCATCGCTCGCCCTTATATGCCGGTGAAATTGAGGGTGTAGGCCCGAGATATTGCCCGAGTATTGAGGACAAGGTTGTGCGCTTTTCGGACAAGCCGCGACACCAAATGTTTGTTGAGCCGTGCGGTGAAAACACCGAGGAAATGTATCTTCAAGGTATGTCCTCCTCTCTGCCCGAGGAAATTCAGCTTATGTTTTATCACACTATGGCGGGGCTTGAAAATGTCAAGGTTATGCGTAACGCCTACGCCATTGAATACGATTGCATAGACCCCCTTGCCCTCTCGTCAACGCTCGAAATCAAGGCGCACGAGGGGCTTTACGGAGCCGGTCAGTTTAACGGCTCATCGGGATATGAGGAGGCGGCCGTTCAGGGCTTTATAGCAGGCGTTAATGCCGCCAAAAAGGTAAAGGGCGAGGCAAGCTTTACCCTTTCTCGCTCCTCCTCTTATATAGGAACACTTATCGACGACCTCGTGACAAAGGGGTGCGCCGACCCTTACAGAATGATGACCTCGCGCAGTGAATACCGCTTAGTTTTAAGGCAGGATAACGCTGACGAGCGTATGATGCCTTACGGTCACGAGCTGGGGCTTATAAGCGATGAGGTTTACGATAAGCTATTGTTGCGCATAGAGCAAAAGGAACGGGAAATTGCCCGTGTTAATAATGTTTTCCTCCCTCCGAGCGAGGAATTAAACGAGCTGCTTATAAGCCGCGGCACAACGCCCACACAAACAGGCACCCGTCTAACAGAGCTTATTCGCCGCCCACAGCTTGATTATGCCTGCCTTGCGCCGTTTGATACCGAGCGCCCCGCGCTTTCAAAGGCAGTTGCCGAAAAGGTTGAAACCGAAATAAAATACGAGGGCTATATTTCGCGGCAACTTGCACAGATAGGCGAAATGCTCAGGCTCGAGGAAAAGGCAATCCCCAAGGACATAAATTATGACGATGTTTACGGACTTCGGCTTGAAGCCAAGGAAAAGCTAAACCTAATAAGGCCTACCAACATCGGTCAAGCAGGCAGAATTTCGGGCGTTAGCCCTGCCGATATTTCGGTGCTTCTAATTTACTTAAAGGCGGAATAGTATGATAGATTTTAACATTCAAGAAATCGTGCCGTTATGTGAAAGGTTTGGGCTTCGCCTTGATAAAACAGCGGTTGACCGACTGAATCTATACGGAAATTTACTCATCGAGTGGAACGAAAAGATGAACCTCACGGCAATAGTTGAGCCCCGAGAGGTTTTATACAAGCATTTTTACGATTGTCTATTATTTTTTAAAAATGTCGATGTGCCAAAGGGCGCTAAAATCATCGATGTTGGCACGGGGGCAGGCTTTCCGGGGCTTGTGCTTAAAATTGCGAGGCCCGATATTGAGCTCACCTTGCTTGACGGACTGCAAAAGCGCCTCACCTTTTTAAACGAAGTTTTAAATAGGCTGAAGCTTCACGCCGAAACGGTGCATCTTAGAGCCGAAGAAGGCGGAAAAAATCCCCTATACCGCGAGCAATATGATATTGCCTGCGCGAGAGCCGTTGCCGCTTTGCCTATACTTTGCGAATACTGCATTCCTTATGTTAAGGTGGGCGGAAGCTTCGTTGCGATGAAGGGAGCTTCGGGAAACGAGGAGCTCAAGCTCGCAGAGGGTGCATATAAAATTTTAGGATGTGAAAAACCCACTATTATATGCCACGATTTACGAGAAAATGAATCGAGAAGCTTTATAATTTCAAAAAAGACATCGCAAACCTCGACAAAATATCCCCGACCAAACGGAAAAATAGCAAAAGCCGCGCTTAAATAGCGCGGCTTTTATTTTTTTTGGTCGAAATACGCGACCGAATATGCTTTACTTTTTTGCGCGAGGCGGCCATAATTGAATCAGAAGCTCGCAAGGGAGAGAGATTATGCATACAATTGCCGATAAAAAGCTTTTAATGCTAAAGCCCGATGATATTGTGCCGAGCCCCGACCAGCCGCGAAGGGTTTTTGATGAATACGAGCTTTCCGCTCTCGCACAAAGCATATCCTCAAGCGGAATAATTCAACCGCTCACCGTGCGGCGCGAATCAGGCGGAAGGTATGTTCTTATTTCGGGAGAACGGCGTCTTCGAGCGGCAAAAATCGCAGGTATGAGACGCGTGCCCTGTATTCTCCACCGCACCGACGATGCGACCGCCGCGTTTTACAGCATTACCGAAAATCTGCAGCGCACCAACCTTAATTTTTTTGAAGAGGCCGCCGCAATTGATAGGCTGATTCGCGAATTTGCACTTTCTCAGTCCGAGGTGGCAATTCGTCTCGGAATGGCGCAATCAACCCTTTCTAACAAGCTTCGTATCCTACGCCTTGCGCCCGCACTTCAAGAGCGGATTTTAAACGCCTCACTTACCGAACGGCACGCCCGCGCACTGCTAAGGCTCCCCGAGGAGCAGCGCGAGGAAATGCTCAACCGCATAATTTCGTTAAATCTTAACCTTGAGCAGACCGAAAATGCCATCGACAGCATTTTAAACCCACCCGAAAAAAGCGAAGAGCAGATAAAGCAAAAGCCCATAAGAAAGGCGGCAATAGGCGATATAAAGCTCTTTGCCAACAGTCTTTCAAAGCTCGTTTGCACCATGCAAAACGCGGGTATCAACGCGAAATCACGGCGTCACGAAACCGAGGACTACATAGAATACAAGGTCAGAATTCCGAAAAACGCCCCCAAAGAAAGCTATACTCAGCTTAAAATTTGTTAAAATCTGCCCTGCCTTAATCCCCTTGGGCATCGGCGGTTTTAAATATAAGTATGTGCCGCTCCCCTCGGCTCATACAAGCCTTTGCAGGCGGTCTGCACTACGCTTGCAAAGGAGTATCCACCATATTCATCCCCATACGAAGTTGGTGAGAGCCATTAACGCCTCTCGCCAACTTACACAAACGACCTCCCTTTTGGGAGGTCGTTTGTGGTTTTATTCCTTAATCAATACCTTTTCAATTTTTCCTATAATCATATAATGAAGGTCGTTATCATACCACTTTTGAAGCGGCTGCTTATCAACAAAGCCTTCGGCGTTAAGGCGCGAAATATACTGTTTTTTACAAACGAGCACCAAGCGAGCCTCATCAAAATAGGGCGCCTTTTCGGAAAAAACGGGAGTAAGCCCACAAAGCTCGGTTTTATTAACATCCCTTCCCGACATACTGCCGCAAACCTTATGAAGCGCCTTTTGCTCGCCATAAAAGCTTAGGGTGAAATAATCGCTATCGTTAACGAATTTCATTGTATATCTCTGCGGTCTTATAAGCGCTATGGCGCTATCCTCGCCCCAAATTTCGCCCGCGAAGCCCCAAGAGGCAGTCATCATATTATAGTCCTCACGGTCGCCTGCGGTTATGAGCATCCACTCATCCGCAATCATAGAAATAAGATTTTCTTTAATCTGCTTTGGATTAATTTCTTTAAACATAGACACTCTCCTTTTATAAAGGATATGAAAACAAGTTAGAGCATATTAGTTCTTTGCTCAATTTTACGAAGCATTTCGCTATAAACTCTATCGCCTATTTCGGCCGTTGAAAGTGCTTTCGTTTCCTCTGCCGAGATAACCTCTAAAACATCTAAATAAATATCGTTTTTACAAAAAAACAGTTTTTTAACCGCCGCGCGCGTTCCAACAAGTGAGCAAACCACTATCGGCACGCCCGCCTTTTGCGCAATCTTAAAAGCGCCGTTTCGCATCGGCTGAAGCTCTCCTGTTCGGCTCGTATAGCCCTCGGGGAAAATGCCGATACTCGCCTTATCCTCTTTAATAAGCTTTGTTGCTAATATGATAGTTTTTGCCGCCTCGCGATTGTTTTCGCGGTTAATCGGCAGGCAGTAAAGCTTATGCATTATTTTAGCAATCGGCTTCATATCGGTATAAATTTCCCGCTTGGCAACGAAGCCGAGCTCCAATTCGGGAAATTCGCGAATGATAACCGCGGGGTCAATATCGTGGGTATGGTTGCAAACCAACAGCACCCGCTCGTTTTCGGGGATTTTATCCTTGCCCGTGGTGTGAATTTTAACGCGGACAAGTGAAAACGCCATCGGCAAGGTTAAATTCACAAGCCCCCTCATAAATTTTGAGCCGCGCTCAGCAGGAGAGGAAAGCGATATAAACAAGGTTGAGCCGAAAAGCACAGCGGCGTGCAGAACGATAAAGCCGACAAAGAAGCCTACCGCCAAAAGCGGAGCCGACCACCAAGAATGGCTCTGCGAAAATACGGGCATAAAGTTATTAAGCAGCGGGACAGCCGCTACCGCCGCCACGATATAAACATAAAGCAAAGCCTTCACCCCTTTAGTTTTGTTTTCTTACGATTTTATACTCATCATAAAAATCAAAATAAGGACAGTTATAATTCGAGCCGCTCAAAAACCGCGCCATCTCGTCCTCATCGAGCCTGCAGTCACAGCAATATTGCTCGGTTTCCTCATCGTATATATAGTTCGCGCAATTTTCGCAGTTGGTGGTGCGCTTTTTCATAAGCTCACCTATCTTGCCACCGAAGCAAACCAATCGTTCTTTTGAACGCCGTTTGCCTCGACATACTGCTCAATCGTCATATCGTCATATATAATTGCATTTATAAGCTTCTTGGCAAAATCAAGGTCAAAGTAAACCACCGAGCCATAGCCTGAATAATGGAAGCGAATAGTGTGTTCAATCTGAGGCACACGATACTGCTCAAAGGTGGGACTGCCCATCAGCGCCTTTGGTGCTATGCCCAAAATATCCGAATAAGAAAGCGAGGTTTTAACATAGGGAAGAAGCTTCTTAATAAAGCTTGGATATTCTGTTTTCTTGAGCTTTAGCGCCTCATTAAAGAGCTGCTCCATAACATAGCGCTGGCGGTCGGTTCGGCCATAATCATCGGTTGTGCCCCAAATGCTTCTGCAATAGCGAATACGGGAATACGCAACCGCCTGAAGACCGTTAAGATGGTGCTTACCTGCTTTATAGATGCAATAAGGCTTAGAGCTTATGCCCAGCAAGCGACATTGCTGCTTTATCAAACGGTTAAAGGTAGGACCGGACTTTTCGGCAACCTCATCCTCGGTTAAGGTAACATCAATACCGCCTACGGCATCAACAAATTCAGCCATTCCGTTGAAATTGATGGTTGCATATTCACTTATATCAAGGTCAAATGCACTATTTATGGTTTTAATGGCAACCTCGGGGCTATAGGTATATGCCGAGTTCAATTTGCCGTATTTGCCTTCAACTCCGTTTAAGATAGGCACAAAGGTATCGCGCATAAGCGAGATTATCTTTATCTTATGGGTTTTGTTATTGATGCTTAATATCATAATGCTATCGGTGTTGCCCACAAGGCTGCCGCTGGTTTTGGTATCAACGCCGAAAAGCGCAATATTTATAACCTTTTCATCCTTAATTGATTCAAAGCCGAGTTCATCGGGACTGCTTGTGATGGGGGTATAGTCATACTTAAAATAGCTAAGCACAAAGCCAACAGCAATTGCGATAACCAAAACTATTGCAATAAGGGCTATTATCCATCTGCGTTTACACTTAGAAAGCTTTTTCCATCTTTTTCTCATCTTTGATAACGCCAATGCTAATCCCCTCTTTTTTCTTTCATAGCTATGCTTGCCGCTGATTTTCACATAGCTTGTATCCGAAACTATATCCTCAAAGCTCTCCTCGGTTTTTGACGAGGACAAAATATCCTCAAACTCAAAACCGTTGTTTTCCTTGTTTTCCATAAGTCCTACCCACTTTTCAAAACTTTCTTTGATTTTACTACATTTCGCTTAAAAAATAAAGATTTATTTTAAAGCCCCATCATTTCCCTGTATATTTCGCCTTTTTTTATTCCCGTCTGCTCGGCGGCAAAGCGCGCTGCCGAGGACGCCGCCTCACCCTTTTGCTGAAGCGATTTGGCAATCGAGACCGCTTGTTCAAGGGTGTATTCCTGAGCGCTTTCCTCTGCCGCACCCTCGATTATAAGCACAAATTCTCCGCGAGGCGTGTTTTGCTTATAATATTCTGCCGCTTGGCTTAAGGTTGTTACGGTAAGCTCCTCGTGAAGCTTTGTAAGCTCGCGGGCAATTGCGATTTTTCTTTCGCCGAAGCATTTAAGCATATCCTCAAGCGTTTTTAAAAGCTTATGCGGTGCCTCATAAAAAATCATCGTTCTCCGCTCGGTGCGAAGCTCGTTTAAATGCGCCGCTCGGCTCGGCTTGTTTACCGACAAAAAGCCTTCAAAGCAAAATCTGCCCGAGGGCATTCCCGAAACTGCAAGCGCCGTTGCAAATGCCACGGGGCCGGGCACCGATTCTACCTCAATGCCGCTTTCTCTCGCCTCGCGCACCAAATCTTCGCCGGGGTCTGAAATTGCGGGCATGCCTGCATCGGTAACAATCGCACAGCTTTCTCCCCCAAGTATTCTTTCGATAACGGTTTTACCGCGTTCCCTTTTGTTATGCTCAAAATAGGCAACAAGCGGTTTTTTAATGCCGAAGTGGTTGAGCAGCTTAACGCTCACCCTCGTATCCTCGGCGGCAATAAAATCCACCTCGGAAAGAATCCGCTTGGCACGCGGCGAAAAATCCTCAAGATTTCCTATCGGGGTGCCCACCACATATAATTTTCCAGCCATTATATGTAATTCTCCTTATAGCTTCCGTATATTTTTATCATTTCTTCGGAAAAGTTTCCGTTTTGGTCGTGAACATAGAGCTCGGGCTCAATCGTAAGCCCCGTATTCCCCTGCTTTCGCGCCTCAACCAGCACCAGCCACGGCTTTTGACCTACACGTTTTGCCACGGTGCGCAGTCTTTTCGGCTCGAGCTTATATTTGCGCATAAGCGACATCAATTCCGCGAGTCTTTCGGGACGGTGGCACATACAAAGTCTGCCCGAGGTTTGCAGCAGCCTTGCCGAGACTGAAATAATATCCTCGAGCGTGCACTCAACCTCGTGCCTTGCCGTTTTGATAACGCTATCGGGATTTTGAAGCCCCGCCTTATCCGCCTTATAGGGCGGATTGCAAACGACAAGCGTATTATCGCCAAAGGGAAGCTTGCCCTTAAGCTCACAAAGGTTTGAGCAAACCGCCTCAAAGGGCGAAAAGCCACATTCCTTTGCGCTTTCGTGGCAAAGTTCAATCGCTTCGCTTGATATATCAACGCCAAACGCGCGCGCAAGGCGCTTATCGCGCATTATCAAAAAGGCTATTATTCCGCACCCTGTGCCGAGGTCAACAAGCTTGTCCCCTTGTCGTGCCGCGGCGAAATTCGCAAGCAGCACGGCATCGGTGCCGAAAGTATGATGAGCGGATACAAATATACTGTATCCGCTTCCTATTGGCTCTCGTTTTTTATTTACGCCCTTGTCCATTTCGCACCCTGCGGGGTATCCTCAAGGATAATACCCATTTCCTTAAGCTTATCACGAATTTGGTCGGCTGTTTTAAAATCCTTTGCCGCGCGTGCCTCGGCGCGCTTTTCTATAAGCGCCTCTATTTCCTCATCGAGCGCATCGGTGTTGCGGTTATAAACCAAACCTAAAACGCCCGTGAGCTCATCGAATATTTCGGCAAAGGCGCCAACTGCCGTCTTGCCCGCACCCGCAGAAATAGCGGTGTTTATATCGCGAACGAGCGAGAATATTGCCGCCAATGCGTCGGCGGTGTTGAGGTCGTCCTCCATAGCGGTAACGAACTCATTTTTTCTTTGATTTACAAATTCGGGTATTTCGCCGCCCTCTGCGGCATTTTTAAGCGCAAAGTCTATATTTTCGCGGCAGTTATAAAGTCTTTCCAAAGCATTTTTGCTTTGCTCAATTATATCAACCGAATAGTTAATAGGGCCTCTATACTGCGAGGAAATCATCAAATATCTAATAGGCTCATAGCCGTAGGCGTTTGCAACATCGCGAACGGTGAAGAAATTGCCCTTTGATTTGGACATTTTATGATTATCGACATTTATAAAGCCGTTATGCATCCAATAATGCGCAAACTCACAGCCGTTTGCACACTCACTTTGAGCAATTTCATTTTCGTGGTGCGGGAAAATAAGGTCTAAACCGCCGCAGTGAATATCAATGGTTTGACCTAAATATCTGCCCGCCATAGCAGAGCATTCTATATGCCAGCCGGGCCTTCCCTCGCCCCAAGGCGACTGCCAAGCGGGCTCACCGGGCTTTGCACCCTTCCAAAGACAGAAATCCATCGGGTTTTCCTTAATATCGCCCGTCTCAATTCGCGCGCCCGCCTCTAAATCCTCAAGCGGCTGATGCGAAAGCTTGCCGTATTCATCGAACTTTTTGGCTCTAAAATAAACATCGCCGCCCGCCTCATAGGCATAGCCCTTGCTTTCAAGCTCGGATATTATGCGAATAATCTCATCAATGTTTTCAGTAGCCTTTGGGTGAACCGAGGCCTCACGAACATTAAGTCCCTTGGCGTCTACCCAAAATTCCTCAATATAGCGCTTTGCAACCTCGGCTACGGTTATGCCCTCCTCATTTGCCTTTTTGATGAGCTTATCATCAATATCGGTAAAGTTCTGAACGAAGGTAACCTTATAACCGCGCCACTCAAGGTATCTGCGCAAAACATCAAACACACAAAGCGGACGAGCGTTGCCTATATGAATATAGTTATAAACTGTAGGGCCGCAGGCGTAGATTTTTGCCTCGCCCTCCTTTATCGGGATGAACTCATCCTTGGTTCGAGTTAAGGTGTTAAATATCTTCATTTTATTCTCCTTTTGTTTCCTTAAGCCGCTTATCAAGCGCCTTTATCTGCTTTTCGAGTCTGCCTATCTCCAACGCAACGGGGTCAGGAATGTGAATTTGGTCGAGCGGTTTATATTCGTCTACCTTTTTGCCGTTTTGGCGAACAACCCGCGCGGGAACACCCACAACGGTTGAATTTGGCGGCACATCCTTAAGCACCACCGCGCCTGCGGCAACGCGGGAATTCTCGCCCACCGTGATAGGCCCTAAAACCTTGGCTCCTGCACTAATCATAACTCCGTTTTCTATGGTTGGATGGCGCTTGCCTAAATCCTTGCCGGTGCCGCCTAATGTAACGCCCTGATAAATCAAAACATCGTCGCCGATTTCGGCGGTTTCGCCGATTACTATACCTGTGCCGTGGTCGATTACCAAGCGTCTGCCAATCGTGGCGCCGGGGTGGATTTCTATACCGGTTTTGCGAGCAGCTCTTTGCGAAATTACGCGTGCGCGGAAGAAATGCCCCTTTAAAAAGTGCTTATGCGCGCGACGGTGCATTCTTATCGCCTTAATACCGGGATAGAGTAAAAATATTTCCAAGGCGCTTGTGGCCGCAGGGTCGCGGTCCATAACTGCCTTTATATCCTCTTTAATTCTATCGAACAAAAAAATCACCTCAAACCGTGGGGTTTAAAAATTATTTAGAAGAATTTATATACTGCTTTCCGCCTTTTAGGTAAATTACACCCGAAATAACACACAAAATCGCAGAAATCCAGAACAAAACAACAACAACTATATCAAGAACTTCCGAAACGGCAGATGGGAATGGAGTCAATTCCTTTGCGGCATAAACCGCAAGGCCGAAAATTATTCCGAGCATTTGGCTCACGGTTTTGCACTTGCCCCACATATTAGCGGCGATAACCGTGCCGCCCGAGGATACTGCAACCAAACGAATTGAGGAAACGGCAAACTCGCGGAAGAGCACTATAAAGGTTATAACCGTTATTTGCGCGCAAAGCATTGCCGAGCTTCTAAAAACATAGATAAAGCCCATATAAGCCGCAGTGGTGAGCATCTTATCGGCAAGGGGGTCCAAAAACTTGCCGAAATCGGTGACAAGATTATGCTTTCTTGCCATTTTACCGTCTATCATATCGGTAAGCGATGCCGCAATGAAGAGCACCAGCGATACCAAATAATGATACGGAAAATTTATAAGCATTGTTGCCATAAAAACGGGGGTTGCTATTATTCTTGCAACGGTTAATTTATTGGGTGTGTTCATTTTAAACCAACTCTCCTAAAAGGTCATATTCTAAAACATCGTTTATAAGCACCTGGGCAAAATCGCCGATAACGAGCGGCTTCGTTGACATAAAGAAAACCTTACCGTCTATATCGGGGGCGTCTGCGCCGCTTCTGCCGAAGTAGCATTTTATATAATCATCGAAGCCTTCTATCAAGACCTCAACGGTGCTTCCTATCTTTTGCTCGTTCTTTTCTCTTGAAATTGTGAGCTGCTGTTCCATTATATGCTCGGCACGGGAAACCTTTGTCTGTTCATCAAGCTGAGCGGGAAGCGTTGAAGCAACCGTCCCCTCCTCTGCCGAATAAGCAAAGCAGCCGAGCCGCTCGAAGCGCGCCGATAAAACAAACTCGCAAAGCTCACAAAATTGCTCCTCGGTTTCACCGGGGAAGCCTGTTATGAGCGTTGTTCGCAGCGTAACCTCGGGGATTTTTTCGCGAATTTTTTTAATAAGCGCCTCTATTGATTGCCGATTTCCCTTGCGGTTCATCTTTTTTATTATTTGGTCATTTATATGCTGTATCGGCATATCGAAATATTTTTGAAGCTTGGGCTCTTGGGCTACGAGCTCTATAAGCTCGTCGGTTATGCGTTCGGGATATGTATAAAGCGTTCTCACCCAATGGATTCCATCAATTTTGCAAATTTCGCGAAGGAGTTCCACGAGCATCGGTCTTCCGTAAATATCGGTGCCGTAGGCGGTGGTATCTTGCGCTACGACTATAAGCTCGCGCACTCCGCGCTTTGCAAGGCGACTAGCCTCGTTCACGCAGTCCTCAAGCCTTCGGCTTCTCATTCGCCCACGGATTTTCGGAATGGCGCAATAGCTACAGCAGTTATCACAGCCATCGCCAATCTTAAGGTATGCGCTATATGGCGCACCGCCTAAAATTCTATCGGTATTAAGATTTAAGTCGGTTTTTTCACCGTAATAGTTGCCGCACTTGCCCTCGATTGCCGATTTCACAATCTCGGCAATATTTCCGTTCGAGCCTATCCCCACGCAAACATCAACCTCGGGGATTTCTGTTCTTACATCATCGCGGTAGCGCTCTGCTAAACAGCCCGTTACAATAAGCGCCTTACAGCTTCCCTCGGTTTTATATTTCGCACATTCTAAAATGTTTTCAATGGCCTCTGCCTTTGCATCCTCTATAAACCCGCAGGTGTTAATTATGATTGCATCGGCCTCGGCTTCGGGGACACCTATTTGTAATCCGCCCTCTCTAAGCAGAAAGAGCATCATCTCGGCATCAACCTGATTTTTAGGGCATCCGAGTGACACCATACTTACCTTATACATTAAAAATCCTCATCGCTGTATTTTATTTCTTCGCTATACTGCTTAAGCGTATCCCTCACCGCCCGATAAGAAAAGCCTTTTCTTATAAGCGCGGCATAAACCTTTTGAGTGTTCTGAGGGTTTTCAAGCTTTAAGCGGTATTTTTTCTCTATAATTGCTCTGATTTGAGCACATTCGTCACAAGGGGTGTCCTCCAAAGCGGAATTTATAATTTCCTTTGGAATACCGCGGGCGAAAAGCTTATGCGCCGCCTCGCGCTTTGAGATATTGTTTTCTGCCATTCGCTCGGCAAGGCGGTGGGCATAGCGCTCATCGTCAATAAGACCGAGCTCCTTAAGCCGCGCGATAACCCGCGCCGAGACGCTCTTTGAAAAGCGCGCACGAACAAGCTTCTCATAAAGCGCGCGCTCGCTATGCTCTGCGCGGTCGAGATACCAAAGCGCTCTTTGCTTGGCGCGGCGGTAATCCGATTCGGCAAGCAGCTCGCGAAGCCTTTCGTGCGAAAGCTCCTGCCCCTTTTTTAAGGGTATCTCGGCGGCAAAGTCAAGCTCAATGAGTGCCTGCTCGCCGCTGTCAAGAGTAACGCGCACGGTATGCCCCTTGTCACGCTTAATTTCGGTAATAATCATCAGTCATCAACCGCGATATCTATATTAACCTTTTTATGCCTTATTTCCTCGCGAGGCTCTGCCTCAATCGGCATAACAACCTCATCGTTTATATCCTCAAGCTTCTTGCCCGACATAACCTCGTTATATCTCGCCATAATCTTATCCTCAACCTCTTTGGCAAACTCGGGATTATCGGCAAATAACTGCTTAACATTATCTCTGCCCTGACCTATACGGGTTTCGCCGAAATAGAACCAAGCGCCCGAGCGCTTAAGCACCTCAAGCTCAACGCCCATATCTACAAGCTCGCCCTCGTGGGAAATGCCCTTGCCGAACATAATATCAAACTCTGCCTCGCGGAAGGGAGGAGCCACCTTATTCTTAACAACCTTTGCGCGAGTGCGGTTGCCGATAAGCTCGCTGCCGTTTTTAAGCGCCTCTGCCTTTCTAACATCAATTCTAACGCTTGCATAGAACTTAAGCGCTCTGCCGCCCGTAGTCGTTTCGGGGTTGCCGTAGATAACGCCGATTTTCTCACGAAGCTGATTGATAAAGATTGCCGAGCAGTTTGATTTTGACAATGCACCTGTAAGCTTTCTGAGTGCTTGCGACATCAAGCGTGCAAGCTGACCTACATGGCTATCGCCCATCTCACCCTCAATTTCTGCGCGGGTTACCAAGGCGGCTACCGAGTCGATAACGATTATATCAATAGCGCCCGAGCGCACAAGCGCCTCGGCAATTTCAAGCGCCTGCTCACCCGAATCGGGCTGAGAAACCAAAAGCGCATCAATATCAACACCTAAATTTGCAGCGTAAACCGGGTCGAGCGCGTGCTCAACATCTATAAACGCGGCGGTGCCGCCCGCCTTTTGAGCCTCGGCCACACAATGAAGCGCCAAGGTGGTTTTACCTGAGGATTCGGGGCCGTAAATCTCCACAATTCTGCCCCTCGGTATTCCGCCTATTCCGAGCGCCATATCAAGAGCGAGCGAGCCCGTTTTAATATGCTCAACATTCATATTTGCGTTTTCGCCAAGGCGCATAATTGCGCCCTTGCCATACTGCTTTTCAATTTGAGAAACCGCCGTTTCAAGCGCCTTTTCTCTGCCCTCGGCACTCTTATCAGTGCCTACCGATTTGATTTGCTTTTCCTTTGCCATATCATTTACCTCCGTTTTGTATTGGGGATAATCTATCCTTGTTTATATTTTAGTAATTAAACTGTCCCAAAAACAACCCTCTCAATATCGTTGTAATCCTTAATCACTTCAATATCGCGGTAGCCCTCTGCCGTTAAAATCTGCTCTACTGCACGCGCTTCACCGCAGCCTACCTCAAAGCCCAGTTTGCCGCCATCTTTTAGCGCCGAGCGATAGTTTTTTGCGATGATTTTATAAAAATCCAAGCCGTCTTCACCGCCACAAAGCGCCATCTCGGGCTCATAACTAACCTCGGGCTGAAGCATTTTCATATCCTTGGCATTAATATACGGGGGATTGCTTAAAATCATATCGTATTTGTTTTGCGCCTCGTGGGAGAGGCAAACATCGCCCAAAACCGCACGGGCGTTTTGAACCTTATGCTTTAAAATGTTTTTTTGCAGATAAGTAAAGGTCTGCTCGTATTTTTCAAGCATTGTCACGAGTGAGTCGCGTCTCTCAAGGGCTATCGTTATGCCGATACAGCCGCTTCCCGCACACAAATCCAACACCTTCGGTGATTCGATTTCCTTTAGCCTTTCAAGACCTTTTTCGACCAGCAGTTCGGTATCGGCGCGCGGAATTAACACTCCCGTTCCGACCGCGAACTCTCTGCCGTAAAACTCCCAAGCGCCAAAGATATACTGAAGCGGATATCTGCCCTCGCGCTGAGCCAAAATCTCGTTAAGCGCTATTTGCTGACGCTCGGTTAGAAGCGTATTATAGCTTGATAAAATCTGTTGATTGCTAAATCCTGTTATCAGCCTTATAATATGCCTCGCCTCGAAGCCCGCATCCTCTATGCCCGCCGCCAACAGCCTTTTCTTACAGCCGTTATAGGCGTTAAAAATTGTTTGAGTCGTCACTGTTATCTTCCTTATCTACACTACGGTCAACATCGGGGTTTTGAGGCTCACAAGCCTTAAGCGCCGCGATGGCAATTTCTATCATATCGTCACCGGGCTCCTTGGTGGTGATTTTTTGAAGCCACATGCCCGGCGCCGAGATAATTCTGGTTAAGAGATTATCGTATTTTCCGCAAGCGCGCAAAAGCTCGAAGCCAAGGCCGCAAATGAGCGGAAGCATTAAAATTTTAACCGCAACCCAAAGCATTGTTATATCATAAACGCTTGGGAAAAGCATCTGCACCACGGTTGAAACAATTACGCTTACGAGTATCATCAAAATTAAAAATGATGTTCCGCATCTTGGGTGAAGCCTTTTTTGAACACGGACATTCTCGACCGTCATCGGCAGTCCCTTTTCATAGCAAAAGATGGTTTTATGCTCGGCTCCGTGGTAGGCGAAAACTCTATGGATATCCTTCATAAAGGAAACGCCCCAAACATACAAAACAAAAACCGCAAGCTTTATAAGCTGCTCGATACCCGAGCGCAAAATCTTTGAAAAATCGCTTTTAAAAAGAAGCTCAAGTCCTTCGACTGCAAGCCTCGGCAGCAGCATAAAAAGCACTACTGCAAGCGCGACACCCAAAACCGTGCCTACAAGCATAATAAGGTCCATAAGCTTACTTGGGCTCTTTTTGTCCCTTTGCTCCTCAATTTCGGTAAAGCCCGAAATATCCGCCGAGAGCATCATCGCCTTATAGCCGTGAACCATAGCCTCAATATAGCTTACAACGCCTCTTATAACGGGGAGTCTCAAAAAAGCATATTTTTCTCTTATGGATTTTTGATTGAGCTGTCTAATTTCAATCGTCTTGTCGCCTTTGCGGACTGCAAGCGCCGTCTTTTCAGGGCTTTTCATCATAATGCCCTCAATAAGCGCCTGACCTCCGATAGCCGTATACTTTGCCAAAATTAATTTTCTCCTTTTTGGATTTCCTCTGCTTCCTGCTCTACGGGTGCTTCCTCGGGCGGCTCATAAAGCGGCAACACTATCGTTACCGTTGTGCCCACACCCTCGGTGCTTTGCAGGAAAAGAAGTCCCTTATGCTGCTTTATTATTTCATCGGCAACGGCAAGACCTATGCCGCTTCCGCGAACGGTTTTATTTGATTTAAAGAATTTTTCTTTAACATGGTCAAGGTCGCTTTCGGGGATACCCACGCCCGTATCCTTAACAAGAATCTGAACGCAGCCCTCCTCGCGCGACTGCACAACCAACACCAAGCCGCCCTTTTCGGTATACTTAACGGCGTTATCTATAACATTTATGAACACCTGCTTCAAGCGGTCGGGGTCGCCCATAACAATGGAGTTTTCGGCGGGCGGAGTATAGGAAAGCTCTATTCCCTGCTTAACTGCAAGCTCGGTATACATATCCGTAACGCTTCGAAGCAGCTCGGAAACATCAATAGGCATAGTGTTAACCGTAAGTCTGCCGCTTTGCATACGCGAGAAATCAAGCAGCTCCTCAACGAGTCCCGATAACCTATCTGCCTCGCTTAAAACCACATCTAGACCGCGGCGAACAAGCTCCTCATCACTACCAACCGACATTTTGGCAGTTTCGCCCCAACCGCGAATTGCTGTGAGCGGGGTGCGAAGCTCGTGGGACACCGAGGAAATAAAGTCGTTTTTCATCGTATCGGCTTCATGAAGCTCGTTTGCCATATAATTTATAGTATCGCAAAGCTCGCCTATCTCATCGTTTTTATTGAATTCGATTTTCGATTTAAAATCGCCAAGCGCAATTTTGCGGGCCGTGCTGCTGACATTCTTAATGGGATTAACAATTGATTTTATAAAGAAAAGTCCCGATAGTCCGCAAAGCGAGAGCACTACAATCGAAAAAATAATTATTATCGTGACAACTAAATTGATTTGGTGCCAGGTCTGCTCAAGCGACACAACCCACCGATACGCGCCCAAGGTTTCGCCCTCAAAGGAGCTTATCACCTTGGTGCCCGCCATAACGCGCTCGCCGCCCGAGGTGACGGTTTTCACATTATAGTAGCCTTTACTGCTTGAAAGCGCGAGCGCAAACTCGCTTTTAACATCGGCGTCGCTTTGAAAGCCCGTAGTAGTGACGATTATTTCACCCTTTGGGTTTAAAATCTGAACCTCTATTTTATTTTTATGGGCAAATTCATCGCTCGCCTTAATAGCCGTATCCTCAAAGGTTTCCGCGTTGGCTGAAGAAAGCGAATTAAATTCGTAGGCATAGTCCTCAGAAATCGACTTAACTCGCTCAAAATAAATAGAGGAGGCAAGAACGGAAAAAGCGACCGCAACCACGAGCACCACTGCCGCAATTATCATAAAAACCTGAAAAAACCAACGCGAAGTTATGCTTTTAAAATGCAGTTCAAAATCCATTTTCTTTCCTCCTTTCATTTACTTTTGTGTGATTATGCTATCGAATTCCACTTATAGCCCATTCCCCAAACCGTTACGAGATATTTGGGCACCGATGGGTCTTGCTCAATCTTCATACGAAGTCTTCTTATATTAACATCGACGATTTTTTCCTCGCCGTAGTAATTTTCGCCCCAAACCTTGACCAAAATATCGTGTCTTCCAAGTGCGGTATCGGGGTGGGTGAAGAAATATTCGACCATTTGAAACTCAACCTGCGTAAGCTCAATATTTTTGCCCTGCTTCATAAGCGTTCTGCGGCGCAAATCAAGGGTGAAATCACCAATTTTTATTTCATTTGAGGGTGACGCCGCATTGGTGTTTAGCCCCACTCTACGACAAAGAGAGTCGACGCGGGCGAGCAGCTCGGTTGGGCTGAAGGGCTTGGTTACATAATCGTCTGCCCCTATCATAAGGCCGCTTATCTTATCCATCTCCTGCGATTTTGCGGTTAGCATAATGATTCCGATAGAATCGCTGCGGCGGCGAAGCTCCTTACAAAGCGAGAAGCCGTCCATTCCCGGCATCATAACATCTAAAAGTGCAATATCGAAGCCCCCAAGGTCGCTATCATATATCTCGAGCGCCTCCTCAGCTGAAGCCGCTTCAACAACCTCGTAGCCCACGCGGCGCAGATTTATCGCTTCAAATTCGCGGATTGCCGCCTCATCCTCAACAATTAAAATTCTCTTCATCTCATCTACCTATTCCTCTATAAGTTTAAAGGCATCCTCAATTGCCTTTTCGGTTATGTTATTGCCGCCCTCCACTCGATTGAGCTCAGCTGCAAAAATATCCTCCCCGCGAGCGCCGAGCTTGAGCATTTTCTTATCGTCAAAGCTCTTTTCGGTCACAACCGAAATGGTGGCCAAGCGCTCACCTACCGTATTTTCCTCGGGATTATAGGAGTATATCGTTCTGCTATGCTTATCCAAGTTCTTGCCTACCGCAATTTTCCCTACGAACGCGGCGGGGACCTCTATATAATACCTATCAACCGTATTGACGATGGTGACAAGCTTTTGAGTGAGCGTATCGCCGTTAAAGCTACACCAATTCGTATAGTATAACGCCTCACTCGTTCCATCGGCATTGGGAAGCGGCGAGGAAACGGGGATTTCGATTATACCGTCCTCATTAATATCCTTGCTGTAAAGCGCCGCGGCGCGAAGCGTTTTGCTGTTTTCAAAAATGGCTTCGCCCTCCAAAAGCGGATTGACAAGCTCGCCCTTTGATAAATAAAGCACCTCGGTTATGGCACCGACGCCCTTAATCTCATCGATAAACAGTGCTTTTTGACCTGTTGAAAGTGTGCCGAGGGTAACACTTTGAACCGATTTAACCGCCCCATCGAGCATACAGCCTGCCGTTTTCTGCGCACCCTCCTCAACGAGATTGAAAAGCATCGCAGTGTTGGTTGCATTTTGAGCATCAAGATACTGAATAAATATCTCGTTCTCATCGTTTTGGTCAAGGTCACAGCACAAGAAGCTGGTATATTTTTGGTTGAGCCTTTGGGAAAAGACACCGTCAACATAAGAAAAAACGCTCAACTGCTTTTCGAGGCTTCCGTAAATCTCCCAGCCGACGATTATCTCCTTTGTTCCATCGGTATCAATATCGGCAAAATCGACCATCTCAACGCCCGACGCCACTATTGCCTGCTCGGCAACCGATTTCCACTCGCCCGACTCGGCAGATATTAAATTTATATGCATATTTATAAGCTCGTCTTCACTGGTGCTATAGAAAGCGAAGGCTTCAAGCGCACCATCTGAGTTAATATCCTCCATAATAACGGCCGAACGCCTATCGCCCATAGTTGGGTGCTTGAGGACATAATCGCCCCCTGCGCTTTGTTTAATCGCCTCACCGATAGGATACATATCCCCCGTAAGCTCGGGCGGGGTTATAAGCAGCTCTGCATCGGCGGCAAAAAGGTCACAGCCGCAAAAAACGGCGCATATTAAAAGCGAAAGCACGACGCAAAGTATACTTTTTATTTTCACGGCTACTCCTCCCTTTTAAAGACATACATATACATAATAGATTATAGCATATATCTCTCACAAATAAAAGAATTTTTTATTAATTTTATTAAATAAAAGCGTTGCAGTTTTATGCCGCTTCGTGTAGAATTATTATATATATGTTTTTTGGGAGTTTTATATGAATAATAACAAGCTTGAACAACTGTTTTTAACCGTTCAAAAGCCCGGTCGCTACTCGGGCGGCGAGGTAAACAGCGTTATTAAGGATAGCTCAAAGGTTGACATTCGTTTCGCCTTTTGCTTCCCTGATACCTATGAAATCGGTATGTCGCATTTGGGTATGAAAATACTCTACTCGCTCTTTAATGAACGCGAGGATATCTGGTGCGAGCGCGTTTTTGCGCCTTGGGTGGATTTTGAAAAGGTTATGCGCGATAATCAAATCCCTCTTTTTGCGCTCGAAAGCCGCGATTATATTAAGGATTTTGATTTTATCGGCTTCACGCTTCAATATGAGCTTTCATATTCAAATGTGCTTTCTATGCTCTCGCTTGCGGGAATACCGCTCGAAGCTCGTGAGCGCGACGCCCTTAGCCCCATAGTTGTTGCGGGCGGTCCTTGCACCTGCAACCCCGAGCCGCTCGCCGATTTTGTTGATATTTTCTTTTTAGGTGAGGGCGAAACGGTTGACCTTCAGGTGATTGACCTCTATAAAGAGATAAAGGCAGCAGGCGGCACTAAAAAAGAGTTTTTAGAGCGCGCCGCGCAAATTGAGGGCGTTTATGTTCCCTCGCTTTACGATATTATCTATAACGAAAACGGAACTATCGCCTCGATAACCCCTAAAGGCACGGCACCCAAAAAGATTAAAAAGGTTATTGAGCGAGATTTGGATAAAAGCTATTATCCCGATAAATTCGTTGTTCCTTATATTGAGATTGTTCACGACCGCGCTGTGCAGGAGATTTTCAGAGGCTGTATCAGAGGCTGTCGTTTTTGCCAAGCAGGCTACATATACCGCCCCGTTCGCGAAAAATCGCCCGAGGTTATAAACGCCCAAGCGCGAGCGCTTTGCAAAAACACGGGATATGACGAATTGTCCCTTTCAAGCCTTTCAACAAGCGATTATACCGCGCTTGAGGGTATGCTCGAGGATATGCTTTCTTGGAGCGAGTGTGACGGCGTGAGCCTTTCCCTGCCCTCGCTGCGAATTGATAATTTTTCGGCTTCCTTACTTGAAAAAATCAACAAAATTCGCAAAAGCGGACTCACCTTTGCGCCCGAAGCGGGCACTCAGCGGCTTCGCGATGTTATAAACAAGAATGTGACCGAGGAGGAAATTTTGCGAAGCTGCCGCACCGCATTTTTGGGTGGCTACACCTCGGTAAAGCTATATTTTATGATGGGGCTTCCCACCGAAACCGATGAGGATATTATAGGAATTGCCGAGCTCGCTCAAAAAATCGTTGACCTATATTATTCGCTCGAAGAGCGCCCTCGCGGCAAGGCGGTTAATGTTACAATAAGTGTAGCTAACTTTGTGCCAAAGCCGTTTACCCCATTTGAATTTGAGCCGCAAATCACGCGCGAGGAAATGATGCGCCGCCAGCAGCTGCTCAAGGATAACATAAAAAGCCGAAAGATAACCTTTAACTATCACGAAAACAAAACAAGCTTCCTTGAAGGCGTTTTTGCCCGCGGTGACCGCAGGCTCGGCAAGGTTATAAAATCGGCGTTTTTAAAGGGCTGTCGCTTCGACGGCTGGGACGAATGCTTTAATCTTGAGGCTTGGCTTGAAGCCTTTGAGGAATGTGGGCTCTCGCCCGAATTTTACGCCAACCGCACAAGGTCTTTTGAGGAAATTATGCCTTGGGACCACCTCGACTATGCCGTAACAAAGGATTTTCTAATTCGCGAAAATCTTCTCGCGCACGAGGAAAAGACCACCAAGAACTGCCGAGAAAAATGTGCAGGCTGCGGCGCAAATGCTTTCGGAAAGGGTGTTTGTTTTGAAAAGCATTAGAGTTTTATATGAAAAAACAGGACTTTTGCGCTTCACCTCACACCTTGATATGACGCGCTTTATGTCCCGCGTTTTACGCCGAGCCGAGCTTCCGCTTTGGGTAACCGAGGGCTTTAATCCCCACATTTATATAACCTTTGCGCTCCCGCTTTCGCTCGGTCACGAAAGCCTTTATGAAATTATGGAGTTTAGGCTCACAAGGGAAGACCTTTGCGTATCGGAAATTCTCGAAAGGCTCAACGCTCAAGCCCCCTGCGGCATTCGCTTCTTAGAGTGCTTTGAGCCCGAAGCCAAGCTCGGCGAGGTGGCATTTGCCGACTATGAGGTTTGCTTTGACGACGGCGGTGCGCTTTTAGCGCCGCTCGAGGAATTTTTAAAAAGCGATAGTATTTTAGTCGAGAAAAAAACCAAGCGCGGCGGCATGAAAACGCTCGAGCTTCGCGAAAAAATCAAGCGCTTTGAACTTTCGTGCGACGGCGCAACAGTTCTTAAAATCACCCTGCCCGCCTCGCCCTGTGATAACATTAATCCCGAGCTTTTGCTCACCGCTTTTTTTGAAAATGAAGCGCAGGAATATTATAATTACCGTGTTTTACGCCGCTTAATTCTTGATGGCAGCTTAAGGCCTTTCAGATAGGAGAAAATTATGGATATAAAAAAAGAAGCGCTTGAAGCGCACCTAAAATGGCAAGGTAAAATCGAGGTTATATCCCGCACCGAAATTAAGGACAGCCACGCGCTATCGCTTGCATATACTCCGGGGGTTGCCGAGGCATGTCTTAAGATAGCCGATTGCCCCGATAAAGCCTATGAGCTTACAAGAAGACACAATCTTATCGCCGTTATAACCGATGGCTCGGCCGTTTTGGGACTTGGTGATATAGGCCCCTCGGCCGCAATGCCCGTTATGGAGGGCAAATGCGCTCTCTTTAAGGAATTTGCCGATATCGACGCCTTTCCCCTTTGCATAAAAACGCAGGATATAGACGAATTTGTTAAAACGGTGGCACTGCTTTCGGACAGCTTCGGCGGCATTAATCTTGAGGATATAGCCGCTCCCCGCTGCTTTGAGATTGAACGGCGGTTAAAGGAAGTTTGCGATATTCCCGTTTTCCACGATGACCAACACGGCACCGCAATAGTTGTTGCAGCGGCACTTATAAACGCCTTAAGGCTTGTCAAAAAGGATATTGCCTCGATAAAGTGCGTTATAAACGGCGCAGGTGCTGCGGGCACCGCTATCGCAGAGCATCTGCTTTCCCTCGGCGTTAAAAATATTATTATGTGCGATAAAGCGGGAGCCTTAGCCCGCGATGACGAGGCTCTTTCCCCCGCGCACAAGGCACTCGCAGCCAAAACCAATCCAGATTTGTTTAAAGGCGATATCAAGAAAGCGCTTATTGGCGCCGATGTTTTCATAGGCGTTTCGGCGCCTAACATTCTATCGGCCGAGGATATATCTAAAATGGCCGCCGACTCAATAGTTTTTGCAATGGCTAATCCCGTGCCCGAAATTATGCCCGAGGAAGCGGCCTTGGGCGGCGCAAGAGTTGTTGGCACGGGGCGCAGTGATTACCCCAACCAAATCAACAATGTTTTAGCCTTTCCCGGCATTTTCAGAGGCGCTCTTGATGTTAGAGCAGGCGATATAACGGCCCAAATGCGAACTGCCGCCTCGTTTGCTCTCGCCGCTTTAGTCCGAGATACCGAGCTTTGCGAGGATTACATCCTCCCCCCTGCGTTTGACAACCGCATAGCCACGGCCGTTGCCGCGGCGGTGGCGAAGGCCGCAAGAGACTGCGGCGCAGCAAGAATATAAAAATAAAACCCTTGGAACGCTTTTAAAAGCAATTCCAAGGGTTTTTTATTATTTAAGCTTCAAAAGCAACGATTCGCGTGCTTTTATATCTATTTCAAAGCCTTTAATCTTTTTGCCTTCATAAATGAAGGTCATTTTGCGAGTGTCGTCGCTTATACAGCTAACCGATTTAACCGCCTTCTTAAGCTTAACCGTAACGGTTTTATCCGCCTTGCTGTTATATGGGGTATAGTCGGTAAGCAGTAATGCCGTTTCGCCCTTTTCAGTAACAAAGAGGTTTACGCCGCACTTATCCTCTGCCGTAACCTCGGGAGATACCATTGCCTTTAAAAGACCTTCGGTTTCTTCCTTTATTACCTCGCTTATGTTGACCTGAGCGCCCTCTATAACGATTTTTAAGAAGGTATCCATTCCGACAGATGAAAGCGAAGCGTTAAAGAGTGCCGCGCCATCGTTTGCAAAGAGCATTGCAACACCTTCGACATCGGTTTTTATAAGCTCACGAGCGCCATTGGCAACATACTTAAACTCGGCTTCCTTCGGAAAAACATTCTCGCGCTTAGTGTCGGATATGAGGAAGCGCGGTGTAGCTCTTTTTTCCTCGCGCTTAACGCCGAAAATGTCCTCAAGGCCTTCAACCTCGCTCACGGCAAAGAGCTTAACGCCCTTCTTATGAAGCGTTCTAACCTTATCAATTTCGGCACGAGTCATCGAACGAGTGCTTAGAAGCACGAGCATATCAACCTTCTTTTCGGTAATGCCGTCAAGACTCTCGGTTAAGAAGCCGGCAGGAAGTCCGCTTTGACGAAGAGCATCATAGATATAATACATTCCCGCTTCGCAGGCATTATAGAAGGTGTCCTTCTCGAGCTCGAATTTATCATCCGATTCGTGCGGTCTATATAAGAACGCAACAGTTTTGCCCGCGGGCTTAAGCGGCTTATTCTGAAGGAATTTATACCAAGACTCAACGAACATATTCCAGCGCTCACGCGGCTCGAAATTATAGGGCTTATACATCATAAATGCTTCATCGTTCCAATATTTGAACTTGCCCTCCCTGAAATAAACCGAATTAAACAAATACTCATAAGCCTGAGTAATCGTATGCCAAGGTCTCTGATTGCTCACAGATAGCGGTGGGTTAGCGTATGCCACCCAGCCATCAGGACAGCCCGCCTCGAACGAATCATACATTTCGGGTGAAATGCGAACATCGGGGGATAGGGTTTTAACGGTTGCCATTGTCCACGCGCTGTAGCTCGTTGGATAAGAACAAACAAAGGGGTAATCCTCAAACTGCAAGAAGCCATCGAAGAACTCGCCCAAATCCTTATTTTCAAAGCCGAACCATTTAACCGCCTCGGCACCGATAACATTTGCGGCATAGGGGTTAAAGGGGCCGTAGCTAAAGCGCTTGATATCAGGATTGCATTTTTTAACCTCTGCCCACTGCTCGCGGAAGGCCTCTGCCATTTTTGCATTTATAAAATGAGTCCACTCATCAAAGCAGCAATTAAAGCGAGCCAAAAACGCCTTACTATAAATCTTTTCGGGCAACGGCTCAAGCTTATACTGCGGATTAAGCCTTGCAAATTCATCATAGGTTTCTCTAACCCAATTAGAAACATAAAGACGGTCTGCAAACAAATCCATTCTATAATAGAAGGGGCTATCCTCAATTTTGGGGAACTTATAATTTAGGTAGTCAATATTCTTAATGGTTTTCTCAAAGTTTTGGTAGCTCGGGTCAGCCGCGCCGCGCTTTGTAAGCCAAGTTGCTATCTTTCGATTATAAAGCTTGAGCAGCTTCCAAGGCTCGATAATTTCGCATAGCGGAGGCGTTACGAAAATGAGGTTTGTATAATGCACAAGGTTATTATCGGGCTTTATGCTCCACTGAAGCTCGGCACTATCCGAGCCGTCGGTCGTGTGAATCATCGGAAGTCCCGCACTCTCTTGCGGAGAAAGCGAGCCGCTTCTATCAATAACCTCGAATGCGGAATGATGGCAGAATACCTGCTTTTCACCCCTATAGCACTCGGTAATAATATGATAAACATTTTGCGGAAGCTTCTTTAGGGAAACATCAATACTAACCGTTGTTGTGCCGAATTCGTTTGCTTTCGAGCTTACATTTTTAGGCTTCAAAACCGAGAGCTTATTATGAAAAGCATCGGCAAGATAAAGCTTGAAATTAAAGTTTTTGCCTTCGAGTCTATGATTAATTGCAATGTTGAACTGCGGGGTTTCGGTGTTTAAGAAATAGTGGTTTCCTTTGATATGCTCTACCGCTTTTGCGTAGTAATCAAATTCAAGCCGCTCGGCAGTTTCGCTCGGCATTTTATCAAGCCGTGCAAAATCAAGCGCCTCTACCTCTTTAGCAAGAGCCTTGTCCTCGCTCGAACGAACAGCAACCGAAACGGTATCAGATAGCGGTCTGCCGTAATAAACGAGCTTTTCATCCATATCAAAAACAAACTCGCTTCTGTCACCAAGTGAAGCATTGTGGAAATTTCTTATATACTCATAACCGAAAACGAAATATTTAATATCGTCAAGGTGATATGTATAATAGTATCTCTTAAACGGGTTTTCGCGAGTTCCCGCTTCAAAGCCGTTCATAAACTCCTTCATTTGAGCAGAGTTTGGGCTGATTAAATCAACAAAAGTAAGCTCGCCGTTTTTAATAAAGAGCTTCTCGCTCTCACAGTCACCTATAAATCGGATATACGGGTCAATAAGCTTTTCGTTCCTAACCGGCCAAGAATCAACCTTGGGGTCTAATTTCGGCTTTGTGTGTTCAACGCCGCCATACATATCGAACTCTATCTCATAAAGGCCGTTTTGGTATTTGTTTGCCTTAATATCAAGATTATAGGGGTGGCCATCGGTATCATAGCCGGGTGCTAAAAACTGCTTTTCAAAAACGTTTTCCTTTTCGGGAGTTTCATCGCTTTCAATGCAGACATTTTTAACAAGCATCTCGCCTATTCCTATATCCTTAAGGATTCCAACGAGGCCTGCGCTTCTCTCGGGCAGGGTGAATTCGTGAGTCTGCTCATAGAAATCAACCCTACACTTATCCCCCTTAACCGATACCTTGAGCGGATAATATTTGCCCATTTCAAAGCCTTCGTGGTTAAATATGTGGGTATCTATGCTTTGGATTTCTTCGCCGTTAATTCTTGATAGACGAAGCTCTATCATTTCCTTTGCCGGCTCATACATAACCCTAACGCAAAGTCCCTTGCGCTCGATTCTATCATAACTAAAGTTAACGGTGCAGGCCGAATAATATTTAAGCGGCCTATCAAAGCGAACATCAAGACTTATATCAAAATCCTTAATATAAGGCATTTTAAAATAATGCTTGCCCGCATTACAGTTGATAACATACGCGCCGTCCTTTATATAACCGAAGTTATGAACATAGCGGGAATAGCGCTCGTTTTGAACCGAATAGGGTTGCATTTCACTGTTGTGAACATCGAAATTTTCAATTAATTTGAACATTTTTTCCTCCTTGTTTGCACAGAAAAAGCCTTGCAAGAATAAATTGGGTGAAAAGATACGAAATATGCGCCCTTGAGGCTCGGGCGGATTACTCTTGTCACCTTAGAAAAGCCCATATTTTTACAAGGTAATAATACCATTTTAAGCGCTTTTGAAAAGATAAATTTTTGTTTATTTTTTGCAATATATTCCACAAATGAAAAATACCCCTGTATTCAACAGGGGTATAGTCTTAAATAGAAAGGTCTTCAACGATTAACTCGCGAACGGCGTTCTCATCCTCGGGCACTTTATCGCGCACGGCAAAGAATTTTTCTGCAACTGCGGGGAAAAGTGCGTAGCTTAACACATCCTCCTCGCACTTGCCGATGCCCTTTTCCTTCATTTCCTTTGCATAGCTCATAAGCTCGGGCTCAAGCAGGTCTGCGGGACGGCAATCAATAACCTTATCGTCGCCGATTGCTTTTTTGCGAACCTCCTCATTAACGGGAGCAGGAAGGCGGCCGTATTCACCGCGCAAAAGCGCCTTTGATTCCTTGGGAACCATCTTGTATCTTTCGCCTGAAATAACATTCATTACGGCCTGAGTGCCTACGATTTGGCTCGTGGGAGTTACGAGCGGAGGATAACCGAAATCCTCACGAACTCTCGGAACCTCTGCTAAAACATCGTAATATTTATCCTCTTTTCCCGCCTGCTTAAGCTGAGAAATGGTGTTTGAAAGCATACCGCCGGGAACCTGATAAATAAGGGTTTTAGCGTCAACATTAAGCACCTTGGGGTCAAGCGTGCCCTCGGCCTTCATCTTGTCAGCAACCGCTCTAAAGTGGGTGGCAACCCCTGATAGCTTTTCAAGGTCAAGCCCTGTATCGCGCTCGGTGCCCTTAAGAGTTGCAACAAGCGCCTCGGTTGCGGGGTTTGCAGTGCCGTTTGCCATGGGAGAGAGCGCACAGTCAACTATATCAACGCCCGCCTCAGCCGCCATAAGATAGGTCATATCACCGGTGCCCGTAGTATTATGGGTGTGAAGATGAATCGGCAATTTAACATTTTCCTTAAGCTTCTTAACAAGCGAGAATGCATCATAGGGCAAAAGCAGATTTGCCATATCCTTAATGCAGATAACATCAGCGCCCATATTTTCAAGGGTTTTTGCAAGTGAAACAAAGTAATCCTCATTATGAACAGGGCTTATTGTATAGCTGATTGCCGCCTCGCAAATTCCGCCGTATTCCTTGCAGGATTTAACTGCCTGCTCAAGATTTCGCGGGTCGTTAAGCGCATCAAAAATACGGATAACATCAATGCCGTTTTTAATTGATTTTTTAACAAATGCGTCAACAACATCGTCGGCATAATGCTTATAGCCTAAAATGTTTTGACCGCGGAAAAGCATCTGCAAACGGGTGTTGGGCATATGCTTTTTAATGGTGCGCAAACGCTCCCACGGGTCCTCGTTTAAAAAGCGCATACAAGAATCAAAGGTCGCTCCGCCCCAGCACTCAACCGACCAATAGCCGATTTTATCAAGGTTTTCTAAGGCGGGAAGCATATCCTCTATTCTCATTCTTGTTGCCGCCTGAGACTGATGGGCGTCACGCAGAATAGTATCTGTTATAAATAAAGGTTTTTTAGCCATTTTTATCCTCCGTTAAATTTTAGAAAGGTGGATTTGCTCTTGCACTATAATACTCGTAACTATTAACCAAATAGTGCAATAAGCGCGCCTGCCGCAATAGCCGAGCCGATAACGCCTGCAACATTCGGTCCCATAGCGTGCATAAGCAGGAAGTTCGAGGGATTCTCCTTCTGACCTACAGCCTGCGAAACACGCGCCGCCATAGGAACTGCCGAAACGCCTGCAGAGCCGATTAGCGGATTAATCTTATTCTTGGTGAAAAGATTCATAAACTTAGCAAACAAAACGCCGCAAGCCGTTGCAACGCCAAAGGCAACTACTCCCATAACGATTATTTCAACAGTGGGAAGGCGGAGCATTTCTATGCTGTTGCCCGCAATTGTAACCGTTCTGCGCTCAACATTTAAGAAGGTATCCGCCGTTGCGGTAGCACCAACCGAAATGCCGAGGAAAATGGTAACAATATTCATAAGCTCGTTTTGTGCGGTCTTGCAAAGACGCTCGCAAACGCCCGATTCTTTCCAGAGGTTTCCGAGCATAAGACAGCCGATAAGCGGAGCCGCAGATGGAACGAGCAGAGATACGAAAATAGTAACTACAATCGGGAAAACAATCTTTTCCTTTTTGCTAACCGCGCGCATTTCCTTCATAACGATAACGCGCTCTTTTTTGGTTGTGAGCAGCTTCATAATGGGCGGCTGAATAACGGGAACCAACGCCATATACGAATATGCCGCAACCGCAATCGGACCTAATAGCTCGGGGTGCAAAAGGGATGTAGTATAAATTGCGGTAGGACCGTCAGCACCGCCGATAATACCGATAGAAGCGGCGGCGGTTTGAGGGAAGCCAAGCGCAATACTGCCTAAAAATGTAACAAATATACCAATTTGAGCCGCGGCGCCCAAAAGCAGTGATTTGGGGTTTGAAATAAGCGGTCCGAAATCGGTCATCGCGCCGATGCCTATAAAGATAAGGCAGGGATAAATACAGGTTTTAACACCTATATAAAGATAATCGAGCAAGCCGCCGTTTGCCAAAATGTTGCCATAGTCGTGATAGTGCGCGCTACCCTCGGTCATAAACTCGGTCCAGAGCGCACCGTTATACATATTAGCACCGGGAAGGTTTGTAAGAAGCATACCAAAGGCTATGCCAACAAGCAACAGCGGTTCAAATTTTTTATGAATAGCGAGCCACAAAAGAAGCAGAGAAACTGCTATCATTGCGAGATTTCCCCAATATTCAGAAAAGTTTCCGATAAAGGCATAGAAACCCGTGGTCTCGCAAAATTCTAATAGCTTATCAACTAACATTCTCTTTACCTCTTATGCAATAACGCAAAGCGCCGCACCGGTTTCAACCGAAGCGCCCTTTGATACGAGCGAAGAAACCACGCCGTCACAAGGAGCCATTATTTCGTTTTCCATCTTCATTGCTTCAAGAATCATCAAAACATCGCCCTTTTTAACCGAAGCGCCGTTTTGAACATTTACTGAAAGAATTGTGCCGGGCATAGGGCTTGTAACGGTTTGACCGCCCGAAGCCGCTGCCGGAGCGGGTGCTGCTGCAGGAGCTGCAGCGGGAGCAGGAGTAGCTGCTGCTGCGGCATCAATCTCCTCAAGGGTTATTTCATAAGCTGTGCCGTTTACGGTTACTTTATATTTTTTCATTTTTATTACCTCTCTATTTTATGTTTATTAAAGTTTTTTAAAGGAAACAACTCTGAGCGCGGAAACATCCTTGCCCATATTCTCGGCGCAAACCGCCGTAACCGCCGCAATAATTTCCTCGCGGTTGTTTATTTGTGTTTCGGTCACCGTTGCGGGCGGGTTGAAAGCCTTCTTTTCCTCTGCCTTCTTAGCACCGCTTACTGCACCTAAAATTTTACAAATGATAACAAGGCAAATAAGACCTGTAAACACAGTTCCTATGCCCATCACAACCGCAAACCAAGACGGAATTTCTGCGGCTGACGCAACTGTAAGCGCAATTTTTAAAGCCAATTATAAGCACCTCCCGATATGCTTTATTTTTTAAAATTGGAGATTTTAACAAATTACCCCATTTAAGCCCATTATAGTATATTTTAAGGCCTTTCTCAACGAGTTTTTATTATTGTTTACAATTTGTTCATAATTTACCCCTTTTGTGAAAAACTTGTTGACAAACACAAAAAATTGTGCTATCGTTACACTATCAAAAGGGAGCTTGATGAAACTCAGGCTGAGAGGAAACCCGCTTTTTGCTATGGTTTCGACCTATAACCTGATGCGGATAATGCCGCCGTAGGAAAATAAAGCCTATTGCCGCATTTCCCCGTGGAAGTGCGGTTTTTTGTTTTCTCCGGTTTGCAGGTAAAAGAAAGGATGTAATTTTATGAAAAACGACATTAAGAAAATCACGGTAAGCGCCATTATGCTTGCCCTCGCGACCGTTCTGAGCGAAATTCCCATCATTCAGATGCCTCTCGGCGGCTCGGTTACCCTTCTATCAATGATTCCGATAGTGCTTATCTCTTGCTGCTACGGCATTGGTTGGGGCTTCGGCACCGCTTTTGTTTATTCGCTCGTTCAGCTCTACCTTGCCATTTCGGTAGGCGGCTTGTTTACTTGGGGACTGACGACTCCCGCTTTAGTTTCTGCCATTATAATTGATTATATTCTCGCCTTTACCGTTTTGGGTATCGCAGGAATTTTTGCAAAGCGCGGGGCTTTAGGCATTTTGTTCGGTGTTATTCTTGCGGTAGCGCTTCGCTTTGTTTGCCACTTTATTTCGGGCGCCGTTATTTTTGATATATGGTGCGAGTGGAGCAGTCCTTGGCTTTATTCTCTTTGCTATAACGGCCTTTATATGCTCCCCGAGCTCGTTATCACCTCGATTGGCGCATTCCTGCTTTTGAAGGTTAAGGCCTTCCGCAGATTGCTTTTAGCAGATTGATTTTATTCTTGTGAATAATTAAAAGCCCACGGCGAACCGTGGGCTTTTTGTTATTTAATATTGTTCTGTTTCATAAGGAAATTCAAGTGCTTCGGGGTGCTCGGCGATATATTTATCAAGTGCCGTTATGGCCTTATCATAGGAAAGCCGCCACCCGTAAAGCTTAGTTTGTTTAATCGCGGAAATCTTATAAATCTCCTTGCTCTCGGTTAAGGTGAATTCACCGTCGTAATATTCCTCATAATAAATTATATCGGAAAGCAGCGCCCTCGCGCGCTTGGCGATTTGCGGCTCGCCCGACTCCGCAAGCATTGTGAGATAAGGCACGCCCTCGTCCCCCACGGTGTAAAACTCCTCAACATCAAGACTTGGAAGCTTGCCGTTTTTATAAGCGCGGTAGTTATAATCCGCAACCACCGCGTTAACATTAATCGTTCCCAAGGCGATAAGCACCACGGCCGCGGTTATAATTGCCGTTTTAATAATCGGGGCGTTTTTTATATGCAGTCGCGCGATGAGCACAAAAAACACAACCGTTAAAAACAGCATAAACGCGCTGGTTGTTATTCGAAGCTCGGTCATACCGAAGCGCTTAATATAAAGCACCATTTTAGAGGCGGCAGTCGCAATAATCATAAGCGAAAAAGCGCCGATAAAGCTGCAAAGCGAGCGTATCGCTACAGAAATTTTTGAATTTTTCTTTGAGCCAAGCAGCAAGCAACCGTATATCAAAATAAAATTTATAAGCGCTATTGCACACATCTCGAAAAAGCCTCTGCGCGCATAATCCGCCGCGGTAAAGCTATAGCCCTCGGGCAAAATGCTGCTGAAGGCGCTGAAAAAATACGCAAGTTGAGAAAACAAATAAACGAGATATACCGCGGAAATCACCGATAAAAAAGCAATTATAATAACATTATCGACCTTCTTTTTTTCGTTGACACTCGGATATGTATAATCGATTTTTGCCATCGGAACAAAATAGCCTATAACAAAAAACGCAACTATTACGCCCAAAACAATTCTGATTGCCGCTTTCGCCAAGTTATCAACCGCGCTTTCAACGAGTGCTGAAAATGCCACATCGCTCGACATCAGCAGCGGCACCAATAAAAGCAGCACCGGAAGCGCCAGCGCCACGCCTAAAAGCGCTTTTGTTATCGCCTTTTTTCGTAGGTCCTCGCCCGAAAAGGCAGAGGTTATAGGGGTTATAAAATTCGGCGCCGCAACATCGCTTATCGGCAAAAATATGCTGCGAAAAACTTTTATCTCTTTAAGCTCTGCCGCTTTTTGCGAAAGCGAGGTAAACCAAATGAGCCATAGCCCCGCTATGCCCAAGAAGGAGAAAAATCTCACGGCACCCCCTGAGGTTATCGAGAAATTTGCCAAAAGCAAAACCGATAGCACCGCGCAAACGGCAGAAAAGGGGGTCGCTTTACCACCCGAGCCCTTGAGGTAAAGGCTTGAAGCGATAAAAAGCAGAGCCGCCGTCACGCTAAAGCCGATATTAAGTCCGCCAAAAAAGCCGAACGCCACCAAAAAAATTGACAAAAGCAGTGCTGTCACGAGAAAAGCTATGTCCTTTTTTTGCATATCAAAACGCTCTTTGGGTTTATGATAATTAGAACTTTCGCCGTCTACAGTCTTTAAAGCTTCGTTATTTTCTGTCACAAAGTCCCCTCCTCGCTTTAATTTATATTTATTATATCATAAAACCAAAGGCGAAAGCCTTTGAAGCTGCGAAGCAGTTGCCGTGTCGCAGCACGGCAGTTTTAATGATACAATGTTTTTAAACGAAAATCTACAGATTTTCAAATGCGTCAGCATTTCCGCGGCGTTCCACCGCCGTGGGTTTAAAGTTATTATATCATATTCCCCTTGAAATGACAACTTTTAGGCTCAGGCCTTTCAAAAATTAGGGAAACTCCTTTTTGAAATTTAGATAATAAGGGCAAGAGCGAAAAACAAAAAATTTTTGAAACACTTTTTCAAAAGGGTTGTTTTTTAAAAATATGTTTATATAATGAAAGCAGAATTAATCCCCCTGAGGTGACGGTTATGTTAAAAGAAAACCCTGACAAACATAAAAACTCACACTTCAGCGAAAAAGAAATTTCTCGCGAAGAAAAAGATTTTATTAAAACCTACACCGAGAAAAAAGGCGGAGCTTTTAAAATTCTCCTGCGGCTTTACAAGGCGCATTGGGGAGAGTTGCTGCTTTCAAGTCTGTTTTTCGTTATAAAAAATCTGCCCGTTTGGGTGCTTCCGATTATAACGGCAAATCTTATTAATCTTGCCGTTTCCAAGCCGGATGACCTGAAAGCACAAATCATATATAATGTCTGCGCGGCGGTATTGCTTTTGCTTATAAATGTTCCCTTTCATATTTTGCACATTAAATATTTTAGCGTTGCCCGCCGAAATGTTGAGGCAGGGCTTCGCGGCGCCATGATTCGAAAGCTTCAACAGCTTTCTATTTCCTTTCACAAGGAAATGCAATCGGGCAAAATTCAATCAAAGGTTATGCGCGATGTTGAGGCCGTTGAAAATCTCTCAAGTCAGGTTTTCAACACCCTTTTAGATGTTGTGCTCAGTGCCTCTATCACTATTGCCGTTGTTATTAGCAAAAGCTTTATAGTTTTTGCCGTTTTTCTGCTGACCATTCCCGTGGCGGCGCTCACGATGATGCCCTTTAGAAATAAAATGCGCGAAAACAACCGCTGGTTTCGAAAGGAAATCGAAAACACCTCTGCCAAGGTTATGGATATGGTGGAGCTCGTCCCCATAACCCGCGCTCACGCTGCCGAAAACAAGGAAATCAAAACCCTCACAAGCCATGTTACGAGCGTTGCCGAAACAGGTTATCGCCTTGATATAATTCAAGCAGGCTTTGGCTCGGTAAATTGGGTTGTGTTTAACGCGTTTCAAATTTTATGCCTTTGTGTTTCGGTTTTTCTTGCTATGAAAGGAAATATTGAAATCGGAGATATTTCGCTTTATCAAACCTATTTCACTTCGCTCCTCGGCCGAGTGACCGCCACCATCGGTATGCTCCCAATAATAACCAAGGGCACTGAAAGCATTATGTCGATAGGCGAAATCCTTTCCTCGCGCGACGTTGAGGATTACCGCGGTCGCGAAAAGCTTAAAACGGTTTCTGGCGAATATGAATTTAAAGACGTAGAGTTTTGCTACCCCGACGAGCCCGACAGACACGTTTTAAGCACCCTCAATCTCCACGTTAAAAAGGGCGAAACCATAGCGCTGGTCGGTGAATCGGGTTCGGGAAAGAGCACCATTATTAATATGGTAATCGGCTTCTTCTCGCCGACAAAGGGAAGCCTGTATATAGACGGCAAGGATTCAAAAAGTTTAGATTTGCGCTCATATAGAAAGCATATTGCGGTCGTTCCGCAAAACACTATTCTCTTTAGCGGAACTGTTAGAGATAACATAACCTACGGCACAACCAACATTTCGCAAAAGCAGCTTCGCGAGGTTATCGAAGCGGCAAACCTTACCGATGTTATCTCATCACTTCCCCACGGGCTTGATACCTCTATCGGTGAGCACGGCGATAAGCTTTCGGGCGGCCAAAGGCAGAGAATTTCCATCGCGAGAGCCATTATCCGCAACCCCGATGTTATCATCTTTGACGAGGCAACAAGTGCTCTCGACTCTGCTACCGAAGCGGAAATTCAAAAAGCTATTGATAATCTTACCCACGATAAAACAACCTTTATCGTGGCACATCGCCTCTCAACCATCAAAAACGCCGATAAAATTGCTGTTATGAGAAACGGCAGCTGTGTGGAATACGGCACATGGGATGAACTGATGGCCAAAAAGGGAGAATTTTATAAATATAGAACGCTTCAGTCTTGATTTTTATAAAACGATTGCTGTATAATAGATTTATAGACTTCAAGGAGGCTTAAAAATGTCTAATATATGGCACGATATCAACCCCACCCGCATAACCCCCGATGATTTTATTGCGGTGATTGAGATAGAAAAGGGCTCTAAAAACAAATATGAGCTCGATAAGGAAACGGGCGCGCTCATTCTTGATAGGATTCTTTATTCCTCTACCCACTATCCCGCAAATTACGGCTTTATCCCCCGCACCTTCTCTGATGACGGCGACCCACTTGACGCGCTTGTTATCTGCAGCGAGGGTATAAGCAGTATGAGCCTCGTTCGTTGCTACCCCATTGGTATAATTTCTATGCTTGATGGCGGAAAATTGGACGAAAAAATCATAGCCATACCCTTTAACGACCCTAATTATAATGAATTTAAAAATCTTTCCGAATTGCCCGAGCATGTTACCCGCGAAATGCAGCACTTCTTTTCGGTTTATAAAACGCTTGAAAACAAAGAAACCCTGGTTAACGATGCGAGCGATGCCGCAGTTGCCCGCGAGGTAATTGCAAAATGTATCAAAAACTACGAGGAAAAATTCGGTAAATAAATCAAAAAAATTAAGACACAGTCGACGCTGAGTTCCAATAAGGAAGTATTTCTTTAAAATGTGAACTTTTGTCACAATAATTCGTCAAAAATCCCCGATAATGCTGACGCATATCGGGGATTTTTTCTCTTCTTACACTCATAATTTTCATTTTAAAGTGCTTCGCAGTTTCGTAAAACATTAAAATTTCTTGTATTGAAGCCATAAAACACAGCAAGGCTGCCGCCTTGCGAGGCTTTTGGCAATAATACAGGGATTTTTGTTTGAGAAACAAATGCTGCCTTATCGGAACTCGGCGAAATAGACTGTGTCTTTTTTTATGCAAAAAAACTGCGAGCTTCAAAACTTGAAGCTCGCAAGTAAACTGTTTTTATGCTCACACCCTGAAAACTGAACAAGTAAAGAAGACGAGAATCGAAAAAATAGGTCAAGCCCTCGGTCTATTAGTACAGCCTAGCACACGCGTCGCCGCGCTTACAC